>DURE01000041.1 GCA_012837425.1 Clostridiales bacterium
CACCGACCGCGACCAAATCTCCCGGCCGCTTTTTCCATTCGCCTATGATACAGGACTCGACGGTTATCCCCACCTTGGGCATCACAACCGCTTTTGCCATTTTGTGTCTCCTTGTATATTTGATTATATTTGTTTGAAATGCTTCAGAAGGTACTTTTCGGCCTTGTCGCACCAAAGCCGGTTATTTGCCTCGGTAATCTCGGCCAGCCCCGCAAAGAAGGGGTTGTGCTCCCCGAGCCTCGGAAAGTCTTCGATTGCGGTCAGCGGCAGGTCAATTCCGGTGTAAATCAGTTTTTTACCCCCCGGAATGTAGGGCAGGTTCAGGGTGGTTTCGGGAACGCAGTTAAGCCCGCCTATGTGGGTGACAAGAATCGCGGGGTTGATTTTCCCCCGGCTCATCATGTCGAGCGCCTCCCGCATATCCTCGTTGTTCCCGCCGGTTGTCCCGACCAGGTGAGTGCGCGAATAATGCACCTTAAAAAAGTTGAGCCTGGCCGAAAACTCGGGGTCGGCCGGCCCGGCAAAGAAGTTCAGGCAGCCGTCAACCGCCAGAATCCGGTCGGCCTGCTCGACAAGCGAGGCGACCGGGGCGAAAACCAGCACATCGTCAAACCCTCGCCCCTCCGAGAAGGCCATAAGCTCGGCATCGGGGTCGGCGCAGTTTTTAGTGTTGAGATATTTCAGCTCCACCCCGCGCTCCGCCGCGTACTCAACCGAGAGTATCTCGCCCGCCCTCTCGAGCCGCGCCTCGGCTATGTCGGTGACTATCAGTCTTGAGGGCTTCCTGTCACAGTTGAGAATATATTCTATCACAGAGAGGCCCATCGGTCCGCCTCCGGCGAGCAGCGCCATGCTGCCGCCCTCTTTTATTCCCATTTCGTGCCGGTATTTGCCCGGCTCGGCATGGTGATACATCGCGTGAAAGGTCCCCACAACACAGGAAAAGGGCTCGGCCAGCGCCCCGGCGAAAAAGCTGTCGCCCCCGTATACAAACAGGCAATCGGTCTCCATCACCTCGGGCGGGATAATGATATATGTCGCGTCCCCGCCGTAATACGGGAAGGAGTAGCCCGCCGCCGCCATCGAACCACGATAATTCATCGCCGGCTGCACGGTAAACTTCTGCCCCGGCCAAAACCTGCCAGAAAGCTTTGCCCCGACCCGCACAAACTCGCCGCAGAACTCATGTCCGACAATAATCGGATTTTCGGCGATGTCGGGCGGCACCCGCTTGTGGGTGGTGGCAAGCTTTGCCGCCTTGTAGGTAGACGGGCAAAGCGAGTCGACCACCACTCTTGCGAGTATCTCGTCCTCCCGGATGTCGGGCAGTTCAAACTCGTCGACTCTCAAATCTTCGGCTCCGTGTAGCCTTACCGCTCTGGTTTTCATTTCAATCTCCATTCACATAAAATTTATCGGCTTCAGACTTTTTCCCTATCCACAAGGCTCCAGGCCGCGCCGACCAGGTGCGCGAATTCCGGCTCGGCAAGCTGCGGGCAGATAAAGCTCTGGCGCGGCTGGTTTATGTCCTCTCCGGATATCTGGTACATGCTGAACTCGCGGCATTTTTCCATCAGGCGCTCAAGCTGCGCCCTGTTATTCCTTGAGGGCATGAAAGTAATGCCCCGGACTCCCTTCCCATACAAAAACTCGAAGAGCTCGTCAAGATAGCTGTCCTCAAAGGCCTCGGCTTTTTTGTCGCCGGTGGGTGAGTCCTCAATATCTCCGAGGTAGGGATAGCAGAGAATCCCGTCGACCTCCTTGCCAAACGCCACCGCCTGCTCAATCGTAATCAGCTCGTCGACAGCCGGAATATAAATCCTCGGGTTCAGCGACGATTTGAGTATGCCCAGCACATCATAGCGGAAATAAAGCGGGTCAGCCTCCTCAAGCCAGCGGCGCTGCCGCGCCGAAAGACTCAGGCCGAGCGTATCCTCAAGAAATCCGGCTACCTTGCCTGTGCCTGCCTCTTTTATTATCCGGTCGGCAAGTGCCGAGAGCAGATGCCGCTCGGTAACGCTACCGCCGCCATGGTACATCGAAATCGGCAACACGTCCCGCTCAAAGTCTATTTCAATCCCGTGGGGTGCCATTATTTCGTTGATTTTTGCGGTCATCCTTCGGTTTCGCAGGTTCCGCTTCTCGCGCAGTCCGGCAAAAACCTGTTGAACCCGGGGAAAATAAATGTGCGGAATGCTGTGGAGCGCCATATATGCGACCCCCGGCTGGTCGGGGTTGTTTATTTTCCTGTGCTCAAAGGGAGTGCCGGCAAGTGTAATGCGGAATTCAATCCCGCAGGTGGTGCCGACTCCCGCCAGCTCGCCGGCGCGCCGGAATTCATCTCCGCCGCCTATACTGTCGTGGTCCATAATCCCGGCGGCCGGCAGCCCGGCCTCGCGTGCGAACCAGATTGCCGCCGAGGGCGAATAGGGCGAGTATGAATAGGTTGTGTGTATATGGTTGTTTGAGTACTCGGGTTTTCCGGCCGGCGCCGGTTCGCGCCTGAGCAGCAGTTCAAGATTGTAGAGCCGCTGCTCCTTGTCCGGAACGCCGAGCAGCCTTAGTATCTCAGCTTTCCTCATTTTATTTAACCTCAAAGCGCCTTGCGGTATGATTCGGCCTCCCAGTGGACCAGAAACTCCACAAGCTCGGCTGGCAGATGCCGCGGCCCGCCGAACGAGCGGGAGTAAACCGCTATTTTCATCGCGTCCTCGGCCAGAAGCATTGCGTTTTGGGCTTGCTTTTCGGTCGAGCCGAAGGTGTAGAGACCGACACCCCGAACAATTGCCATCCTTTTATTAACCGCACCGGCTTTCTCCACGTCGTCGATAAACCCGGCCCCCGGGCCACAGTAGACCACCTGGTCGGGGTTGAACGGGGTCAGCATATCTTTTACCGCCTCAAAGCTTTCGGCAAAGGCCTTTGCCGTAGTGCTGCCGTTATAGCAAAAATACTCACAGCCCGAAAGTTTCGTGAGTTTTTTTCCGTATCCCGGCTCGGCCCCGCCGTCGCCGGTTTTCGGGAACTCGCGAATGCAGCCTGTCAGCCTCTCGGTCATGTCGCGAAGCATCCTGTCAAGCTCCCCGGGGGTGTCGGCGGCAAAGAAAACCCCGTGATTCTCAAGCAGGACAACCCCTATTCTTCCTTTTGCAGTCTTCATTTTTTCATACATCAGTTTTGCCAGCGTATAACCCGGACGGCAGGCCGGGACCCAGACAATAGCGTCGCCGAACAACCGCTTTGCCTCGGCCTCTCCCCCGCGTGAGCAGGCAAGGCCGTTTATCAGCGCCGGGTGCAGGTGCAGCACGAATTTCTGCTCAAAGAGCGCGTGCAGGAGGGTTTCGACACTCGGCCGCTTGTGCTCCTCGCCGGGGGTGCAGCAGGCCATCATGTCGGCGAGCACCGCTGCCTCGCGCTCGCGGTCGCCCTCGGGATATGTACGCTCAAAGATTCGGAACAGCTTTTTTAAATCCATTTTGGCAAAGCTGACCTCGGATGCTTCCTTCAGAGCCGTGCCCGAGCATTTTATATACATTATTCCGTCAACTTTCGCCGAGGTATTGCCGCCCCCGGCGTTGACCAGCTCGGGGTCGGCTCCATATCTTTGCGAAAATTCAATCAGCAGCTCAAGAGTTCTCATTTATGTGTGCTCCTTCCGGGCCTGTCCGACTCACGGCGGCCGGTGTGTTTTTATACATAGTTTTCATGGATATTATACCTTTACACATGACCGTTGTCAACACATTTTCACAACAATTCACATACCCATCGGCACATCCCACATAATACAATGATATTTTGATTTTATAGGATAACCGCCGCGCTGTATTAATGGCCGGTAACTCTGCTCGATAAAACAGGGGCTGACGCAAATTAGTTTGCGTCAGCCCCGTAGTTGTGCCGCGGCGCCCTCGCGCATCGGCTCCCCAAGCCAGCCGGCGGGCGAACGGCAGAGTAGCGCTCGATACGGAGTCCGCACTGCTTTATTAGTGTACAAAAAATAGTTGATAAAGTTTTTGAGGATTAGCACCGTATACTAATACAAGCCAATCCTTACAATTATCACCGAAAGGTCATCCCGGGCGCCGAGGCTCTGTGCCCGGCCTATGATTTTTTTGGCCATCCGGCCCAAATCCTCCTCCCATTCGCGCGAGAGCAGGTTTGGCAGCCAGCCCTCGCACTCGGTCCTGCCGGCTTCGTTTTCGCGCTCTTTTTCCTTTGCGGCGTCGAGTACCCCGTCGCTCAGCATGACGACAACATCGCCCTCGCTCACCTCAAGTCTTGTCAGCTGTGCGTCAAGCGCGCTCAATATCCCTATTGGCAGGGTTTTTGATTGCAGTTTGAAGATGCCGCCGGCACGGCGGACATATGTCGGAGCGGCACCGCTTTTTATCAGCGCGGCGGCACCTGTCAGCAGGTCGACCTCAAGCAGGTCAACGGTAGCTGAGCATTCAAGCTCCCGCGCCCCCCCGCGCGAGCGCAGAACGCCGTTGAGCATGCGGAGGGCGGTGGTGATTTTGTTACCGGCCACAAGCATTTTTTCAAGAAAGATTGAACACACGCCTGAGCTGAAGGCGGCGTCCCCGCCGGTTCCCATGCCGTCGCTGATAAGCGCGTAAAAATAATCGTTTTCGGTCTCAAACATAACCGCGCTGTCGCCGCAGACCCCGTCGGACAGCTCACCGGCGGCAGTCTGGCAGGCCCGCTCGACGGCATATTTCCGCTTGGTGGTCAGGGTCATCGACAGCCTCTGCCCCCGCCCGTCGCAAAACTCAAACAAAGGGTCCTCTAGCCTGCATCCGGTTATTCTCTCAAGCGCACGTTTTATCGCCCCGGCGTCGGTTTTCGTGCCTGCAGCGTCAATTCCCCGCGCCGAGATGAATTTTCTCCTGCCGCCGTAAACATACAGCACCGAAGGTATTATGCCCAGATTTGCCAGTGCGCCTAAAACCCTGCTCTCAGTGTCCCCGGCGCGCTCAAAGTCGGCGCGCATTTCCTCGACCGCGTCAATAAGAATGCGCGACATCGCGTCGTAGTCGAGCGCAAAGATTCCGATTTTCTCACCCCGCAGCACCGACTCGGTGAGCGAGGCGCAGCCGGAGTTTATATCGGCAATGATTTGCGGGATATTCGGGCAGCGTTTTTTTATGCTCTCGGGTATGCAGTCGGCCTCAGCCCGCCCCCGCTCGTGAAGCCCCGAGCAGAGCTTGGCCATCATGTCGAGCGAGTATCCGTATTCAAGCCCCCAGCATATGTCGCGCTTGGCGCAGCCCGTGCAGGTCTTATCGAATACCCGGTCACAGATACGCCGCAGGTCTATTATCCCCGGCCGGCGCAGCCGGTCGCTGAGACTGTAGAATATCTCGGATAACGAGGCAAAGCTCCCCGACACGGCAAGCAGCTTGTCCTCGTCAGACTTTATCCGGCGCTTTGCCCGTTCTGTCTCGGCAATCAGCTTCTCCTCCTTCACACTCGGGAGCTCGCCTGTGCCCGAAAGCCCGAGCAGACCGGCCCGCTCGGCCCCGCAGAAGGCCGCCGAGGAGAGCAGCAGCCCGGGTAAGAGCCGGGTGAGCGCATCGGTACCGTCGATATACAGCCCCCAGGTCATCCCAGAGGCAAAGGCGGCGGCCGTCGCCAGCGTCGGCGACACTCCATAGAGCAGCCCTTCGGCTATCCCGGCCAGCACAAAAAGCGGCGCGTAGACCGGCTCGTAGGCCACACCGCAAATAAGGCCAGCCGCCGCCCCCGCGAGCACCCCGTGCCTTCTGCAGACCCAGAGGGTCACGAAAAACGCACTGAAAGCCGCCGCCGAAATCCCCATAATTACAATATCGCGGGCCGAATAGCAGAGCCCTCCTAAAAGCACCGCGGCCCCCGCAAGATAGCGCAGGCGCTTTTTTATATCCCCCCCGTCGCCGGCAAACCAGCCTGCCAGCAGCCAGACCAGTGCCGGAGACAGGATAATCGAAAAGAGCGCCCCGAAAAGGTCATAATAGCGGTATCCGCCGGCAATTATTGTGTAAAGCCCTGAAATGAAGGCGCAGAGCGACGACGTCGTCATCCTCAGGCTGATGTTCTCGTTAAAGAACCGGGCGCGCAGCCACTTCAGCCGTGTTGAGGGAGCCGACGGCGCCTCCCCGCCGTCGGCTGTATCAATGAAAATCCGGGTAGCTGCCCTGAGCAGAAAAGTTATAATATAAACCCCGATATACACCGATGGGTAGGGGACCGCCGGTGTCGAGGCAATAAGCCCGATTAGAATATAAGGAATCCACTTGCCCGATGCGCAGAAAAGAGCCAGCCCCAGCGGATAGCTGCCGAAGGGCAGCCTGCAGCCTCCGAGCAGATAGGCAGCCCCGGCATATGCCAGTCCCCTTACCGCCTCGTCGACAAACGCCCTTTGGCGCAGCTTCATGCCGGCTGCCGGCAGGCCCCTCTCAACTGCCTGCCGGCGCCCGCTCCCCTGCCTTTGGTTTTGCATCCGGTCCACCGTCCTTTTGGCCTGTCAGTTTTCGTGTGTATATAATACAACGCCCGGGGGCACAAAACACGTCGAAGCGGCGGGTTCGTGAATTGAGTTATTGAGGCGGGCAATCGTGCGAAATGACAGCGCATAGGTTTTTGGGGGGCCGGCAGGCTCTAATAATGGTATTTCATGGTGTCACAAGGTGTTTCCCCTAATAAAAAATCGAACGATTTTTTATCACTCCCCTTCCATTTATTGCATATATATAGTATAATATGCTTATCACGGCAGCTAATCCTACATCAGAAATAAATCCTTTGACGAGGTTGTTTATGGAACCCAGACTCGTTTGCTGTTTTACCGGCCACCGCTCAATACCCTATAAAAACCTAAGGAAGCTGGATGCCCTGCTCACCGAGACCATCTGCGCGCTTGCCGCCGGCGGTGTCCGCGTCTTCCGCACCGGGGGCGCCGTAGGCTTTGACACCCTGGCCGCGCTCAAGGTCCTCGAGTTGCGCGACAAGCTGGGCATTGAGCTTGAGCTTATTCTGCCCTGCCGCGACCAAACCCGCGGCTGGAGCAGCCGTGACAAAAAATACTACGACTACATACTCTCGGCCTGCGACCGCTATCATTACATAAGCGACACCTACACCCGCGACTGCATGCTTGAGCGCGACCGCAAACTCGTCGAGGGCTGTGTGCGCTGTGTGGCCTACTGCAAAAAGAGTACCGGAGGCACGGCGTATACCATGTACTACGCGCTGAGAAAGGGAGTCGAGGTTATAAACCTTGCCGAATCGGTATGATAAACCCGCGGGGCTCCGCCCCCGAACCCCCGCTCAAGGTACTTTTTGAAAAAAGTATCTTGAGAAATACTCAAAAACTTCAGCAAAAATACATATACGGGCTGCCTGCACCCGGCTATGCAATGCCCGGATGACAGTTAACTTCAAAATGCTAAGTGGCACGACGACCTCGTCGCGCCGTTTTTGTTCTCCCGGCGACCGCTCAACCGCGCGGGTGTCGTTTTGTTTTCATCCGTTCGCCAGGGAATATTTTGCTTGATTTTTGACTATAAGTGTGTTATCATATATCCGACTTTCCAACCAACCAACAAGAGCCGCGCGGCGGCATTTTTGTCTGAATACTGGTCCCGACATCAATTAATTCTGAAAGGTGAATTATCTATGAGCCTTGTTGTATCCAGCCTATCAAAAAAATTCGGCACAAAGACAGTTGTCGACAACTTAAGCTTTGAGATGAAGGAGCCGGGAGTCTATGCCCTGCTCGGTACCAACGGCGCCGGCAAAACCACCGCAATCCGAATGATGCTCGGGATGCTTTCGCGCAACTCGGGCGAGGTGCTCTGGGGAGGCCTTCCGCTTAGCACCTCCACCTGCAACATAGGCTATCTCGCCGAGGAGCGGGGGCTCTACCCCAAGTATACCCTACTCGACCAGCTTGTCTATTTCGCCCAGCTGCGCGGGGCGGACAAGGCCGAGGCCAAAAGGCGCATACGCTACTGGTCGAGCCGGCTTGACGTCGACGAGTACATTTATCCGACAAAGCCCGCCCGCCGCACGGCCTTTTCGGGAATGCGCGGCGCGCCGGGCGCCCCGGCCGAAATTCCCCTCCCATCCAGGAAGGCTGACCAGCTCTCAAAGGGAAATCAGCAGAAGATTCAGCTCATGACCGCCCTGCTCTCGGACCCCGAGCTGATAGTCCTCGACGAGCCGATGTCCGGCCTCGACCCGGTAAATACCGACCTGTTCAAGGGCATAATCCGCGACGAGATAGCCAAGGGCAAATACCTTATCATGTCGAGCCATCAGATGGCGACCATCGAGGAGTTCTGCACCGACATAACCATTCTTGACCGCTCAAAGACCGTCCTGCAGGGCAACCTGAATGCAATCAAAAAGCAATACGGCCGGGTCAACCTCCTGCTCAAGACCGAATGCGATATTTCCGGGCACATCAGGGAGTCGGGGGCGACAATTGTTAGCGAAAAGGAATTTGAATATTATATTAAGGTCACCGGCGAGGGCCAGGCAAACCTGCTGCTCGGGCGGCTTATCGGAAACGGCATTACCGTAATCAGATTTGATCTGCGCGAGCCTTCACTGCATGAAATATTCGTTGAGGTGGTGGGGGGCAATCATGAAGCGGAGTGATTTCACAGGAACCGGAAAGGTTTTTGCCTTTACCCTTTCCCAGTACCTGAAAAGCAAATCGACTATTGCCATGATGGTTCTGATGCTGGTTCTTGCGTCGGTTGCCACCTTTGCTCTCGCTTCCTCCTCGGCAAGAACACACCCGGTCTCTTTCAACGCAGACCGTGTTACTATAATCAACGAGAGCGGGTATGAGCTTGAGACCGAGGATGTTGCCGGCTTCTCGGCCGAGCTTGCAGAAATTGAAATAACCATAACAGAGGGCAACTTTGCCGCTGCATTAAGTCAGCTCAACAGCGAGCCGGGCAGTGTCGCGGTGCTTATCAAGGAGGCCGAGGACGGCGGGTTCACTGTCACCGCGTATACCGGCGCCGACTCAACCGTCAACAGCTACACAACCTCTTACCTGACCAGCGCGGCCTCAGAGGCTCTGAGCCTGGCCCTATGGCGCGGGTCAGGCGTCAGCGACGAGCAGCTCAAGTCGGCCTTTGCCCCCTTCTCGGTCGAGTCGATGCCCTACAATCAATATGTCAGGAGTCAGGAAGAAAACGAGCTGCCCGGCTCAGATGCATATTTCTTGGTCACCTATGCGTATTCGATTATTGTCATGATACTCATCATCTTCTCCACCTCGTACATCGTGCGCTCGGTGGTTGAGGAAAAGGCCTCAAAGCTGGTCGAGCTGCTGATGGTCAGCGTCAGACCTCTGGCGCTTCTGCTCGGCAAGATACTCGCCACAATGTGTTTTATGGTCCTGACCCTGCTACTGCTCTTTTTGGGCGTAGCTATCACTGTGGTAGCCATCAACAATTATATGGACATTCCGATTTCGGCCGATATGCTGTCGGCGGTCGGCATCAACCTCTCATTTGACAGCGTGGGAATTTTGCTTTTTTTCATTGTGGTGGTTTCCATTTTACTCGGATATCTTACCTTCTCAATTCTCGGCGGCATTGCGGGCGCCTGCTGCTCAAACATGGAGGAAATCGGTGCAGCCGTCAACATTGTGTCGTTTTTGGCTCTCTTCGGATACATGACGGCGCTGCTCTCCTCGATTCTCGGCAGCCGGGCGCTACTTGCCGTCTTTTCGCTGTTACCTGTTGTCTCGATATTTATTGCCCCGGTCACTTATGCGTCCGGGGTTATCGGGTTCGGTCTGCTTTTGGTCTCATGGCTGCTTCAGGCGGCGGTGGTAGCGCTGCTTGCGGCCTTCGGCGCCCGGGTCTACGGCGCCCTGCTTATACACAGGGGCAACAGGATAAAGTTCCGGCAGCTCTTCAGAATTGCCACTGACGCCAAGAAGGGGGTGCAGGTATGAAGTTCAAGGGGTATCTTTCGGGGTGGTCAACCGTCTTCAGCTTTACCCTGCGCAACCAGCTCTGCAAAAAATCCTATATCGCGCTCACCGCTACAATTGCAGTCCTGATTTTTGCCGCTGTAACCGGGCTCATAATTATCCCGGGGGCAGCCGAACCCGACGAGCCGACTCTCACCGAAACCTCGCTGGATTTGGTGACGGTTTGCGACCAGACCGGCGACTTTGGCGACACCGCCTGGCTGGACACGGACGGGCTCGGGCTTTTCGGCAACACCGAATTTAAATATTCCTCGCTCTCTCCTGACGACGCGCTTGAGCGGGCGGGCGAGTATGAGCTGGTGCTGCTTATCTCACGCCCCGAGGATTCATATGTGCTGAAAATAGTGTCGCCCGAGACGACAAAGTTAAGAGACACCGAAATAGACGCCTTTTTTTACCATGCCTCGGGTATGTTCCGCGCCGAGTTGATTAGGCGCTCGGGCGTCGACCCGTCACTCATGCCAGAGCTTAGCATAAACATTGAAACCAAAAGCCCCGGCACCGACACGCCCGATGTCAACCCGGTTGATAGGACCCGCGATACAATAAACATGGTGATATCCTATATTACGATTTTCATCATTTATATTCTTGTCATATTCTACGGGCAGAGCGCGGCGTCGGTTATAATACTTGAAAAAACCTCAAAGCTCATGGACTTTTTCCTGGTTGCGATAAAGCCGGCAGCAATGATACTCGGCAAGGTGATTGCCACCGCAGCGGCGGCCTTCATGCAGTTTACCATCTGGGTGATGGCCGGCGCGCTGGGATTTAGGCTCGGTACGGCCGTGGTAAGGTCCTTCTTTCCCGACTCGGAAATCATCGACCTGATAAACAACCTGTCGGGCCTTAAGGGAATATTCAGTCCGGCCGGCATTCTTATTGCGCTCCTGATGATAATCGTCGGCTTTCTGCTTTACTGCTCGATGGCCGCAATCGGAGGTGCGATGGCCTCAAAGCCCGAGGACCTATCGTCAACAAATATAATTTTCACCCTCTCGGTAATCGCCTCCTTTTTCCTGGCGATGTACGCGGGAGGCGCGAGCGGCATGGTGTCGACCGCCAAGTGGCTGATATATTTCCCCTTCACGGCAATACTTGTCACCCCCGGCCGGGCCATGACCAGCATAATATCGGTACCCGAGGGTATTATTTCGACAGGGCTTGTCGCTGTTCTGGCTTTTGCTTTTGTGATAATCGCCGGCAGGATATATGAAATGATGTCGTTCTACCGCGGAAACCCGCCGACACCGGCAAAGGTTTTTCAAATTCTGCGCGACAGCCTCAGCTCGGGGAGGGCAGACAACAGATACCATTAAATATACCGGAGGAAACTTTACACACATGCCATTGTTACAAAGAAAAAGACCCAGAAGAATTGCAAACTTCCGCGACCTCGGCGGCATTGTCGGTCATAACGGCCGGCGCATACGCCCGGGAATGCTCTACCGCAGCGGCCACATCGCAAGGCTGACCGAGCATGACGCGCAGCTTCTTATAAAACGCTACGGCATTGAGGCCGTGGTTGATTTGCGCAGCGATTCCGAGCAAATCGAAAAGCCCGACGTGATTATCAAGGGAATCGAGTATTATGTATGCTCTTCCTTGTCGGATAAGGAGAATCCCGCGGTCAACAAGAACAACCGCCGCATGCTGCTCCGGCAGATTATGGAGGTTGACGGCGGCGCGCGCAGCTTTCTCAAGGACTCTTACCGCAAAATGGTGACCACCCCCCGCGCGCTCGACGCCTACAGCCGGCTCCTGAGGCTGCTGGTAAACAACAATGACGGGAGCGCGATTCTCTGGCATTGTACCCAGGGCAAGGATCGCGCCGGCGTCGGCACCGCGGCGGTGCTCATGGCGCTCGGAGTCAGCCGCGAGGACATAATGAAGGACTATTTGCGCTCAAATAAATATTACCGATATAAAAATAAGCTGATATTCGCGTTGGTTTTCGTGCTTGCCCACAGCATACACGCCGCCATAACCCTGCACCACCTGCTGTCGGCGCGCCGCGAATACCTGCGCTCGGCCTTTGACGCGCTGGACGAAAAATTCGGGGGCACCGAGGGTTTTCTGCGCGACGGCCTGGGGCTCACAGACGAGGATATCGCCCTGCTCCGGCAGCGTTATCTTGAGCCCGTAGCGGCCGCGCCCGCCGGCTAGCGGGAATGAAAAAACCACATCCATTGAGAAAGGGTGCTTTTCAGTGCTCTTTCTCAATTTTTCGCAACAGACTTCTGCTGACCTTGTTTTCGTGGTATAATATGAATACCGGCGGGATTCGTGTAAAACCACGATACCGCAGCCTATATCATCTGTTATTAGATACTCGGATTGGCCGCCTTGGGCGGCACGGAGATTGATATGAAACTCTCGACGAAATTTGTCAGAGCGCAGCTTGAGCTGATGCGTCCCTTCATTCAAAGCCGCCCGCTGGAATTCTCGCGCAGCAGACAGGACAGGCTCGGGAGAATAATGCAGGCGACAAAAAAGCAGGGTGTGGTTGCGCTGGATATTGAGCTTGACGCACTTAAGGCCGCTTGGATACTGCCCCGCGACGAGCTGCGGACCGGTGTGATTCTCTACCTGCACGGCGGCGGATACACCTGCGGCACGCTTGATTATGCCAGGGGCTTTGCCTCGGTTCTGGCCGAGTCGACCGGCATGCGGGTTTTTTGTCCGGCATACCGGCTGGCCCCCGAGCATCCATACCCGGCCGCGCTTGCGGACGCATACAGCGCTTATAAATTTCTGCTTGAAGAAGGGTACGACTCAAAACAGATAGTACTCTGCGGGGAGAGTGCCGGCGGAGGGCTTATATATTCGCTTTGTTATATAATCAGGGACACAAAAATGCCGCAGCCGGCCGGTCTTATCGCAATTTCTCCGTGGACCGACCTCACCCTTTCGGGGAAATCATATATCACCAACCAGAAAACCGACCCGTCCATGAGCGTCGAGCGGCTTGAGTTTTTCGCCGATTGCTATACCGGCAGAAGATATGACCTTGTTGAGGGCATCGAAAAACCCTGGCCGGCGCCGACAGACAAAAATGACCCCTATGTCTCCCCGCTCCTCGGCAACCTTCGTGGCCTGCCGCCTTCTTTGATATTTGCCGGCGGCGACGAAATAATGCTCGACGACGCAGCACTCATGCATAAGAGGCTGCTTTTGGCTGGGGTTGCAAGCCGACTTATTGTGACGCCGCATATGTGGCATGCCTATGTGTTGTTCTGCTTTGAGGAGCACAAGTCTGATTTCGACGAAATAAACAATTTCATAAAATCGGTTTTACCCCGGGGCTCCGAGCGCAAACTCAAGTGGCTAAAGCTTGACAACGCCGCAAAAATATACCCTGCGGCGGCCACTAAAAGATGGAGCAATGTCTTCAGGCTTTCGGCTACACTAAAAGAAGAGGTCGACCGGGACCAGCTTCAGTCGGCGCTTGATATCACGGTCCGCCGTTTCCCCTCGATAGCCGTGCGCCTGCGCCGCGGGCTTTTCTGGTATTACCTTGAGGAAGTGCCGCGGGCGCCGCGGATTATGGACGAAAAAAGCTATCCGCTCTCGCACATGCCCTTTGACGATATACGCAAATGCGCCTTCCGCGTGCTTTTGTACAGGCGCAGAATTGCGGTTGAGTTTTTCCACGCCGTCACAGACGGCAACGGCGGGCTGGTTTTCCTGAAAACTCTTGTTGCCGAATATCTGTCGGGCAAATACGGAACAAAAATCCCGAAAACCGACGGAGTGCTCGACCGCCTGCAACCGCCATCGAATGAGGAATTTGAGGACAGCTTTCAGAAATATGCCGGCAAAATCAAAAGAAGCAGAAGAGAGGCAAATTCCTTCAAGCTGCAAGGCACGCCCGAGACCGACGGGTTTCACAATATCACCACCTTCATTCTTGACCTTAGCGAGGTTTTGGCCGCGGCAAAACAAAAAAAGGTGACAATTACCTCATATCTTGCGGCGGCAATGATACTGGCCGGCATCCGGCTGCAAAACGAGACCGGGCGGCCGCAAAAAAAGCAGAAACCCGTGAAAATCCTGATTCCGGTAAACCTGAGGAATCTCTTCCCCAGCAAATCGCTGCGCAATTTTGTGTTTTATGTGACTCCGGGAGTCGACCCGCGACTTGGCGAATACACTTTCGGGGAAATATGCGTCAGCATTCAGCATCAACTGGGGCTTTTTGTAACCCCAAACGAAATGGCCAGCCGCATCTCGGGCAACGTGCAGGACGAGCGGCTGCTGGTGCTCAAACTGACGCCGCTTTTCATCAAAAACATAGTGATGAAAATTATGTTCTCTCTTTTTGGAGAGCGAAAATCCATGATGTCGCTCTCAAACCTCGGGGTAATCAAAGTGCCCGACGCCATGAGAGAGCAAATAGAGCGCTTCGACTTTGTACTTGGAGCTCAGTCGACCTCCCCCTACAACTGCGGGGTTCTGTCATATGGGGACAAGCTTATAATCAACATAATCCGCAATATCAAGGAGCCGCTGCTTGAGCGGCGGTTTTACGAGGTACTGCGCGAGCAGAATATCCCGGTAAAGGTAGAGAGCAACCAGAGATAAAACATACCGAAAAAACTCCCTTGAAAGGAATGGTCATATATGTACTGCGTAAAATGCGGGGTCGAGCTGGCGGACAGCGAAAAAAAGTGCCCGCTTTGCGGAACCCAGGTGTACCACCCGGATATTGTCCCGGCCGAGGCCGAGGGGCCTTATCCCCCCTTCCAGAATACCGCCGAGGTCCTGAACCCGCGGGGGGTGCTGTTTGTCCTTACTGTGCTTTTCCTGATAATCGCCGCCATATGCCTGCTCTGCGACTGGAATCTTAGTGGCAGCAGAATTGTCTGGTCGGGATATGTCACCGGCGCGCTGGTCTTGATTTACGTGACTGTTGTACTGCCCTACTGGTTTCGCCGCCCTAGCCCTGCGGTGTTCGTTCCCTGTGATTTTCTGGCCCTCGGCCTTTACCTGTTTTATATAAACTCAGCGCTCGGCGGGCGGTGGTTTTTCACCTTTGCCCTGCCGCTTGTCGCCGGCGCCGCGATTATCACCACCGCCGTGGCCGTGCTCTCCTACTATATCCGGCGGGGATACCTCTTTATTTGGAGCGGAGCCTGTATCCTGGGCGGCGTATATACGGTCGGAATTGAAATCCTAATCAATATTACATTCGGCGTGCGCGAAAAACTGATCTGGTCTCCCTATCCCTTTTTAGCCCTCTTTATGATAGGTGTTATGCTGCTTGTCATTGCGCTGGTCAGGCCGCTGCGCGAGTCGCTGCACAAGAAGTTCTTTCTGTAGGATACGGTCTGCGGGGGCTCTGCCCTCGCACCCCCGCTCATGGAACTTTTTGAACAGAATTGTCAAGTCAAGTGCAAGGATTTATGATAAAAAACTTCTTCGGGACACTTCCAACCGAGGCATTTTCGAGGCCGGTTGTTGAGAAGCTTAGCAACAGCATCTACATCTTCCTGAGAAATGTTGGCAAATTAAGTCCTCTTAGGGAAAAACTGACGCAGTAAACCGTTAAAATTCTCGTTGGTTCCACGCTGCCAGGGGGCATGAGGATCGGCAAGGCAAACCTTTCATTTTATATCTGCGCCGCAGGCGCAATATCACTCGCCGAAGGCGAATATAACTGCGAAGCAATATAACTCGCCAGCGGCGAATATAACTGAAAAAAGCACTGCTCTCGCAGTGCTTTTTTCTGGCCTGCCCGACAGGATTCGAACCTGCGACCTCAAGAGTCGGAGTCTTGCGCGCTATCCAACTGCGCCACGGGCAGATTACAGCCCTACAATTCTACCACAAACACTCCGGATTTTCAAGAGGATTGACGAGATTTGGTGCGGTTATTCGGAAGTAAATTTTTATATACCGGAAAAAACAGGGCCGCCTGCGGTTTCATTGGCGCTTTCAGTCACCCGGCGCTCAAGCTCAAGCAGGTGCTTTTTCAGCTCAAGCCCGCCGGCGTATCCTGTAAGGCTGCCGTCCGAACCTACCACCCTGTGGCAGGGGATGACAATCATCAGCGGGTTTTTGTTACAGGCCATCCCGACGGCGCGGCAGGCGCGCGGGCTGCCCGAAGCCTCGGCTATCTGCCGGTAGGTCCGCGTCTGCCCGTATGGAATTCCGGCAAGCGCGCGCCAGACCGACATCTGAAATTCGGTGCCCTGAAGCTCATACCCAAAATCAAAAGACTGCCTCTTGCCGGCAAGGTATTCCCGGATTTCCTCATATACCTGCCCGGACAGCTCCGAGGGCTGGTCGGGGGCGTCAATCCGCTCAACCCTTGATATGGCAAAAACCGCGCTGTTGGTATAGCCGATTTTTATCAGGCCAAGCTCGGTATTGTAAAATGCGTATCTGTTCATGGTTATCCATCCCGTATTTTATGTTATCATTTATCTATTATCAAAAAACGTTCCTGCACGCAACGCCAGAACATACTTGCATCATGGTCCAACAGATCCCATTCCTGTTCCAATCTCAGGAGCCCTATAATTTCACCGTATTTTTTCAGATACACAAATAAATTAATTTAATGTTTTTTCGGTTTCCTCACAACTCATCTCCTCCGGCGTCGGATATCAAAATTCGGAGCCTTTTGTGTTCATGCTCACAAAGCTCTCTGCCTTTGTATGTGATAACATATTCGGTTCTCGGCCTGTCGTCGGATATTGCCACGATATAACCTTTCCGAATCCCCTCATATTCAGAAAGCAAAAGCAGGGCTTCGCTTGGCTCGCCCTGCTATGCTTTTTGGTGGACCTGGAGGGATTCGAACCCTTGACCTCCGCGTTGCGAACGCGGCGCTCTCCCAACTGAGCTACAAGCCCGAATATCTGCCTCCCATAATTATATATCATCATTCGGGTATTGTCAAGTGTCGGAGGTGAATAATTAGCCCGGAAAAATATTCGGCAGCCCGGCAATCTGCCGGGGCTGTGCCTTTAAAATCACGCCCGAATTGTCGGATGTGAAAAACTTATCATATTATGTTGACAAGGGCATTATCATGATGTATAATGCAGTTTAGATGTAGGCACCCTCACCGGAGCATAATCGCGGGCTCTTTTTAGGCGGGTGTGAACACCGATTATCTTTTTTGCCGCTATGCGGCGCAGGTGGAAAATATGCCAAAAGTAAAAAGAATCGCTGTTATGACAAGCGGCGGCGACTGCCAGGCCATGAATTCCGTGGTTCGTGCGGTCGTGCTTGCCGCAAGAAAATATAATATTGAGACGGTCGGAATCATGGACGGGTTTTACGGCATGACCTACCGCCGTCCGGGGGATTTCCGCGTTTTGCGCGCCGAGGATGTCGAGAATATCATCAGCCGCGGCGGCACTATACTCAATTCGGCCAGGTTTGATGAGTTCAGGCAGGAGAGCGTTATCAAAACTGCCGCCAAAAACATGAAGGAAGAGGGCATCGAAGCGCTGGTTGTCGCCGGCGGCGACGGAAGCTTTCGCGGCGGGCTTGATTTGCTGAAATACAGCAATATACCCATCATCGGCATACCCTCGACAATCGACAACGACATAACCTCAACCGAGTACACACTCGGCTTTGACACCGCGCTGCGCAACACAATTGAGATGGCCGACGCGTTGCGCGATACCTGCAATTCGCACAAGCGCTGCAACGTCATTGAGGTCATGGGCCGCAACTGTGGACAGATTGCGCTGATGACCGCAATTGCCGTCGGCGCGTCGGGGGTTGCAATTCCCGAGGCTCCCGAGGCCTTTGACGTTGACCGGACGATTGACAGAATGATCGAAGCGAGAAAGCGCGGAAAGCGCAGCTTCCTTGTAGTATTTGCCGAGGGAGCGGTCAATACCAGACTTACAGATGATGAAAAAAAGGCCACGCTTGACGCCGCCGCCGAGAGCTATCTTGCCGACAGAATCAGCGGGCGCGACCTTGCGATGATTGCCGACGAAAACTACATAAGCGCCTTCGGCGAGCAGTTCCGCACAAGGCTCCAGCGCCGCTCACGCGAGGAATTTTCAAAATACTATGCCGAAACAGGCGACATTCACTTTAAGGACGAATACATAGAGACCAAATTCGCCCGCTTTGCCCATGTGGCAAGGGGCGGTAGCCCGACGGTGTACGACCGGGTGACCGCCTCAAGGATGGGCGAACTTGCGGTTGACCTTATCGCCGCAAAGAGGGGCAACCGCTGCATCTGCGTGCACGACGGCAGGATAACATCAATGGATATGTGGGACGCAATAAACGTCGATTCGGTTTACCGCAGATACCGCAAGACCGGGGTCCATGATTCCGAGGCGATAGCAAAGCTCAGCCCCTTGCAGAAAAAGCTCTACGATTACAGAGTAAAGCTCAATGAAAGCCTTATCAGGTCGGCCGCCGCACTCTCTGAAATTTAAAATTTATCAGGATGGCCAAGTAATTAGGCCGTCCTTTTTTATTTCGGCGAACTCCGTGGCGGCTCGCCGGCCATTTTCTTCTATGAAAATATTGCATAAGCCTTTCAAAAATCCCCGACATGGTTTATAATAAAGACGGGTAGGCGCCGCAGTCCGGCCTCAACGAAACGGGCGTGCTACTTAAGTCGTAACAGGGGTGAGCCGAAGATGAATTTCGATATTATACCCAGGGAAGCCCTGAACATGGCGGGCCTGCTTGAGTCGCGCGGGTTTGAGGCCTTTTTTGTCGGCGGCTGCGTGCGTGACATCCTGCGCGGCACCCGACCAAACGACTGGGACATCGCCACAAACGCGACTCCGGAACAGATGAAGGAATGCTTTGCCGGGCTACGCGTGATTGAAACCGGAATCAAACACGGAACACTCACGGTAATATCGGATGGCCTGAGCTTTGAAGTTACGACATACCGCGTTGACGGAAAATATGAGGACAACAGGCGCCCCACAGAGGTCTATTTTACCCGGAATCTTGCTGACGACCTCTCGCGGCGCGACTTCACGATAAACGCAATGGCCTACAGCCCCGGGCGCGGGCTGGTAGACATATTCGGGGGCCGGGAAGATATTGAAAAGAAGATAATCCGGTGTGTCGGAAACCCCAACCGGCGCTTTCACGAGGACGGGCTGCGGATTCTGCGCGCGCTCCGCTTTGCCTCGGCGCTCGACTTTTGGGTCGAGGAAGATACCGCCAGCAGCATACATGAAAACCGAAGTCTCCTCAAAAACATTTCGGCAGAGCGGGTGCGCGACGAATTTTTCAAGCTTATAGTCGGACCGGGTGCTGAGCGGGTATTGCTTGAATTTTTTGATGTTATATGCGAGTTCATTCCCGAAATCAAACCGGCGGCAGATTTTGAGCAAAAACACGCTTATGACCTGTATGCCCGTTCTGTCAGGACCATGGCCGCAGAGGACAAGGGCGATAAATATGTGCGGCTGGCCCTCTTTTTCCACGGCATAGGAAAGCCCGACGACTTTGGCGAGGATAAGGAAGGCCGGCAGGAGTACGAGGAGCAGAACGCCGAGCTTGCCGGGACAATACTGCGCAGGCTGCGTTCCGACAACCGCACAATCTCGACCGTCAAGTGTCTGATTCGAGCCCGGCATACAGCAACACCTAAGGCCGAGGGGGAAATGCGCCGGCTGCTGGCTTTCTTCGGGGAGCAGAACCTCCGCCGGCTGCTTGGCCTGCGGCGGGCTGAAATCTCAGCGCAAATGCCCGGACAGAGGCCGCCGGGACTTGAGGAAATTGAGGCGGCAGAGACGCTGCTCTCGGAGGTGCTGAAAAAGGAGTGCTGCCTCTCGCTGCGTGATTTGGCGGTCGGCGGGGAGGATTTGATAGCGCTTGGAATGAGGCCGGGGCGCGGGATAGGAAAGCTGCTCACCGGGCTGCTCGATGAGGTGATTGACGGGAGGCTGCCTAATGAGCGCGAGGCGCTGCTCCGCGCGGCGGCAAAGAGAATTGAGAGGAAAAAATGAAAACGCGGTCATTATTTCCCCCGTTCGTTGTGTGAACACACTCCCTATTCCGTTTGTTGAGTGCAGGGTGAAATTGACCTTACACCCGACAAACGGAGCTTTTCTAATACACTCTTCAAACGGGTAAAAAAACAAAGCCACCAGAAAGCCTTGCCACCAAGACCTTCCGACGGCTGCCGTGTGCAATAAGAACGCCAGCATTGTATCAATACTGTCGTTCTTATATGGCTGCGGCACTAGGATTCGAACCTAGGTAATGACGGAGTCAGAGTCCGTTGCCTTACCGCTTGGCGATGCCGCAATTTATTGTCCCTTGGACAAAGCGTATTATATCAGAACGGGGCTAATTTGTCAAGACAAATTTTAAAATCCGATATACATTTGCCGCAGGCAAAAGCCTGTAAACCGACAGGCCGGACTTGACTTTTCACCTGCCCTGACTTATAATGGACTTATCAACTTAAAAGGCGGTGTGCTGTGAAAAAGGTGCTGTCATTCTTGTGTGTCTTGCCGGTACTATTTGCGGTTTTGCCGGTGTGCCCGCTGTCGGCCGAAGCCTCCGAGCTCAAGGTAACCTGGAATCTGGGGTATGTCGGCTCGATGGGCAACGCGCTCGGGAATGAGAATACGCTGGGCTCGCTAGGCAATCCCGGCACCACCTACCGCCACACCGACGTCGTGCGCATAGAGAAGGCCGGCACAACCGTCTGGTTTCGCGAGAGGGGCTCGGGAAACAGCGGCTTTTGCGCACGGACCGGCTACTCGATATCCTCCTGGAAAGAGATGAACGGTGTCTATGTCCTTGACACCGAGGGCGCCAACTACCCCGGCACCGACGGGGCCACTATAGGCATTGCCGAGCGCTCGGGCGACACCATTACTTATACCTACACAACGAGCCGGGACAACGAGCTGCTCCGCTTCTGCTTCTGCATCACAAACGACAAAGACGCCTCGGGGAACGTGATATTCCCGACAATATACAGCGAATATACCGGCCTGCCCGGCACATTTGCCGAGCAGTGCGCCGCCGACAGCGCCCCGGTAAGTTTTGAACCCGACAGTACCATCACCGGCTTTAACTGGTTTTACGGATATGTCGGCTCGGCGTACAACGACCTTTTCTATGTCAACGAAATAAGGCCCTACTACACCGAGTACAGCTATACCGGCATAATAACCGTACCGGCCGCGGGGACCACTATAAGCTTTTCCGACGCGGCATTTCCCTTTGTAGACAAAACGGTCTACACAATCTCCTCCTGGAAGCCGGCTGGCCAGACTTGGGTGCTTGACACTGCCGGCGCCAACTTCACCGGCGACGACCTGTCGGTAATCTCAAACGAAAACGGAATCTACACATACTCATATACCACCGAGCGCGACAACGAGCACCTGCGCCTCTGCCTGCGCACCGGCGGGAGCGGCACCCTGCCAACCGTCACATGGGATGCCCCCGAAGGCACATACAACAATGAAAGCAGCGAAGAAACTCAACCCGAAGAAACCGAGCCGCCCGCCATTGTATTTAACCCGCTGACCGAGGGCGACACGGCCGGCGACCTGCCGGGCGACAGCTCGGGTATCGCCCCGAAAATTGCGCTTGGTTTTACCGGCGCGGCTTATTTTGCCGGGTATATGATTTTCAAGCGCCGACCGGGCGAAAAAAAGGCCAGACAAGGTAAAACAGATGAGAACAAATAACAAAATCACGCTCAGGGTCGGCAGCTACAACATAAAGGCCGGCTCGCTTGTCGGTTTCGACATGTCAAAACTCGCCGCCGAGATTGAGTCCCACCGGCTTGAGATTGTCGGCCTTCAGGAGGTCGACCATGGCACCGCGCGCTCGGGCGGCATCGACACCATGAAGCTGCTGGCCGGGGCGGCGGTCTACGGTCACTACAAATTTGCCCGCGCCATATATTACAGAGGCGGCGAGTACGGCACGGGAATTCTGAGCAGATACCCGATTGCCTCTTTTGAGGTAATCCCGCTTTACTCGGGGAGCGCCGAGGGCCGGTCTGTCGGACACGCGGTTGTCGAGGCCAACGGGGCCAGCATCGACTTTTTCAACACGCATCTCTCATATGAGTCGGCCGAACTGCGCAGGGTGCAATTCGCACAACTTGCCGAACTGACAAAAAAGTGCGGCACTTATGTCCTGACCGGGGACTTCAATACCGCCGAGTGCCGGGAGTTTTCGGTTTTTGAAAATTCCATCCTTGTCAATATTAACACATATCCCACCTTCCCCTCGTCTTGCCGGGGTATAGACAACATAGTCCTCTCGGACAACTGGCGCCTGACCGCCTCGGGCATGGGAGCGCCCGGGAATTCGGACCACAACCTCCTGTGGGCCGAGATTGAGCTTTTATAAAAAAAGAACCCGGCGGGTTCTTTTTTATATCAGCGAGTATTCCCCAAATCCCCCGGGCTTCAGATACACCGCGCTCTTAAAACCGCATTCCCTTGCCAGCTCGGCCATCTCACCGAAAATAAATCCGACAGACCCGGCGTCATGCGCGTCGCTTGAGAGAATAATTCTGCAGCCCAGCTCCCTCAGCGCCTTGAGAATAAACACAGCCGGATATACTCGGCTGCGGTAACCGCTATTCACCGCCCCTGAGTTGATCTCAAAAATCCTGCAGCCGGCGGCGGCGCCTTTGATCGCCTCATATACGACAGCCTTGTACTCAAAGCTTTCCTCGTCGAAAAAGCGCCCGCCCTCGTTGAACTTGGCCACAAGGTCAAAGTGGCCGATAATGTCAGCCCCGGTCCTCTGCGGTATTTCGGCGGCAAGCTCGTAGTAAGCCCTGGTGTATTTTAACCAGTCGCCGCCGAAGTACTTACGCACGCCCTCGGCCACATATTCGGGGGTGTAGTCGACCGTTATATAGCCGTCGCCGCACATTATCGTGTGCGCCGAGCCGATGATATAGTCATAGCCCTTGGCGCGCTCTGAGAGGGCATCCTGCTCGATGCCGAGGAAAACGTCGATTGTGCCCCGGTATTTCTCCTTGAGCGCCCGCACTTCGGCGCGGTATGCCTCGGGCGCGGTCATGCCGAAGCCGCCGTCAAATCTGACATACGAATGCCCCGACAGCCCCACCGATTCATACCCGCGCGAGATTGCGGCACGAATCATCTCCTCGGGCGTGCACTTCCCGTCGCAAAATGTCGTGTGCAGGTGGTAGTCGCCTCTCATCAGCTCATCTTCTCCTCCTTGACCTTTTTGTCAATCACATGGCGAGAGGCAAGCTCGCGCCGCACGTCGTCGGGCGATATCCCCAGCTCGACCATGAGGACCATGACGTGGTACGCAAGGTCGGCAATCTCATAAATTGCCTCGCGGCGCTCGCGGGCGCAGCCGGCGATTATCACCTCGGCCGATTCCTCGCCGACCTTTTTGAGTATCTTGTCAAGCCCCTTTTCAAAAAGGTAGCTGGTATACGAGCCCTCTTTTTTTTCGGTTTTCCGGCCCTCAATAAGTTTATACAGGCCCTCAAGCGAGAAGGGCTCGGCTAAATCCGACTCGTAAACTGTGTCGTTAAAGCAGGAATCACCTCCGAGGTGGCAGGCCGGGCCGGCTTTTTTTACAAGCACCAGCAGCGCGTCTCGGTCGCAGTCGGCAAGTATCTTCACAATCTGCTGCACGTTTCCCGAGCTCTCGCCCTTGCGCCAGAGGGTATTGCGCGAGCGCGACCAGAAGCAGGTGCGCCCCTCCCTGATGCTGATTTCCAGGCTCTCGCGGTTCATATATGCCACGGTCAGCACCGCCCGGCTCTCGGCGTCAACCACCACCGCCGGGATAAGGCCGTCCTTGTCGAATTTCAGCGTGTCAATATCAAACATATTTTCTCCTCTATATTCTCACCGGAATGTTTTCGCGGGCCAGCTCGGACTTGAGAGTCTTTATGTCAATCTCGCCGAAGTGGAAAACCGAGGCCGCCAGCCCGGCGTCAACCCCCGGCAGGGTCCTGAACAAAGTCACAAAATCCTCAATGCTCCCGGCGCCCCCCGAGGCTATCACCGGCAGGTCGACCGCGTCGCAGACCGCCGCGAGCATCTCAAGGTCAAAGCCGCCCTTTACCCCGTCGGTGTCTATGCTGTTGACCACAATCTCGCCGGCGCCGTTGTCAACGCCGCGGCGCAGCCATTCAATAGCCTCAATGCCGGTATCGTCGCGGCCTCCCCGGGCAAAGACCCGAAAGGCGCCGTCCACCCGCTTGATGTCGACCGAGAGCACCACGCACTGGCTGCCGTAGCGCTTGGCCGCCTCGTATACCAGAGAAGGGTTTTTTATAGCCCCCGTGTTGACGCTAACCTTGTCGGCGCCGCATTTGAGCACCCGGTCAAAGTCGGCAATGCTGTTAATACCCCCGCCTACCGTGAGCGGGATGAAAATTTTGCGGGCGCACTCGGTTAAAATGTCGGTAAAAATCGTCCGACCCTCGGCCGAGGCGGTAATATCGTAGAAAACCAGCTCGTCGGCCCCCGAGTCGCTGTAAAACTCGGCAAGACTCACCGGCGAGGACACATCGCGCAGGCCGAGAAAGTTCTTTCCCTTGACCACCCGGCCGTCGCGTACATCAAGGCAGGGAATTATTCTCTTGGTAATCATATTGCTGCCTCCAGCGCTTCTTTTAAGTTAATATCCCCGGTGTACAGAGCCCGGCCGATTATCGCCCCGTAAATCCCAAGCCGGGATAGGGCGACAACATCGTCAAGCGTGCTGACACCCCCCGAGGCGATGATGTTCATGTTGAATTTTCGGGAAAGCTCGCGATATAACTCGCGGTTCGTCCCCCGCATGGCGCCGTCCTTTGAAATATCGGTGCAGATAATCGTTCTGACGCCGGCAACCTGCAGCCGCTCGCAGAAGGTATAGCAGTCGGTCTCGCTTGTCTCGCGCCAGCCGCGCAGCGCCACCCGGCCGTCCTTTATGTCGACTCCTACCGCGATTTTGTCGCCGTACTCGCGCACGACAGAGCGTAAAAAATCAAAATCCTCGAGTGCCGCCGTCCCGAGAATCGCGCGGCCGGCGCCGGCCTCAAGGTATTTTTCAATTGCCTTTTTTGTGCGTATACCGCCGCCCACCTCTGCAAAAAGGCCGCTGGTCTTAATTATTTCTCTTATCGTCTCAAAGTTTGCGGGGCTGCCGTCGCGCGCGCCCTCAAGGTCGACTATGTGAATATATTTTGCGCCGGCCCCAGCAAAGCCGAGCGCCACCGCCACGGGGTTCTCGCTGTAGACCGTCATTTGGTTGTAGTCGCCGCAAAGCAGCCGCACCGCTTTTTTGTCGTACAGGTCAATTGCCGGAATAATAATCATTGTCTGCCCCCTATCTCGCAGAAGGCGCGGAGTATCCCGAGCCCCACACGACCGCTTTTCTCGGGGTGATACTGGGTTCCGAAGACATTCCCCGCGGCATTCTCAACCGACGCGGTAAGCGGTGCGCCGTATTCGGTATACGCGCTGATATATTCCTTACAATCGGCGCCGTGATATGAATGGACAAAATACACAAACTCACCCTCTCGGGTGTACCTGTAAAGCCGGCTCTTGGGCTTATCCTCCGGGAAAAAAAGCCTGTTCCAGCCGATCTGAGGGACCTTCAATTCCTCGCCTACAACCTCCTTAATCGGCCTGACGCTGCCGGGTATCAGCCCGAGCCCTGCGTGCTCGCCGAACTCATAGCTGCGCAGAAACAAAAGCTGCATCCCAAGGCAAATGCCGAGCAGCGGCTTCCCCGCTTTGGCCTCTTCGACTATCACCCGGTCGAGCCCGGTTTCCTTCAGCTTTGCCGCGGCATCGCCGAAAGCCCCAACGCCGGGGAGGATTATCCGGTCAGCTCGGCGTATTTCCTCAGGGTCGCCACTCACCTTTTCCGCCTCGCCGATATACTCAAGCGAGGAGGAGAGTGAGAACAGGTTGCCGACACCGTAATCAATAATGACTGTCATCTAAAACCTCGGTTTCGCCAAAATCACAAAACCCCTTTGCTAGAGGGCACGACGCTCCCCGCGGCCGGGTCAATTGCCGCCGCCTGCCGAAGCGCCCGGGCAAAGGCCTTGAAGGTGCCCTCAATTATGTGGTGGGTGTTTGAGCCGCACAATGCGCGGATATGCAGGGTCACCCCGGCGTGCCGGGCAAATGCCGCGAAGAATTCTTCTACAAGCTCGGTGTCAAAATCCCCGACCCTGGCCGCCAGCCCCGGCAGATCAAGCACAAGCAGCCCGCGCCCCGAGATGTCGACCGCTGCAAGCAAAAGCGCCTCGTCCATCGGCAGGGCAATGCTGCCGTACCGGCATATCCCGGCCTTCTCTCCTATAGATCCGGCAAAGGCCTCGCCCAGCACTATCCCGACATCCTCTACTGTGTGGTGATAGTCGACCCCGGTGTCCCCCCGGCAGTCGACCGAGAGCCCGAAGCCGCTGTGGCAGGCAAAGAGGGTCAGCATATGGTCGAAAAACCCGCAGCCGGTGCTAATCCCGCAGCTCTCCCCGCCGTCAAGGTCGAGCGAGAGCACAATTTCGGTCTCGCGCGTCTTTCTGCTTATCTCGCTTTTTCTCATTTGATAATCTCCCTGTCATTTATTATATTCCGAACCGCGTCAAGGAAGGCCTCCATCTGGCTCTTTGAGCCTATGGTTATGCGGTTGTAGTCGGATATGCCGGGGACGTCAAAATGCCTGACCAAGACTCCGCACTGCCGCAGCTTATCGTACAGCTTCCGCCCGCCGATTCTGTCGCTTTTTGCAAACAGAAAATTTGCCTTTGAATCTGTTACCGTAAAACCGAGTGCTCGAATCTCGGCCTTTACCCGCTCGCGCGTTGCGATAACTTCTTTGCAGTTCTCTATATAATAGTTCTCGTCCTCAAATGCCGCAAGGCCGGCCAGCAGAGTTATACGGTTGATGCTGTAGGGGTTGAAGGAGTATTTGACTTTATTCAGGTACCCTATAAGCTCTGCCGAGCCAATTCCCATGCCGAGGCGCGCCCCAGCGAGCGAGTGCGACTTGGAAAAGGTGCGGGCGACAAGCAGGTTGTCATATTTCTTTATTAGCCCCACGCAGCTCTCCCCGCCGAAGGCGATATACGCCTCGTCAACTATCACTACCCGCCCGGGGTTTTCCCGGACAATCAGCTCTATATCCGAGACCGAAAGCACAAGCCCCGTCGGGGCGTTGGGGTTTGCAATCACCACATTCTGGCCGATGCCAAAGAAGTCCTGTGGGTTGATGCCAAAATCCGCGCCGACCGGAATCTTCCGGTACGGTATGCCGTACATCTCGCAGAGCACCGGATAGAGCCCGTATGTAATATCCGGGAATACAATCCCGCGCTCGGCGTCGCAGAAAGCAAGAAAGGCAAAGTTCAACAGCTCGTCCGAGCCGTTGGTGAAAATAAGATTTTCGGGGCCCACCCCCAATGCCGCCGCGGCTGCCGCGGCAAGCTCTGAACATGCCGGGTCGGGATAGAGATTGAGCCGCGCCTCCTCACCACTGATCCGCTCGGCCACGTGCGGCGAGGGCGGGAATGGCGACTCGTTTGTGTTGAGCTTTATATACTTCATGTCACGCGGCTGCTCGCCCGGCACATAAGCGGAAAGCGCTGCAATTCGGTCGTTCGCGTATTGTTTCATAGCTTTATACCGGGGGCTCCGCCCCCGAACCCCCTTTGGGAACTTTCTCCGGGGGCTCCGCCCCCGAACTCCCGCCAAAGGAACTTATTTGAAAAACGTTCCTTTGGAAACCTCAAAAACTTCCTGAAAAATTCCTTTGGTGTAACACTATTCAATTAAGTTTTATAAAATCCGGTTTGTTTTCACAACGGACTGTAATGCTGCGGGCATGTCCGGCCAGCTCCTCCCGCCCGGCAAAGGCCGCCACGTCGCCCGCCGACGCCTTCAGCGCATCCTCCGTGTAATAGATGTACGAGGATTTCTTGACATAGTTGTCGACCGAGAGCGGGCTTGAAAACTTCGCGGTCCCGCCGGTGGGCAGGGTGTGGTTGGGCCCGGCATAATAGTCGCCGAGCGCCTCCGGACAGTACTTCCCGAGGAAGATTGAGCCGGCGTTCTTTATGGCCTCAAGATACTTCATCGGCTCATCTACACAGACCTCAAGATGCTCGGGAGCTATGAGGTTTGCAAGCTCAATCGCTTCCTCAATGCTCTCTGTTATTATGATTTTCCCGTTCTTCTCGACAGACGCGCGGGCGGTCTCCTCTCGCGGTAGCAGCTCAAGCTGCCTCTCCAGTTCCGCAGCAACCTCGCTTGCCAGCGCCAAGCTATCGGTAACAAGGATAGAGATAGCCGACCTGTCGTGCTCGGCCTGCGAGAGCAGGTCGGCGGCGACATGCGCCGGGTTTGCGGTCTTGTCGGCGATAATCAGAATCTCGCTCGGCCCGGCAATCATATCAATTGCCACCTTGCCGAATACCTGCCGTTTGGCCTCGGCTATAAAGTCCCTGCCGGGGCCGGCTATCATGTAGACCGCCGGTATGGTCTCTGTCCCATAGGCCATCGCGGCTATTGCCTGCGCGCCTCCGACCTTGAATATCCGGTCGGCGCCGGCAATTTTCGCGGCCGCAAGTATCGCGGGATTTACCTTCCCGTCCCGGCCGGGCGGCGTGCACATGATAATGCTCGGGCAGCCCGCCAGCTTTGCCGGAATAATATTCATCAGCACCGAGGAGGCCAGCGGAGCCGTGCCGCCCGGAACATACACGCCCACCTTTTCTATCGGGGTAACCTTCTGGCCGAGCACAACCCCGTCCTTCTCAATCCTAAAGCCCTTGCGAATTTGGTTTTTGTGATAGTTGCGGATGTTCTCGGCTGCTCTCTCAAGTATACCCCAGAAATTAGGGTCGACAGAGGCACAAGCCTCCTCGATTTCGGCTCCGCTCACCTCAAGCCGCTCAAGCCTCACCCTGTCAAACCTCTCGGTCAGCTCAAAGAGCGCGGCGTCACCGCCCTCTCTCACCCATGCGATAATGTCGGCAACCTTAGCCGATATATCCGTGGCGGCGCTATCCTCTGCAAAAATTTCACTCTCGGGCGTGTCTTTATACTTAAATATCTTAATCATTTTTATCCTCCCTGCATGCCGAAATCCGGCGCACAATTTCGTTTATCTGCGGGTTTTTGAACCTGTAGCTTGCCTTGTTGGCTATCAGCATTGCACTGATATTTGCTATGACCGAGCGCACCTCAAGGTCGTTTTCCCTCAGTGTGGTCCCGGTCTCCACGATATCGACTATCACGTCCGCCAGCCCCAAAAGCGGCGCGAGCTCTATCGAGCCGTTGAGCTTGATAATATCGATGTCCCGCCCTTGGGAAAGGTAGTAATTTTTTGCGATGTTCGGGAATTTTGTGGCCACCCTCAGGGTCCTTGTGCCGTCCTCCTCAAAGTCGCGCTTTGCCGCGGCCGCCATGCGGCATTTGCCGATGCCGAGGTCGAGCAGCTCATACACGTCGGGGCTGTATTCAAGCAGGATGTCCCGCCCCACGACCCCGATGTCGGCCACCCCGCGCTCGGTATAGATTGCGACGTCTGAGGGCTTTACCAGAAAATAGCGGACCCGGTGCCCGCTGTCCTCAAAGACCAGCTTTCTGGTGTCGCTCAGTATTTCGGGGCAGGAGTATCCGGCGTCCTCAAATATTTTATATGCACACTCGCCCAGCCTCCCCTTGGGCAGGGCGATGCTCAGAATACTATTCAATTTGTCTTGTCCTCCGATATAATATCCTCGATATTGACTGCCTCACGCCAGCTTGTGCCGTTTTCGGGCAGCCTGCTCACCGCCAAAACACTCCTGCCCTTGAGTCTGAGTTTCTGCACCGCCCGGGCCACGCTTACCCCATCGCGCTCCCCGCAGACCAGCAGCACATCAACGTCATATTCGCGTCTTGGTTGGGACAGCGAATCAAGCTGGTCAAGATATATGGCAAAGCCGACTGCCCCGCCGGGCTTGCCGAACATCCGGAGCAGCTTGTCATACCGCCCGCCCGAGAGCACCGCAAAGGGAATGCCCTTGATATAGCCGCAGAAGGTCACTCCGTTGTAGTAATTCATATCCCCGGTGTGTGAGAAGTCAAGGTTGATGTGCCGAGCACAGCCCATTACCTCAAGTATCTCATATATGCCGGCTATTTCATCAAGCGCGGCCTCTGTCGCGCCGTTTGCCGAGAACGCCCTGAGCTGAGGCATCGCACTCTCATATGAGCCGTATACCCCGGTCAGCTCGACCAGACCCTCGGCAAGCGCCGCCGGAGTGCCGCAGCCCGAGCAGACCGCGCGAACGCCCGCCGCATTTCGTCCCGAGATGAACCTAATCAGCTCATCGCGCGCCCCTCCGGAAATTCCGGCCAGGTCGGCCAGCGCCGAGATAAAGCCCATGTGCGATATGTCAAGTATATAGTCCTTGTCGATTACCGACAGGCTCTGGGCCGCAAGCGAGATAACCTCCCCCATCTGATACAGACCAATATCCCCGATGCACTCGAGCCCGAGCTGCATTATCTCTTTGAAATCCGATGTATTCTTGGGTTTTCTGTATACGTTTTCAAGGTAAAAAACCTTCTCCTGCTCCCGGCCGGTGGCGGCCGCGTTCTTTACAATCGAGAGGGTGACGTCGGGTTTGAGCGCCATCAGCTTCCCGTCCGAGCCGGTAAAGGTAATAATGTTTTCATCAATCAAAAAATCCCGGTTCGCGGCGTAAAGGTCATATTCCTCAAACCGGCTCATTTTATATTGCTTATAGCCGTATCCCGAATAGATTTCCCGGCATACGGCGCTGACCCTCTCGGAGTTGCTGAAGTACCTGACAGTTTCCTGCATAGCGGCTCCTTTGTGTATCGTTTGACAGGGCAGCCCCCGGCGCTGTGGTGTCCGACCCGACCGCCTAAAATGCCCTTCCCTGTAATCGTTGCCGGTATTTTAGCACAGGTTGCAGGGTTTGTCAATACTTTAATTAGATAAAGTGCTAATTAGCTAAAGTAATTTTGTTGTGCATTATCCCCAAGGCCGAACACCTTTACATCAATTTCCGCAGCTTTGACTTGTCGCGTATGATTATAACCCCGCGCTCAAGCTCCAGAGCACCGCTTGAGGCCAGCCGCCCGAGCGTCCGCGAAACCACCTCGCGCGCCGTGCCGACATGCCGGGCTATCTGCTCGTGCGTTGTCCTTATCCGCGCCGTCCCCATGCGGTCGGACTCCCGGCATATGTAGGCCACAATTCTGCGCTCGGCGCTGACCTGAAGCATGTTCTGCATGTTGGATACCACGTCACAGAAATGCCGCATTGTCAGCTGCCGCAAAAAACTTTCTGCCTTTATACTGGTCTTGCAAATGTCCTTGATTGCCTGCGAGTCGATTATCATGAGGTCGGCCTCGGTCTCGGCGTTTATAAGTACCGGAAAGCCGGTGTTCTCCATGGGCAGCGAGGCCAGCGCGCAGCAGTCTCCCGCAAAAAGCCGCAGCAGCACAAACTCGCGCCCCTCCTCCGAGACGGTATAGACGCACACGCGGCCCCGGCGCACAAAAATAAGTCCCAAGTCCCCCACACCGTTATGTATGACACTGCCCTTTTTGTAGCGCGATATTGTGGTACCGTCAAGTAGCCGGCTCTGCTGCCGCTCACTCAGGCTGTCCCAAAAATCAAGCCGCCCACAGAGATATTCAGCCCTGGTATCGTTCATCAGTAGCTCTCCAATAAAAATTTATTCCATAAAACAGCACCGGCGCGCCGGCGCCGATAGTTTCCACCAGTATTAATTATACTCCGATTTTTCTATGTGTCAACATCACAAAATTTTAAATAAAAAAAGAAGCCGCCGCGCGGCTAAGAGAACTTGCGGGGCGCCGCCCCGCACCCCCTCCTTTACTTGTGGGG
>DURE01000042.1 GCA_012837425.1 Clostridiales bacterium
AATAATAATTGACGTTTATACCTATGATGATGTTACGCTCGCTGAATGGATTGAATATCAGTATTTTTTCTCGGCCTATATTACGGGTCAATGTACAATGCCTATGTTACAAGAAATAATTCGGTCTTTAGAATAAATATTTATTTTTGTGTAACCTTTTTGCTTATTAGTTTTGTTGTATGTATAGTGAGACTCAAAAATAATATAAAAGAAAGGAACACAAAAAAATGCGAAATTCAACTCGTTTTATAGCTTTTCTTCTTTCCGTACTTCTAATGTCCTCGGTTTGTGCTTTAACATCAGCTGCAGATTATTCTATTTGCTACAACAACACTGCATCAGCTGATACATCCGCTAATGTTTCCGGCACAGGATTATTAACGATCTCCAACAGGTTTACAGGTTTTCCGTCCATCACTACACACGCGGTTATAACAACATACGTGGAAAAGAGATTTTTAGGATTATTTTGGATCAGGGTAGATATCGGGCAAACTGACAATGAATGGGTTGACATTATCTATGATTACACTTATGTAGGTGGCCATACTTTTCAACTGACCTCAACCGGTACATACAGGGTAACCGCAGTGTTTAATATTTGCGGCTCCGGCGGGCCACCGGATGTCATAACATGCCGGTCTACAGTGGTTTATTAACAGATTAAGCAGGCCATTTGATTGTCCTGTCTTGATAAAAAAGCCTATGGCATCATGACCACAGGCTTTTTTCAAGTGACGTTGTTTCTTATCAAGCGGCTATCCCCCTCCGTCTCCCTCACTGTCGTCGCGAGCTTGTTCGTGTCGAACGTAAAAAGATTAGATATTGGTGGAATATGATACCATATGCGGTTTTTGTGTTAAGGGCAGATCCTGTTGACTAAATTTCTTACATGACCATCCGGGTCCTGAAAGCAGAAATTTCATATCCTGAGTTATATCTAATCTGCACAGCCAGCTTAGTTAACAAAGTATGTCTTTAGAAGACTTGACGAAAAAATTGTTCCCGTTTGCCGAGTGCATACACTGTTCAAATCCGCTATGTTCCCGTTTGTTGGGTGCACACACCCCCTGTTCCCGTTTGTTGAGTGCAGATTAAAACCACCTACCGCACCCTACAAACGGGACTTTTTTGGTGCACTCCTCAAACGGGTAAAAAAATAAAGCCGCCAAAAAGCCTTTATATACAAAGACTTTTTGACGGCTGGGGGTGCAAAATAAGAACCCATGCTTCGTATCAAAGCACGGGTTCTTATATGGCGGAGAAGGAGGGATTTGAACCCTCGCGCCGGTTTAGGCCGGCCTACGCCCTTAGCAGGGGCGCCTCTTCGGCCAACTTGAGTACTTCTCCGTGTACCCCGCGCCGGCTGCCGCAGACTCCGGTGCGGGTTTTATTATATTACATTTTCACCGCCGTGTCAAGGTTTTTATATCATTTCACATAAAATTGCAGGCCTAATTGCCCGCCATATTTCGGGGGCTCTGCGCTACCTCCATGCCCCCGCAAAAGACACGCGCGGGGGCGCTGCCCCCGCACCCCCGCTTAAGGAACTTTTTTGAAAAAAGAAAACTTTAAACAAAACACTGAACGCTTATCAGTTTGGTTTTGAAAACCGGTCAACCGCCTCTGCCACCTCGGCGTTTGTCTGATAAAAGCTGTTCATGACCGTGATTTTGTTTGCGATTGTCAGCAGATACGGCGCGTCCGAAGGATTTTTATCGGTTCCGATATTCATAAGCTCCGCAATTTGTTCCTCGGTCGCAAAAGCAAAACAAGTCAGGGTTGCCTCAGAGGAGCTGACAAGGCAGCAGAACTCAAGCCCGGCGTCCTCAATTTCCTGCCTCTCGCGCTCAAGGACAAATCCCAGAACTTTTTTTCGCTCGGCCGGATACTGCTCTGTCTCGGCAATCGTATCAAGATATGCGAACCATTCGGGTATGCTTTTTCCTTCATGTTTTTCGGTGCGGCCGGGCGGGTAATCCTTTACCGAGACCGAGTTCCACGGACTTGCGTTGACATTTATTATTACGGCGTAGTATTTTATACTGCTCTCTGCAAGCCGCTCTGCCTCATGACGTAAATTATAACCCATTCCATATACCGAATGTGAATAATTCGGCAGGCCGTCATGCTCCGGGACATCAAGCTCGGGCGCCGAAAGCCAGAGCACACCTCTCTCAATTGCAAAGGTCAGCGCGTGCTCCACAAACACGGCGTCGGACGAAAAGACTTCTTCCGGCTTGAATTTTCTCAGCCCCACCGTGGTCTCGGAATCGGACAAAGAGGTTGATTCAGAAGTGCCGGCTGTGCCGGTTGAGTCGAGCCCGACGGTATCTCCGGAATTTCCCGCCCTTCGGCATGAATTCAGTGCAAACAGCAGGGCTGCACAAATCAAAAAGGGCAGAAATCGTATAAGCGGTTTCATAGGCGCTCCCCTCTAAATTTTCACGGCGGCGGTATCCATGTAT
>DURE01000043.1 GCA_012837425.1 Clostridiales bacterium
ATTCGCCTGACAGCATCTTAGGCCCCCTGATTAAACATTTTTCACCACTTTAACCCACTTCGGTTATATTATATAACACTTTTTAGAATAATGCAAGGGGTTTGTGTGCACTTTTTCATTTTTAATTGAAAATTTTTATTGAACACCGGGGGTATTCAGCTTTAAAAAGTCTTCTTGCTGAGCAGGCTGTGGCCTTGAGCTTCAGGCAATAAAAACAGCGGCCGTGCAAAAGCCGCTTTTAAAACAAAACTTTTTTGATCTATATGCTAGTGCAAGTTTTTTGTAGGATTTGCCGACCGGCGCGGGATATGGCTCCCGCGCTGCTTAATTGCGATTTGGTTCAGGAAGTTTTTGAAGATTCTCACGGAAGTTTTTTCAAAAAAGTTCCTTGAGCGGGGGGGGTACGGTGGCAGAGCCCCCGCAAGCGGGGCGTGGGGCAGAGCCCCGCAAAAATCATGTCCCCGCCGTCAGCTTTTCGATCGCCGCGAGCTTTACGGACAGGCTGAGCACGCGCATGGCGACAAGCAACTCCTCGTCGGAGGGATATGTAGGCGCGATTCGTATATGGCTGTCGCGCTCGTCCTTGCCGTAGGGGTAGGCGGCTCCGGCGGGGGTCATCTGAACTCCGGCCTCAAAGGCCAGTTGACATGCCCGCTTAGCGCAGCCTTCCATGCAGAACATACTCACAAAATACCCGCCGCGCGGATTATTCCAGCTTGCAGCACCTGTATCGGCGATTTCCTCGGAGAGCACATCGTTGACTATTTTGAACTTCGGGCGCAGGACAGAGGCCAAAAGCTTCATGTGGGAACGAATATTATCGGCATTTTTGAAGTACCTGACATGCCTTATCTGGTTGAGCTTGTCATAGCCTATTGTTTGGATGCCCATAATCCTTTTTATTTGTGCTATATTGGCTTCGGAAGCCGCAAATACAGCCACGCCCGAGCCCGGAAAGGTAATTTTTGAGGTCGACGCAAAATAATAAACCAGGTTCTCGCTGCCATACCGGGCGCAGGCCGCAAATATGTCGGCCAGCTCGTCGAACTCGTCGTCGTAGAGGTCGTGGACCGCGTAGGCGTTGTCCCAGAAGATTCTGAAATCGGGCGAGGCCGGTCTGAGCATTGCAAACCGCTCAACCGTCTCGTCCGAGTAGGTGTAGCCGTCGGGATTTGAATACTTGGGGCAGCACCAGATGCCCTTAATCGCCGGGTCACCTGAAGCCAGCTCCTCCACTGCGTCCATATCCGGCCCCGTGGGGGTCATCTGTACCGTTATCATCTCAATGCCGAGCGACTCGCAGATGGCAAAATGCCGGTCATACCCCGGGGAGGGACAGAGGAATTTCACCTTTCCTTGCTTAACCCAGGGTCCGTTCCCACCGGCCACACCGTAAAGCATCGCCCGCACCACAGAGTCGTACATGAGGTTGAGCGAGGAGTTTCCGCAAACCAGGATTTTCTGCTCGTCAATTCCGAGCAGGTCTGAGAAAAGCCTCCGCACCTCGGGTATGCCCTCGAGCAGACCGTAGTTGCGGCAGTCAATTCCGTTCTCGGTCCGGCAATCCTCGGGGGTTGAGATAATATTCAGCATTCCGGTCAAAAGGTCAAGCTGCTTTTGCCCAGGCTTGCCGCGCGAGAGGTCGAGCCTTAGGTTCATGCGCTTATATTCAGCATAGCGCCCGAGCAGCTTTTCCTTCTCTGCCAAAAGCTCCCCGGCGCTCATTTTGCAGTATTCCATTTAAGCCTCCGATGAATACATAATCATGCAACACAAGTCACTTGATATTGAATTATAGCATATATCATCGCCCGATGCAATAGATTTTTGCAATTATCTCAGTGGCTTATTGCATTTCAGGAGGTCCGCCCTTTCCAAAAATCAATAATAGCGGCGCGAAGTGACAGAGGCGAGGCAAAGTGCTGCATATGCCGCCAGTGTTCCGGGCACATTGCCTTATATTTTGGGGTAGCATACCGGTCGTCGATAAGCAGGACAACCCCGCGGTCGGTATCGCTGCGGATAACCCGCCCCGCCGCCTGCAGGACATTGTTCATGCCGGGGAATGTATAGGCATAATCAAATCCCGACCTTTGGTTCTGCTCGTAGTAATCCCGCATTATGTTCCGCTCGCTTGAAATCCCCGGCATTCCGACCCCGACAACAATCACCCCTAAAAGCCGGCTGCCCGGCAGGTCAATTCCTTCGGAAAAGCTGCCGCCCAGCACACAAAAGCCGAGCTGCATCTTGTGGTCCTCGGCTCTGAAGGCAGAAAGGAAGGCCTCCTTCTCCTCGCGACTCATACCTTTTTTCTGAATTAAAACCTGCACCCCGGGGTATTTTGTCGAAAATTTTGCCGCCGCTCTCTCCATGTATTCATATGAGGGAAAATAGGCGATATAGTTCCCTTTTTGGCCCGACATCACAGCGGCAATACAGGCGACAATCCCGGGCAGCGATTTTTCGCGGTCCTCGTATCTTGTGCTGATATTATCAACCGCCGCGACAAACAGGTTGGATATGTCAAAGGGCGAGGCGAGCGCCAGGGTCTCTGCCCTGTCCCCGCCGCCTGAAATATCCGAAAAATATTCAAGCGGCGTCAGGGTCGCTGAAAAGAAGACCGCGGCCTCGGAACGCCCAAGATGCCGGGCCAAAATCTCCGAGGGGTCAAGGCACATGATGTTAATAATAGTCTCGCCTCCCTCAACACGACAGAAAAAGAGAAAGCGCTCGTCGTAGTACTCCAGTGCTGCAAGGAAGCGCAACAGCTTTCTGTAAAGCATGGCAAGCTCGGCAGCGGCCGGGTCTGCCGCAGGCTTGAACAAACGCCTCTCGCACTCCCCGCAGAGTGCACGAAAGGGCAACTCAAGCCCCTCGGGCAGCTCGCGGCTTATATAGTAACCATGCTCAACCCCGGCCTCGTCCCGCATCATGTCCTGCCGGCAGAGCCGCCGCATCCCGCGCAGCCGGCCGGCGGCCTCATTAAGCGCCGCTGCCAGTTCAGGCTCACCACGATAGATGCCGAGTAGCCGGGTAAAATCCGAGCTGCAAAGCGCAGCCGAGTACATCTCTCGCGTCCGTCCGGCAAGGTTGTGGGCTTCATCTATCAGAAAAACATGTCTGCCGGTGTTCTGCGGGTCCTCAAAGAACTTCTTCAGCCTTACCAGCGGGTCGAAGGCGTAGTTGTAATCGGCAATTATTATTTCGCAAAACTCCGCCAGCTCAAGCGAAAGCTCATAAGGGCATACGCCGTATTCTCTTGCAATTTTGATTATGATTTTCTGCCCGTAGCCGTTCTGCAGTTCGAGAAGGCGCACGACCGCCGCCGCCACTCTCTCCCCCGACACGCCGGCATATGCGCAAATTCCTCTTGAGCATGGCATATCGGGGGTTTTTGTACCGCGGCAGAGGCAGCAGCTCTCCTTGGCCGTGAGAACAAGGATGCGCAGGTGCGCACCGGCCGAAAAGAGCAGCCCGGCGGTCCTGTAGGCCTCGGCCTGGGTGCTGGTTTTGGCGGTCAGATAAAATATCTTGTCGCAGTGGCCATGACCAAGAAATTTAACCGCCGGGTAGAGCGCCGAGATGGTTTTCCCGATACCTGTCGGCGCCTGAACGAACAGCCGCCTGCCCCCCCTCATTGCACTGTAGCAGGCGCGCATCATGGCCTCCTGCCCCGCCCGCAACCTCGGATAAGGGAATTTAACCGCCGCCGCGCCCGGCAGGACCAGCCGGGCGCGTTCGGCAAACATCCTGGCCTCTCCCAGTTTTTTTTTCAGGTGCCGCAGGAAGACAGCCTCAAGCTCGGCGGCCGTCTTTTGCTTTATGTCCCGGCTTATCTCACCGGTCTCGGGATTCAGTATCAGCGTCTCAATTTCGACCAGCGGCTCACCAGCCCCTGAAGAATGGCTGAATGCGCCGCTCCGGCTGAGCATGAAGGCAAGGCAGAGAGCTTTTTCACCGGGTAGCCGGGGCGACCCCTCCCGGCAGACACAAAGCTCACTCAGCCTTAAAGTGCCGCCTATATCACTGACCGCCTCGGCCCTGCCGGAAACACGGAAATCGACGCCGCGCAGGCATATGTCAAGTGTAAGCTCCTGCAAAATTCCCCCGGCGAGTTCAAAAACCTGCTCGGGGTGCTCGAGAAAATCCCGGGCGGCAGGGTGGCCCTCGACGGCCCCTTTTGAGCATAGCTCATCAACAGATATTTCGACCTTCCCGGTTTTCGGATTGTATCTTATAGCCCTGCCCTCCCTTCGGTGAACTCGGGTGCCCCTTAGCTGAATATTATCATATTTTGCGCGACAAGTCAATTATATCATTATATCACAGCTCCCCGCTGCGGCAGGCAATTTCCCAGATTTTTAGGGGTTACATTTCAGGCGGGGAGAGATTATAATTATTAATAGCATTTCATATTTCCGGGCAGCCCTTGGCCTACCCGGAGCTCAAAGGAAATTTACTCACTCCGAGCAACCTGTTCTGCCGCGTGTACCGAAACAATTGCCGATAAAAAACCGCACAGGAGGCATGAGTTACAGATATGGAACTTATCCTTATTAACAGCAACAAGCTCAAGATTATGCTTACCGAGGCCGATATGATTCAATACGAACTCGACTTCAACACAATAAATTACGACAACGTCGAGACCCGCCGCGCATTCTGGAACATACTCGACGAGGCCAAGCACCGCACCGGATTTGACGCCGCCTCAGACCGGATCTTCATACAGCTCTACCCATCAAAGGAAGGAGGCTGCGAGATGTACGTCACCAAGGTAGGTACCCTGCTCGGGGAGGATAAAAAAGTCCGGGACCCCATTACATACGGCCCGTCAATACTATTGCCCGAGGGCACGAGCGAAAAAGCAGAACTGTCCTTTATGTTCACCGGTATCGGGCTGCTCATTGCCGCATGCCGGCTGGCGACCCGCTCGAGCCAAATAACAGAGAGCTGCGCCTGGATTGACGAGAACGGCACATGCTATCTCTTTGCCCGGACCGAGGAGGGCAGCGTTGACACGGCCTTTCTCTCGGGAACTCTGCACGAGTTCGGCACGCCGGTTGACTGCGAATATTACATAACATATCTAAAAGAACACGGGCGGGCCTTGTGCGAGAGCCGGGCGGTAGAAACCCTGGCGGCATTCTAAGTTTGCGTTGAAATTTCTCCGTGTTTTTGATATAATAGGTCAGACACAAATTCACGGAGAAACTTATGGATAAATTCAAGGAACTGCGCGAGCGCTGCGAGAGCTATACCGACTGTCCCCTGCATGCCACCCGCACAAACTGCGTGTTCGGTAAAGGAAACCCCGCGGCCGACCTGATGTTTATCGGCGAGGCACCCGGCGAGCAGGAGGACCTGACCGGCGAACCCTTCGTCGGGCGAGCCGGGCAACTGCTCGACCGGTTTCTCTATGCCGTCGACATTAGGCGCGAAGATGTTTACATAGCCAACATCCTCAAGTGCCGCCCGCCGAACAACCGCGATCCGTTGCCTGCGGAGGAGGACGCCTGCATAAAATACCTGCGCGAGCAGGTGCGCATCCTGCAGCCCAAAATCATCGTCTGCCTCGGCCGTATTTCGGCCATGAAGCTGATTCGACCCGACTATAAAATTACAAAGGAGCACGGCCAGTGGGTCGAGCGCGGCAGCTTTTTCATGACCGCCGTCTACCACCCCGCCGCGCTGCTTCGCAACCCGCGGCTCAAAGAGGATATGCTGCGGGACATGAAGAGTATAAAGGAAAAGCTAAGCAGCCTGAAATAAATAAACCGAACTGCCGCAAATCAATCCTGCGGCTTCTGTTTTTTCTCAATTTTCGGTTCTGCACCTTCAAACAAAAACTTATCTTTCGGGCAAGGAATGGCACACGTCGCGCTCCACAAGAAACACAAGTAGGCTCAGGGTGACGCAGCAGGCGACTATAGACTATAACTTTACAACATCCGTTTTGGGTGTTATAATAATTCTCGTTTTATGTCGCTGCTTTAGTCGTGTCACAAATTGATAATGGTCTTGATTAACACCGCGAATAATCTGATATTGAGGTCTCGTATGAAAAACATTGTATTAATCGGAATGTCGGGGGCCGGAAAAAGCACACTCGGGGTACTTCTTGCAAAGGCGCTCGGAATGGATTTTATAGATACCGACATCATAATCCAGCAGCGCGAGGGGCGCCTGCTCCAGCAGATAATAGACTATGACGGCACAGACAAGTTCCTCGAAACAGAGGCGGAAACCATCCTCGGGCTCGATGTCAGAAACTGCGTCATAGCCACCGGGGGCAGTGTTGTTTACTCTGAGCCTGCGATGAGAGCCCTGAAAAAACGCGGGGTAACGGTTTACTTGTATGCTGAGTTTGAGGAAATCAAAAGAAGGCTTGCCGACATCAAAACCCGCGGAATCGTGATACACGACAAGGCCAGTTTGTATGACATCTACACCGAACGGCTGCCCCTTTACGAAAAATATGCCGATATAAAAATCGACTGCACCGGCAGGCGCATAGAGGAGACGGTGGAATACCTTGTCAGAGAGATAAGACGCATTTCAGGCGCCCCGGCCGAAAAAGCCCGTAAGCGCAAATTTGGCTCCGGAAACGAGTGTTAGTGAGGGGGAGATTGGTATGACACAATATGATGCCGGCTTTTGGGCTGCTGTCGACAGGCTTGTCGCCAAGTCCGAAATTATAATCGACCGGCCACGCGGCAGGCGCGCACCCGAAATATCCCGGTTTTATTTATCCTGTCAATTACGGGTATCTTAAGGAGACCTCCTCAACCGACTGCAGCGGTATCGACATCTGGCGCGGAAGGGGCATGGGCAGAGTTGACGCCATAATAGTAACAGTGGATTTGTTAAAACGGGACAGCGAAATCAAAATTCTTATCGGTTGTAGCGAAGCCGAAAAAAGGCTTATTCTCGCAAGCCTGAACGACAGCCCGAGTATGAAGGCAATTATTATACAGAGGCCGGAAAACACTTAAGTACCCCACCGAAAAACCCGCGGACTTATTCGTTATCCGCGGGTTTTCCATTTATTATCTAACCTCAAAGGCGAATATGTGCGCCTGGGCGCTGCCGTATGTGGTCCACAGCCGGTCCGAGAAATATGTGGCGTGCGGAACAAGCCGCACGGCGGTGGTCACGACATTCAGCTCCCCGCGGACCAGCCGCTGCCGGTTGCTGTCGGTCTCATAGACGGTTCTCCAGTTCCCGTCGTCATCAAGAGCCTCAATTCTGAAGGCGCGTAAAAGACACTTAGGAAAGCCGAAGGTGGTGTTGTTGTAGTCCAGCCGGTGGAAGAGGACCATCGAAATATTGAGCGCGTCGGGATTGCCGTCGATGTATTCGCGGTCAAGATCGCTGTCGACAACCAGGCGGAAGGAGGAGACCTTGGTCTTTTCCTTAAAGGTATAGGTTATCGCACGGCCGCACATGCCCCAGTAGCCGTTGTCATTGCCCCAGATTTTGCGCTCTACTCCGTTGTGCAGCACGCCGGGGTCGCCCCAGTCGGCCGTGAGCCTGGCTTCGAGTGAGAGCCTGGATATAGGGCGCTTGAATCCCGGCAGGAAGCAGTCATCCTCCATAAGTTGGTTTTGAATCTCGGTGATTTTTAGCTCACAGGCCTCGTGGGGCAAAAGCCCGTTTTTTATTGCTATTGCCGCCGCGGTTCCCACCGCCTGCCCCATTACGGCACAGGTCGCCATTACCCGCGTGGAGCTGAAGGCTATGTGAGACGCGCTGATGTTGCGCCCGGCAAACATCAGGTTTTTGATATTCCTTGAGTACAGGCAGCGCAGTGGAATTCCGTAGGGCTCGGTTAGCCGGCGCTTGCGAAGATGCGCCCCGTCTTTTCCGCTCATATGGAAGCCGCCCGGCAGATGGTCGTCTATCTGCCAGCCGCCGTAGGCGACGGTGTCGGGGAATATCCGGCCGCTTTCAACATCGTTTTGGGTAAGCACATAGTCGCCGATATAGCGGCGGGATTCGCGCTTGCCCGGCAGAAAACCAATCCAGTCAAGCTCCCAGTTATCGGCTCCGTGGTCGCCCTGATTTTTCATGTGGTCCCAGACGCCAAAGGCAATTTTCAGGAGTTCGTCGCGCACCTTTTCGGTGTCGCGTATCGTGTCGCCCATACCGCCGAGCTCAATCCAATAAAAATTGGTGTTGATTTTCTCAAGGCATTCATGGGGCTTAAATTTCATTTCCTCGTCTGTACGGAACTTATATGCCCACTCGGGCGGGGTAAAGCTGCATTTATGGTCGGTCTCGTGCGCCGTGAAGAGTATGCTCATCCCCATGGTATGCTTATCTGCTTTTTCAAGACCGAATTCCTCGCCATAGGTCTTTCTCGCTTCGCGGCCGATTGTGTATTCGGCGTCGGTAAGCTCGGCGAGGATACTGTCGCCCGAACAGTCGGCAAAGATTTTAGCGGTTACCGTGTGCCAGGTATAGGTGGTAAGCTGAAATCCGGTCACGCTTTTTATCATGTCACCCTCGCTCTCGGCCTCGCAGCAGGTGCAGTTGAGCAGCAGCTCAATATTCGGCTCAAACCGGACTTTTTCATAGAGAATCGAATCCCAAATCGAAAAATTCCGGGCAGGATTTCTATACATGTTTTCAAGCATGATTTCCTCAATGATTCCGGTCTCCTGAAGATTACGTACCCGGCTGCCGGCACCCGAGACCCACATGCGAATTTCTGAGGAGGAATTCCCGCCGAGCACCGGGCGGTCCTGCATCAGTACAACCTTTATGCCGCAGCGCGCTGCCGAAACAGCCGTCAGAATTCCGGCAAGACCGCCGCCGATAACACAAAGGTCGACGTCATGCTTCACCACATATCTTTGTTTCATGTATAAAACCTCCATAATCCGCTTTAATTTTTCATAACACTGTTGACAAACTAAAAAATTAGTGTATAATTATTGTAGAGTTCACGGGGACAGAATTCAACCGAATTTCGGTCAATTTTTTGTGGAAATGTGATACAATTATGAAAAACTACATAAGAAAGCGCATCGAAACAGGACAATACACAAACACAGAGCCGGGAGCCTACACATTTCAAAGCAATAAGGGCTGGACAGACTATCTGATACACCAGAATCTGATTTTTTCTCACCGTTCAAGCAATTATACGAGCGCAACCTTTGAGGAAGGGCTGCACAGGCACGATTATTATGAGGTAATAGTATACATCTCGGGAGAGGTCGAGTATATCTGTGAAAACGAGGTCTCGATTCCGAAACCCGGCATGGTGGTCTGCTGCCCTCCCGACAAAATGCACACGGCACGCCTGCTTGCCGACGGTGTTTACGAGCGTTATGTGTTTTATTTTGACCGTGAATTCTTCAAATACTGCGGGGAGGAGATCCCCCTGCCCCGCTTCATAAACAACTTCAAAAACCACAACACGCTCCAACCCGATGAAACGCTCTTTACCAGGTTGCGCTCATTGCTGGGCTCGGCCAAAGAGGCAGCAGCCCGCAAAAACGTGACAGGGCGCGTTTTGGCATACAGCTATATTATTCAGTTTTTCCTGCTGCTCGATGGCTCGGCAGAGGGCGGCAGCAACACAAGGCTCCCCGAAAATGTGGCCCGCATTAAAAACTATATTGATACATATTACAGTTCGATTGAAGGGGTCAGCGAAATAGCCGCCTACTTCTTTTACAGCCGGGAGCACGCCTCAAGACTGTTCAGGCAGTATTTCAACATCACGCTCTCAGATTACCTGATGCAGCGGCGGGTCGCCGAAAGCACAAGGCTTTTGGCTGAGGGCGCCAGCGTCGCCGACTCCTGCTATTCGGTGGGCTTCCGCAGCATATCCTCCTATATCAACGCCTTCCGCAAGATAACCGGCTGTCTGCCGTCGGAATACAAAAAGAAAAAGGCAATAAAGCCATAAGAGAAAACGCCGGCGCTCTCCGGTGTTTAACAGAAAGCACCGGCATAGTCCGGTGTTTTCTTATTACGGGTTGAATACCGAGTTATAATATCGGTCGGGGCGGCGATATCGGCTACCCCTCGAACTCATAATTTTTCACCTGCCCCCCGAAGACAAAACCTATATTCCGGTAGGCCTTGTTGGAGGCAGGATTTGCGGCGTCGGTATAGAGCAGCGGTATTTTCCCCCCCCCTCAAGTGTCAACCGGCTTATATGGGCGACAAGCGCCGAGGCATAGCCCCGCCCGCGGTGCTCGGGCAGAGTGTAGACCTCGCTTACGGTTGAATACCCGCCTGCGCTTTTCGAGCTCATGGCAAACGCTACCGGTACACCGCCGCGATATACTACAAACGGCATTTCTTTGCCAAATGCCTTGGCGCTTTTCACAGCCTTTTCATATGGCATCGGTTCGGTTCCGAAGCATTCGGTGTTCTCCATTGCTTTAGCTCCTATGTATTAATTTGATTGAGCTGTCCCGCAGTCCGGCTTGTCCATCGCACCAGGAGGTTGTATTACGGGGCTCTAACGAAACAAGAACCAACGGAAGGCATTTTTGTTATTATATCGCCAAGCTATGAATAAGTAAAGTGATTTCTGCTATTTTTTTGAAATTACTTGCAATTACGCTTTTATTACGGGCATAAGCCATAAAAAATCAAACGGCAGGTCCTGCAGACTATGCGCTGCGCCCCCCTGCAATACCGCATTTTTATGAAATTTACCACGCAGGACAAGCAAAAAATGCATTATTGCTATTGACTTAATTCCCGGCCTGTGATATAATAATGACCGCTGCACATGTAGGGTGAGGTTCCGCAGCCGACAATCTGGGTGTGGCGCAGTTGGTAGCGCGCTACCTTGGGGTGGTAGAGGCCGCTGGTTCAAGTCCAGTCACTCAGACCAATTATAACTCCGCAAAGCCGCAGCATCGGTCACAATCCTACATCTTCTTTTGTTTTGGTGGTCTGTTTTGGCTTTAGTTGATGCATTGCTGGGTCCGGCGAAGAAATTCGCCGGATTCCTGTGCTAAAGTTGGATGTGAAAATCCTTGTGCGTTGCGGAACAAAAACAAAAACCGCCGCGCGGCGTTTTTGTCTTTCCCCCGGTATTTTGGGATGTAGCCAAGCGGTAAGGCACGGGACTTTGACTCCCGCATTCGTCGGTTCAAATCCGGCCGTCCCAGCCAGAAAAAGCACTGCTCTCGCAGTGCTTTTTTCAACCGTCGAGCGACTCGGGAATGTTAATAACCACCTCTTGGCCGATATACCCGGTGATTGAGGCGGTCCTGTTCTCATATAGGTCGTATATGTACCCGTCGGCCTTTTGGTTCCCGGAGGAAAGCACGGCATATTCGGTATTGTCGCCAAAGCTGCCGCAGGCGCCGAAAGTAAACGCCGAGCATATCACAAGCCCTAAGATAATAACCTGATAGAATCTTTGCTTCATAAAAAACCGTCCTTCGCCGGAACTTACCGGTTGGTTTAAGCGCCCCGAAATCAAGCCGTATCATAGAAATTATTCATTCCGGCTGGTTTATGTCAAGAATTCATTAAATGCAATAGTGTGGGACAATATGCACAAACAGCGGGGTTTTTCGCCCGCTGTTGATAATCTCCGGCTTGGTATTCAAGTATCCGCCAACCACAAGGCGCCTTCCGCTCACTTTATTTGCTGCCCGCACTCAAAAAAACCATCCCACGGGTCGGGCCGGATAACTCTCTCAAGCGCCTCCTCCATGTCAAACCGGTCGGGTGCCACACTCTCAAGCTCATCCCAGTCAAGCGGCATCGACACCCGGGCGCCGGGCCGCGCGCGCAGCGAATAGGGTGCTATGCTGGTCGCCCCCCGGCCGTTGCGCAGCCAGTCGATAAATACCCGGCCCTGCCGCTTTGCCTTTCGGGAGTTTGAGGTGTATCGCTCGGGCCATTTCTGCTCCATCACCTCGGCGACCCGCCGTGAAAAATCGCCCACAGCCTCCCATGTTGCGCCGGGACTGAGCGGTACCACTACATGATAGCCCTTGCCCCCGCTGGTCTTGAGGAATGACACAATCGAGAGCTCGCTGAGTATCTCCTTTATATCGTGAACGCCCTGCCGCACCGCGTCAAGCCCCAGCCCGACGTCGGGGTCAAGGTCAAAAACCATCATGTCGGGCCGCTCGGGGTTGTCGGCGCGGCTGCCCCAGATGTGAAACTCAATCGTGCCCATCTGCGCCTCGTAGATGAGACCGGATTTGTCTTCAATATAGAAATATTCCTCGTCCTCCCCCTCGCTCGTGGTGAGAGTTATCGTGACAATCCCCCCGCTGCCGGGTCCGGGGTGCTTTTTGTAAAAGCAGGCCTCGCCGGTCCCCTTGGGGCAGCGCACGATACTCAGAATCCGGCCACCGACATAGGGCAGCATCCGCCCGGCCACCGCGGCGTAATAGCGCACCACGTCGGCTTTTGTGATATCCGGGTCCCCGTATACCACCCTGTCGGGATTTGTGATTCTTATCCCCTCAACGGTTATGCTTTTGTCCTCGGTCTCCATCTTCTCTCCTGTCTCTGCCCCGGGCAGCTCGCGCGGCACCTCACCGGTGTTCTCTGACTTTATTTCGCGCGGATTTGTATTTCGCAGGCCCTTGTAGCTTGCCTGGCGCAGGCGCCGGTCGCTCGTCCACTCGGCAAACCTGACTTCGGCTACAAGCTCGGGTTCTACCCAGATGAATTTTTCGCCCGCCCGGGCCTTCGGCGGGTCGTCAAAGCAAGGCTCGGATATTACCAGAGAGCTGAACTTGCCAAGCAGTTCCTTTTCGTCGGAAGCCGATATGCCGCTGCCGGCACGCCCGACATATCTCAGCCGCCCGCCGTCACAGACCCCCAGCAAAAGCGAGCTGACCCCGCCCGGGTTTTTTGCCGACTGAGTATATCCCCCGATGACAAATTCCTGCCTCACCCCGCATTTGAGCTTAATCCAGTCGCCGTTTCGGGTCCCGCTGTATATTGAATCGGCCTTTTTACCTACAATCCCCTCCATTCCGAGCCCGCAGGCCGCCCGGAAATTCCCGGCTCCGTTGCCAATGACATGCCGACTGTAGTAGAGATTCGGCGGAGCGTCTTTCATCAACTCCTCGAGCAATTCCTTTCTACATGTAAGCGGTTGTCCTCTCAGATCCTCGCCGTCAAGCGCCAGCAGATCAAAAACAATATAGGTCAGGCTTCGGCCTGCCGGGTTTTTCATGTAGCCCTGCAGCGCCCCGAAATCACTTTTTCCCTCGCTGTCAATAACCGTCATCTCGCCGTCAAGCACAAATGCCCGGCCGGCCGCCCAGTCGCGGATTGAGGCGGCAACCGGGGCAAAGCGGCCGGTGTAGTCGGTCTTGTTACGGCTGACAAGGCACACCCCGCCGCCCTCCGCAAAGGCCAAAATCCTGTACCCATCGTATTTCAGCTCATATAGCCACCCCTCGCCCTCCGGGGGCCTTGACACAAGCTTTGCAAGCTGCACCTCGGTGCTATTAAAGGGATTTTTGATGATTTTTTCGTCCTCGCCGCGCTCGATTTCGTCCATTGTCCGTCCGGTGCGGATGCTTGTGGTATATCCTTCTATTCCGGGCTCGTCCTTTGCGTATTCGTCGCGTTCCTTGAGCAGCAGCCAGTTATCCTTTTTCTCACCGGCCGTCTTCATCCGCACCAGCGCCCATTTCCCCTTGAGCCGCCGGCCCTTGAGGATAAATTTCAGCGACCCGGCGGCAAGGCCCTGCTCCACGTCGCCGGCAGGCTCGAAGCACCCCTCATCCCAAATCATGACCACCCCGCCGCCGTACTCCCCCTTTGGGATGGTCCCCTCAAAGTTCCGGTACTCGAGCGGGTGGTCTTCGACCATCACAGCCAGCCTCCGGTCGCGCGGGTCATAGGACGGCCCCTTGGGGACCGCCCAGCTCAAAAAAGCCCCGTCCCATTCAAGCCGCAGGTCGTAGTGCTCGCGTCTGGCCATATGGTGCTGGACTACAAAAGCCAGACAACCCCGGCGCCCGGTCATACCGCCCTCGGGTTCGGCGGTGTGCTCAAAATTCCTCCTCTTAGCGTATTCTCTGAGCCTGTCGGCCATTTATGCGGTTACCTTCTCATTTTTGGCTTTCTCGACGCTTGCCTTCAGCGCTTCCATGAGGTCTACCACTCTGGCCGGACCTTCGGACTCGGGGGCTACAATCTCCCGGCCGGCTATCTTGTCCTCTATCAGCCCGCGCAGCTTTACCTGATATTCGTCCCGGTATTTCGATGGATCAAAGGGCGTGTCCATCGCGCCTATCAGCATGCGCGCCATCCTGAGTTCTTCTTCGGACACCTCGGGTCTGTCGTATTGCCTGGGCAGGTCCTTTATGTCGTCGGCATAAAACATGGTTGAGATGAGAATGCCCTCCTCACGCGGGATTATCGCCATGAGTGTGTCCTTTGTCCCGAGCACCGCCCGGCCTATGGCAATTTTTTGCTCGGACATAAGTGCCGAGCGGAGCAGCTCAAAGGCCTTCTCTCCCCCGGTCTCGGGCAGGGCCTGATAGGTTTTGTCGTAGTAGACCGGGGATATCTGGTTGAGCTTGGCAAAGTGCAGGATTTGTATGGATTTTTCCTTTTCGGTCTTTATTTTTTCTATCTCCTCGTCGGTGACGACCACATATTTGCCCTCGTCGTACTCAAAGCCCCTGACAATGTCCTTGTTATTTATCTCCTTTCCGCAGTGGGCGCAGGTTTTCTTGTACCGAATGCGGCTGTTGTCCTCCCTGTGCAGCTGGTTGAAATGTATGTCGTTGTCGGTGGTGGCGGTATACATGGCTATGGGAATGGCGACCATGCCGAAGGTTATGACGGTTTTGCGTGAAATCATCTCTGGCACTCCTTATCTTCGGCGCGGATTCCGCGGCTTTCGCGGCGGAGCCGCCCGCCGCATAACAACGCCACGTAGAACCCGGCGCTCAAACTTCTTTTTATTTAGTTTTTTCAAACCCGGCGGCATATATACCCGAGAGGGCGTATTGGGTATAGTAAATAACCTCGCATAGCTATTCGAACCGATTCCACCTTTAGTTGTTATCACCACGAAAAGCAGCATAAAGTGCGCCCCGCGAGTTCGCGGGGCGCACTTTTCGGCAACGCAAAGTGGAGCAACCGAAGCTTTAGGTAAAGGTCTTCGGGTTGGTGTACTCCGGCTTGCGTATTACGTTGGGCTTATCCTTGACAAACTCGTCGTAGACGCCCGGCCACTCGCCGAAGGAATACTCCTCCACCGAAACCGAAGTATACTTTTTGGGCTTCCCAAGTGTTTTCTCGACGACTTCGACAATCTGCTCTGCGGCCTTCTTAAGCTGCTCCTGAGAAGGGCCGCTGATAAGCTTGATAACTATGTGAGGCATTTTGAAGTCTCCTTCTTCCTTTTAGTTTTTCATTATTATACCACATTAATTGGTCCGACACAACCAAAAAGTCTGGAAAACTGCAAAACCTCCGCCGCTATCACCAAGCATATATGTATAACTTGCTTTTGCTAGATTTCCTAAGGTTTTATCATAATCTTCAAGATAAACACTCTGATTAATTGCTTGGATAGTACCGGAAGAAATACCTGAAGTCGCCCCATGCATTTCTACTGAAGTACCTATCTTTCATATAAGGAACAAGCACTTCGTGGACTTTGTAGCGTGCTATCTACCCCGAATTTTGTAATCCCGGGAATAACACCTCACAATTCAAGATAAAATAACAAATATAATACTATAATAAATGATTATGTGAGGCCATTGTGGGCAAGCAAAACACCGAATACGAGAGTGTTGCCATAAGCGACAACCTTCAGACCAACATCAATTACATCAAGGATATATTCAAAAAAGACAGCATCCTGCGCATCCGGCAGATAAAAATGAGCACCGGGCTGGGCACCGGGGTCGACTGCTGCCTTGTCTACTTTGACGGCATGGTAAACTCCGATCTGCTCAATGATTCGGTAGTCTTCCCGCTCACACGCTCCAAAATAGTCCTGCCCCCTGCCTCGCTTATCGACCACATCGAAAAGAAGGTGTTGTTCGCGGGTGAGCTGAAGCAGACCGCCAGCATAACCGAGATACTGCGGGGAATCGAATACGGCGACACGGCGCTATTTGTCGACGGATACAGCACGGTGCTGCTTATCAACACAAAAGGCTTTGACACACGGGGGATAAGCGAGCCCGAGGACGAGCGGATACTTCAGGGGCCGAGAGAAGGGTTCGGAGAAGCAATTCTACTTAACACCGCTATGCTCCGCCGCAAGCTTCAGACCCCCGATTTGTGCATAGAGGCGCAGCGAATAGGCCGGCGCACCGACACAAACGTTTTTGTCTGCTACCTTGACTCGCTGGTCGACCCGGTCATGCTGGCCGAACTCAAAGACAGGCTGAGCAAGGTGGACATCGATGGCGTGCTCGATGTAAATTACCTTGCCGAGCTGATACGCGACCACCCGGGCTCGCCCTTCAAAACCACCGGGGTAACCGAGCGGCCCGACATAGTTGCAGCAAGGCTGCTTGAGGGCCGGATCGCCGTGATGGTTGACGGCACCCCGGCGGTACTGACCCTGCCTTATTTGTTTGTAGAGAATTTTCAGTCGGACGAGGATTATTACCTCAACTGGCTTGTCTCCTCAATCGGCCGGGTACTGCGGTTTATTTGCTTTTTTCTGGCCATCAGCATCCCGGCGCTCTACCTCTCTCTTGTCGGCTTTCACGAAGATCTGCTGCCGACAATGTTCGCGCTCTCGGTGGCGCAGGCGCGGGGCGGCGTGCCGCTCTCCTCGCTGCTTGAGTGCGTGGCGGTTATTGTCCTTTTTGAAATCCTGAAGGAAACCGGCGTACGTATGCCTCAGAGCCTGGGCCACGCACTCGGCATTGTCGGGGGGCTGATTATCGGGCAGGCGGCGGTGGACGCGAAACTCATCAGCGCCCCGGTGCTCATAGCCGTCGCCATGGCGGGGGTTTCGGGGCTTATGGTCCCCCGGCTGCGCGGCATTGTCTTCTATGCCCGGTTTGCGCTGCTCTTCCTGGGATACCTCGGCGGCCTGTACGGGTTTATGCTCGGCATCTCGGCCCTGCTTATAATGATATTCGGCCTTAAGTCCTTCGGTGTGGACTGTACGGTATCGCTGCTTAACCCCTCGCCCCAGGGACTGAAAGACCTCCTTTGGCGCTCGTCGTGGCGCAAAATGCGCACCCGGCCGGCCTTCAGTCAGGACCGCGTCCGCTCGGCCGACAATAATCAATAAGCAGGTATTATTAGTATGAGAAAACTTCTGATTTTGCCGCTTGTCCTCCTTCTGCTGGCGACGACCGGCTGCCGGAACATAACCCAGGCCAGAGAACCCGAGCAGGAGTATCTTGCGGCGGCAATGGGCTTTGACCGGGGAGAGGGGGATTTGCTTGAGGTGACGCTTGAGGTGATAGTATTCAGCGTCGGGGCGGCCGAGGACAGCATTGAGTCAAGGCTCTTTTCGGGAACCGGGCACACGGTGAAGGAGGCGGTCGGAAATCTTTCGGGTGAGGTGGCAAAGACAATCGTCTTCAGCCACTGCGCGCTGCTGGTGCTGGGCGAGACGCTCTCAGCCGGCCAGCTCGACGAGGTTTTCAGGTTTTGCGCCGCCGAGCCGAATATCTCCATATCGGCCTTGGTCGCCGCCGCCCCACACGCCGGCAAGCTGCTCTCCTGCCAGAGCATCTCAACCCCGATAACTGGCTACGACCTTACCGGCGTGCTGCAGCAGAAGCGCCGGGACTGGGGGGTTGGCCTGTCAAACCGGCTCTACGAGGTCGAGAGTGGCCGGCTCAACACCGAGTGCTTTGCCCTGCCCTTTTTTACGGTGATAAGGGAGGGCGAGGAGAGCAGCTACACGCTGCACGGCATCAGAATCTATGAGAACGACCTGCCCTCGCTTACCCTGAACCTCAGCGAAAGCGCATTTTACAGCCTGCTATCCGGCTCATTTAAGAGCGGCTCCTTTTATTTTGAGTCCGACGGGATAGTCTACCAGCCAGAGGTCAGGCGCTACTCCTCAAAGGTCAGGGCCGCCCGGGGCATAAATAGAGTTGAAATAAGCATCCGTCTTATTTTGGAAAAGGAGCGCTACTCCATGACCGACAACGACACCCTGAAAACCGCACTTGAGCGCGCGGCTGCCAGGTTTTACAATTCCGTGGCGGCAAACTGTCGCACCGATATTTTCAACCTAGGCAAAAGAGCCGGAACAAAAGGGGCACCCGGGGATTTTTCGGATGTCTCAATCCGCTTTGATGTCAGAGAGCGGCCGGGATAGAGACATGCAGTACAATTCGCTTAACCTGCACCGGATATGCCTTCTGTCGCTGTTTTTGTTCGGAGTTGTAATAAACAAGCTAACCGACGGCAGCACCGGGCTCTTATGGCTGCTCATAGGCACACCGGCTCTATTTCTTGTAATGCCACCCCTTATGAAGTTATTTGACCGCCTCTTTGGTGTTGAGTCATTAAAATCGGTCAGCAGCCCCGCAAAAAAGGCCGGGCTTGCCGCGCTTTACATTCTGAGCGGGCTCTTTGCGCTCTGGACGGCATATTTTACCTCATTTAGGTATGCCGATTTTATTGCGTCGGCCATGATTCCGGGCATCCCGGTTGTCTGGGTGCAGTTGCTTTTTTTGCTGGTCTGCCTGTGGCTGAGCTTGAAAGACCCGACGGTTATTCTGAAAATTGCGCTGGTTGGCTTTGTGGCCGTCGTTTTGTCGGTTTTGCTGCTCTTTGCCGTCTCAATTCCGCATTTCGCGTCGCCCGGCTCGCTGCTCAAAAGTCTTGATTTCGGCTCGCTTACCGACCTCAATCCCGACAACCCCGTGTTGCGGTTTTTCCTGCCGCTGCCGGTTATCCTCGTCTTGTTTGCCTGTCTGCCCGGCGGGATAAACAAAAAAAGTGTGTATTGGGGGACCTTGGTCGGAGCGGCGCTTTTCGGGCTTTCAATGCTGCAGCTTCTTTTGATATTTGACGGGGAATACCTTGCCACGCTCGATTATCCCTACCTCTCCTCGGTGAGCGTGCTGGCCGCCGATGAGGTGTTTTTAAGACTTGACGGGTTGGTTTATGCTATTCTCTATGTCTGTTTTTTCCTCAAAAGCTCGGTCTGCCTGCTGACAATACGCCTCCTGTCCCAAAAATTCGGCCGGCGGCTCGGCTATATCATCACACCGGCCTGCACGGCCGTAATTATCCTCTGCTCGCTGCTCGCATAAATTCCGCGCAAACCGGGGCGGCCGATATGTTTTGACACATCGGCTGCCTTTTCCATATACTCTTATTGATAAAACCGGGGAAAAGTTACTTTCAATCCGGAATCAAACCCCGAAGACTGCCCCGACCCCGCAAAAGACGTCTTTTATCCTGTGCAAAAGGAGCATGTAGATCATATGAAAGTATTCGTCGCCAAGGGAAGCAATCCGCTAAGTCCACGGGTCCCCGCCGGCACCGGCAGGCAGGATATTAATCTCTCACCAATCAGCGAACATCTCATAACTATTTTAACCTCAAGCGGAATTGAAGCGGTCGGCCAGTATGCAGGCGAGCCGCCCGACTCAATAATTGAGGACTCTTTCACCTCCCGGATTTACGAGGCAAATATTCAGGGGGCCGACTATTTTATCTACCTGTGCACAAACGCCTCATACAGCCCCTTTGAGACCGGCGCGTCGGCCGTGATAGCCAAGCCGGACTCTTATGCGCGGGCGCTGGGCGAATCGATACTTGAGAGCCTGAAGACCTTTGCCGGGCTTCAGAACCGGGGGGTTTTGGCGCGCCCCGGCCTGCATGTGCTGCAGCGGGCCGATATGCCGGCGCTTTTAGTTGAGACAGGATACCGGACAAACGAGGGAGACGCCGCGCTGATGCGCGAGCATCCCGAGCTTGTCGCCCGGGGAATAGCAAACGGCATTCTTACATATCTGCAAGACCTCCTGCCCGATAAGGAGGAAGATTGCTTTTTTGCCTATCCGCACCCGTTTTATCAGCTTTACCCCGAGGCTCGCACCGGTTCTTGCGACCTTGGACTCCATGTTTTCGCCGGGAAAAAGCGTCAGCCGGTGCAAAGGGCGGATGTGACTGTCTATCAGAGGTGTGGCGAGCGGCACATAATGGTCTATCGCGGCCTGACCGACAAATCAGGCCGCGCGATACCGGTTGAACTGCCGCTCAATTGCCGGGATCCTCAGCCTTCGCAATTCTGCATATGTGTCCGGCACCCCGGCTATCTGCCACTGAATCATTGGCTTGAGGTCAAGGATGATGAATCCCTGCAGCTTAACTTAGAGCTTGAGGCCAGGCACCAGCGCCGGCTGGGATGAGGCGATTTATCCGGGCTCGGCAATTCTTGTAACCGACACAAAAATCTTTGAGATTTCGTACCAGGTGGCAAAGTCGACCACCCCGGTCACCGGCAGCCTGAAAATCTGCTGGAATACTCTGACCGACTGTTCGGTCAGCGGCCCGAATATCCCGTCGACCCTGAGCTTGGGAATCATCGGGTAGCTGTCGGCAATGGTATTGAGCTGGGTCTGAATGGTCCGCACGTCCATGCCGGTAGAGCCGCTTTGCAGCGGCTGCCCGGGATAGGAAATCGGTACCCCCTGTACCCTCTGAGCCTGGGTCAGATAGACGTTCGTGCCGTAATAGTTGCGCAGGATTGAGAGCGCGTCGAGCCCCTGGTCGCCCAGCGACTTTGATCCCCACTGATGCAGGCCGGCGCAGGAAACCCTCACCCCATCGCAGAACTGGGTGAAAAGAGGCTGGCGGATTCCCGGCCTTGTCACATATGTGGTGAACACTTCGTTGACCACATTCAGTATGCTGTCAAAAATGTTGCGGCCGTACGAAAAGAGCATGTCAAACGCCGTGTTGTTGGTTATGGTGAATTCAAAGCCGCGGCTGCGGTACCACTCGGTAAAAACCCGGTTGAGCGCAAAGGAGATGATAGCCAGCACATTGGCGCGGATGGTCTCGGGCGGCCAGGTAGAATATATCTCGCAACTGGCGACATTGGCTATGTAATCCTTGAAGAGTACCCAGACGTTTTGCGCCGTCGTGTCCTGGGGCGCCCCGAGATGGACCACCATAAATTCGGGCACCACCGGCTCAGACAGGACAATAAACCCGTCCCCGGAGGGAAGCGGCTTTACCTCGGGCTCGGGGATTTTCGGCGGAAAATCCCCCCATAATGAGTTAGGCTCGACCATGTATATCTGTGGGGCGGACTCGGGAGGAGCGGGACGCATGTTGACCCGTTGAATTGCCAGGCGCCCGGCAAGTATCTGAACCCCCTCAATATACACCGTCTCAAAGCCGGGGGCATCGACCCGCACTGTGTACTCCGAATATGGCCTTATCTGTGTTTCGGGCACCAGAGAAAGCTCAAGAGGGGGCGCGCCGAGCTCCATAGGCTCGGTCTGTCCGGCCTCATTGGTGCTTATCTGCTCGACTATCCGGTCGCCAGCAAATATCGACACTGTGGCGCCCTCTAAAGGCCGGGCATCAGGCACCGCCTTCGCGTCGACAGTGAGATAGCCAAAATCGGTATAAAGCCCGTTGTTCTGGTTCATAAAACTTTTTCCTTTCGGTAGATTTTTACTCTGGCATCAGCGACATGAAAGCATACTAATCTCATACTTAATTTTATGACGGCGATGCCCGAATATCCACATAAATAAGCTCAGACGGTAACAGCACAGAGGTCGTTTCATATAATATAAACTGTAACCACATGCCAGGGCACCCGGCGCGGGGTTTGCGGAGGAATAAATATGAATATACAGGAACGTCTTTTCAGGCAGCCTCCCGAGCAGCTTGTCGAGGTGATTATCAAATACCACGGCAGCCTTGCCTTTATTGCAGAACAATTAGGTGCAGTTGCCGAGAGACTTAATGAGAGCTACGCTATCCTGACGCTGCCCCTAAACATGGTTTCGCTGATACTCTCGGTGCCGAACGTCGAATATTACGAGCTGCCGAAAACGGTATATACCCAGCTTCGGCGCTCCATGTCGGCCTCGGGCGTATATCAGGTTCAGTCACAGACAAAATATAATCTGACCGGCAGAGGGGTTCTGGTGGGGATTGTTGACTCGGGCATAGATTACACCCATCCGGATTTCCGCAACCCCGATGGCACCACCCGCATTTTATACCTCTGGGATCAAAGTACTGTCGGCACACCGCCACCGGGATTCAGAAGGGGTCATCTCTATACAAGGGAAGACATAAACGCGGCACTTTCCAGCGAAGACCCCTTCTCTGTCGTCCCGGAACAGGATTTTATAGGCCACGGCACAGCGGTAGCCGGAATCGCGGTCGGAAACGGCGCGTCCAGCGGCGGAGTCGAGCGGGGGGCGGCGCCCGAATCCGAGCTTATTGTTGTCAAGCTTGTCCCGTATGAGGTACCCGGCTTTTCGCGGAGCACCGAGATAATGCGGGCGGTAAAATTCTGCATAGATACCGCGCAGTTTCTCGGGTTCCCGATTTCTGTCAATATAAGCTACGGAACAAACGACGGTGCGCATGACGGCAGCTCGCTGTTTGAGGGTTTTATTAATTCGGAATCGCTGCGCTGGAAAACCGTCATCTCTGTGGCGGCCGGAAACGAGGCAAATGCCGGTCACCATTTTTACGGCAGAGTTCAGGAGGGACAGACCGAATTCGTGGATATCGCCGTAGGTGACAACTACACGCAGCTTTTTTTGACGCTCTGGAAGAATTTTGCCGATACCTTCACAGTCGAGCTTTTCGCCCCGAATAACCTGTCGACCGGTGTCATAAACCAACTCCAGCCGGTGACCCAAGTCACGGTAGCAGGCGTGCAGATGGTCATACTTTTCGGGCAACCGACACCGTTTACCTTTAATCAGGAAATTTACTTTTCACTGGTAGGCGTCGACGGACCGATAGTCAATGAAATATGGCGGCTTGCCGTCACCGGGGTAAATATAGTAGACGGAAGATACAATATATGGCTCCCGTTAATGCCGATGCCGATGCGCTCGACCAGATTTTTCCTGCCGAATGTGGAAAACACCGTCTCCCTCCCCGCGACGGCAGAGCGGGTAATAACGGTCGGCGGGTACAATTCGCTGCTCAATACCAGCACCTCTTTTTCGGGGCGCGGAACAACCTACGGCACATTCGGACAGAAGCCCGATCTGGTCGCACCCGCCGTGAATATTTTCGCCCCCAAAGTAGGGGGCGGCTACGATTCCTTTACCGGCACCAGTATGGCCGCGCCCTTTGTTACAGGCTCGGCGGCTCTGATGATGGAATGGGGAATTGTCCGGGGAAACGACCCCTTTCTTTACGGCCAGCGGGTAAAAGCCTTTCTCTGCCGCAACGCGACGCGCAGCTTTACCATAGAATACCCCAACTCAATCTGGGGATACGGCAGCCTGAACCTCAATGACACTATGGACGATATGGTATTCCTTGTGCAGTAAGGAGAAACTATGAACAGCAATTTAAACGACTACATAAACAGCCCGGAAAATCAGGAGTTGCTCAGCAGATTGCTCCTTGATCCCGATACGATTGATTTTGTGATGCGTAGAAATCCTTTTTTTGAGAACTGTGTCCTGCAAAACGATATTGCCATAGCAAAGGTGTTGGGCGGGCGCTATCTAATGGCCTACACGACGCAAGAGATGTTTGAGTCGTTCAGAAGCATTCTCGGCTCGGGGGTTGTCAGTATTTCCTCAATAGTGCTCGGCCTGCTCGACCGGCCGAGTCTTGAGGCTTCGGGCATAATCCAGGTTCAGGAGCAGCCCTTTCTGCAGCTCAGGGGGCAAGGCGTCCTTATCGGCTTTGTAGACACCGGGATAGACTACACGCTGGACTGCTTCAAATACGAGGACGGTACCAGTAAAATCCGCTATATCTACGACCTCACGGCAATAGGGCCTCCCCCTCCCGGCTATTATGTAGGCGTGGAATACACGCAGGAGCAGATAAACGCCGCGCTCGCCAGCAATGACCCCTACTCGATTGTCCCGTCTTTTGACACCTCGGGGCACGGCACCTATCTTGCCTCGGTGGCGGCCGGGCGCGAGGTCGGCGATTTTGTGGGGGCGGCTCCCGACGCAGAAATCATCGCCGTCAAGCTCAGGCGGGCAAGGCCTTTTTATCTGAACCATTTTTCGGTGCCCGAAGACCAGGAGCACGCCTACGAATCAAGCGACGTCATGCTTGGGGTCGATTACATACTTGACCGGGCGCGACAGCTGCAAAGACCGGTCGCTATCTGCATAGCACTCGGCTCGAATTACGGGAGCCATGACGAGTTTTCAATTTTTGCCGAATATCTCAGCAGCGTGGCTAACCTGAACGGGGTCTGCCTTTGCGTGGCGTGCGGCAACGAGAGCCAGGCCAGACACCATATGCAGGGCGTTATCTCGTCAGCCGGCGAAATTCAGAACATAGACATAAGGGTGGGAGCGAACGCGGGAGATGTTTATCTGTCGCTCTGGACCGAAGTGGCAGACAGGGTTTCGGTCTCGGTTCGCTCGCCGACCGGCGAGCTTGTAGGCCGGATTCAGTCTATAGCGGGGTTGTCGGTGAGGTCGGATTTGATACTCGAGCGCTCGTCAGTTCTCGTCTCGTATTTTTTTCCGGTGGAGGGCACCGGGGGGCAGCTTACTGTAATAAATATTCTTGATGCCACCCCGGGGGTATGGACGGTTACGGTCTACGGGGACATAATACTCAACGGAGTATTCCACTGCTGGCTCCCGATGACCGGGTTTGTCGACCCGAGCGTAGAATTTCTTGCCGCGAATCCCTATTATTCCGTGACCGTCCCCTCCACCATGCTCGGCGCGATAACCTGCGGCGCTTTCAACACACTGCAGGGCAGCTTTTATTCGCAGTCCTCCTGGGGGCCTACCCGCACGGCTAATATCGATCCCGACTTAGTGGCACCCGGCGTGGGGGTGGGGGGCTTTTTCCCTTATGGATACGGTTCGATGGACGGCACAAGCGTGGCCACCGCAATAACCACCGGCGCCTGCGCGCTAATGCTGCAGTGGGGGATAATAAACGGTAACGACCCGTCTATGAGCTCCTATCAAATCCGCGCCTACCTGATCCGCGGCTGCACCCGTACTGAGGCAAGAACCTACCCCAACAACCAGACCGGTTACGGCACGCTCAATCTCCGGCAGTCCTTCAATCTCATGCGGCAGATATAAGGGAGAAAAAGCCGGCGGGCTTTCCCTCCGGCTGCCAAGACAACATATCGACAAAAATGCCGCCTTTGGGGCGGTCAGATAGGGATTTATAATTCCTGAAAAATTCGGCATAGTCGTTGATATTCGGCTATGCCGTTTTTTGTTTAGTTTGGTAAGTCGATAGCGCCAATGCAGTTATAGAAAATTTGAATCCGCTGAGTTCTACGGCCATCTACCTTTTCAGCCTTAAATACTATAATTTTGTCAATGAACTCTCGGATACGGACATGGCTCCGAAGAAGTACCAAGCCGGTCTCCGGGCGGAGCTACAGGAGATGTTCAACTGCAAAAGCATTGCAGAGGCTCGCAAGATTCGAGATCGAATCGTAGAAGACTACCGAGATGTTGC
>DURE01000044.1 GCA_012837425.1 Clostridiales bacterium
AAAAACGGGGATTACGGAACCCCGGTGCCGGATTATATTGATGAGAATGTCAGCACTAAGGTTGTCAAAATCATTCAGAGCTATACCGGGGTGGTAAACAGGATGGTGTGGAGGAAATGAGTGCGTTCTCAAAGTTACAGATTGCCCGGCTTTTGTTGAAATCCTAAGTGTTAATTATCACACGAGATAATGTCAAGATATAACCATAAACATCAAGTTCTATCTTGACATTTATTTTATTAGTGGTATATGGAAATAGAATCGGAGGTCTTTAGATGGAGTATTGTGAGAGTAGGGCAGAGAAAATTAAAATCGCATATATTGGCGGCGGCTCCCGCGGCTGGGCATGGACGCTGATGAACGATCTAGCAAAGTCCGAAGATATGTCGGGGTCTGTTTTTCTCTATGATATAGACTTTGAAGCGGCAGAGCACAATGAGGTTATCGGCAACAGAATCGATTGTGAGAGGTGGAAATATATCGCCGTCAGAAGTTTAGAAGAAACGCTTTGTGATGCCGACTTCGTTATCATCTCAATTCTCCCCGGAACATTTAAGGAAATGGAATCCGACGTACACGCACCCGAAGAATACGGTATCTACCAGTCGGTCGGGGACACGACAGGCCCGGGCGGCTTTTTCAGAGCGCTGCGCACTGTGCCGATGATACAAAAAATAGCAAGAAAAATAAAAGAGTGCTGCCCGGATGCTTGGGTCATCAATTATACAAATCCGATGGCGGTCTGCGTCGGAGCGCTTTACCGCGAGTTTCCCGGAATCAAGGCTTTCGGTTGCTGTCATGAGGTATTCGGAACACAGAAGCTGCTGAGCCGGGCACTTGAAGATGTGCACGGAATAAAGAATATCGGGAGAGACAAAATTTGCGTTAACGTTGTCGGCATCAACCATTTCACGTGGTTTACCCAAGCACAGTACCGTGATATTGATCTGTTTGAAGTATATCGGCAATTCGTTGAAAAGTATTATGAGACCGGTTACAACGTCGGGCCAATGGGAAACTGGATGAACGATTGTTTTCAGTCGGCGGCTCGTGTGCGTTTTGATCTTTTCAGACGTTTTGGCTGTATTGCGGCTGCCGGAGACCGGCATCTTGCAGAATTTATGGATAAGGATGACTATCTGTCCTCGCCTGAAGCGGTAAGGGGATGGATGTTCGGACTCACCCCTGTATCATGGCGGATAGAAGACCTGAAAAAACGTCTTGCCAGAAGCCAAAGGCTATTTTACGACGAGGAAAAGTTCAAACTGCGCAATTCCGGCGAAGAGGGGGTTATGCAGATGAGAGCACTGCTCGGCTTGTCGACCCTCGTTACAAATGTAAACCTGCCGAATGTCGGTCAGTTACCAAATCTCCCGCTCGGAACGATAGTAGAGACAAACGCCGTGTTTAAGTCGGATATGCTCTGTCCTGTGCAGGCGGGGGAGATTCCCGACAGTATTTATGATCTTGTATACCGCACTGCCGTGGAAAACAACCTCACTATTGACGCAGCCTTCTCGCGTGACAAGGAATTCGCTTATGAATGTTTTGCCGACGGGCATATGTTGAAGGGTCTTGATGTGGCACAAAAGAGAGAACTATTCAACAAAATGTTTGAGAATACAAAAGAATATCTGACAGATTATTTATAGCTATAAATAAAATGGCGTGTTTTTGTGCACTTTGTGGCGAATTTCTGTGTGGTTTTATTGTCGCATTTTTGTATACTTTATTTTACCACCTGCACCGTTACCACTGCGGTTGAAATGAATCAAAACGGCGACTACGGAACTCCGGTGCCGGATTATATTGATGAGAATGTCAGCACTAAGGTTGTCAAAATTATTCAGAGCTATACCGGGGTGGTAAACAGGATGGTGTGGAGGAAATGAGTGCGTTCTCAAAGTATAGATAGCACACTTTTGTAGAAATCCTAAGTGTTAATTATCACAAGAGATAATGTCATGCGAATGTCAAGGTATAACCTCAAACATCAAGTTATATCTTGACATTTATTTTATTAGTGGTATACTGTTTATGTTACTCTGAGAGGAGTGTTGGCAGGCATGGAGTATATAAGCATCAGCAAAGCGGCTGAGAGGTGGAATTTACCTGAACGGCGGATTACAGCGCTGTGCAGGGCGGGGAGGATTGTAGGCGCCAAAAAGGTCGGCGGACGGTGGCTAATTCCCGACACCACGCCAAAGCCGCTTGACGCAAGGACCAAGGAGTATGCCGCCCAGCGCCGGTTAATGTACCCGCATGAAGGCTATCCCACGGTTCCGCGGTATTCTGAAGAAGGCGCGCATATGAAGGCTGTCCGGGCATTTGAGGAGACCTACAGATATGCCCCGCCATATTCAGCCTTCACGCCATACCGCGTGTGTCCCATCGGCGCGCATTCCGACCACAATCTCGGGAAAATCACCGGATTTGCTATTGACAAGGGCATACATATCGCCTACGGCCCGAAACAAAACGGGGTGATTGAGATACGCAGCCTGCAGTTCCCGAAAAGGGCTCAGTGGCATATTTCCTCCACGCCCGAAGTCAAGCAGGGCGACTGGGCCGACCACCTAAGGGGGGCCACAATTGCGCTGAACCTAAGATACCCGCTACGGGTCGGGCTCTGCGCGTTTATTGACGGTGAGTTGCCTATAGGCGGGCTGTCCTCGTCCGCGGCGGTGATTATCACCTTTCTCAACGCCCTGTGTACGCTCAACCGAATCAGGCTGACCGAGCAGGAGCTGATTTTAATTGCGCTCGAGGCTGAGAACAAATATGTCGGTGTGTCCTGCGGCAAGCTTGACCAGAGCTGCGAGGTCTACTGCAAAAAGGACCACCTTTTGTACCTGGACACCAAAGACGACAGCTTTGAGCTGATTCCCCGGCACCCGGTGATGAAGCCCTTCAAAATCGCCATATTTTTCAGCGGTCTTGAGCGCTCGCTCGCAAGCAGCAAGTTCAACATGCGCGTGGATGAGCTGCGCTCAGCAGCGTATGCGCTGAAGGCCTTCGCCTGGATGGAGTACAGCAAGTTTGACGAGACCTATATGCGGGATGTGCCTGTTGAGGTATATCTTAGGTTTAAAGACAGGCTGCCCGAGAACTGGCGTAAACGTGCCGAGCACTGGTATACTGAGTTTGCCAGAGTTGAAGCAGGAGCTAAGGCTTGGAGGAGGGGGGATATCGAGGAGTTCGGTAGGCTCTGCTTTGAGAGCGGCCGCAGTTCTATAGTCAACTGGGAGACCGGGAGCCCCAAGCTTATAAAGCTCTATGAAATAATGACAGAAACAGACGGAATTTACGGCGGGCGCTTCTCGGGCGCCGGGTTTAAGGGCTGCTGCATGGCGCTGATTGACCCGGCATATGAGGAAAGTATTCTTGAGAAAGTCAAGCGCGAGTATCTTAAAGCTTTCCCCAACATGGAAGGGAAGTACAGCGCGCATATCTGCAACACCGCCGACGGTGTGAAGCTTGGATATAACGCATAGGAGAGCGGTTACATGAAATGCTTGATTCTGGCCGCAGGGTATGCGACGCGGCTCTATCCGCTGACAGAGAATTTCCCGAAGCCGCTGCTCAAGGTAGGCGGCAAGGCGATTCTTGACTGGCTACTCGACGATATCGACTCGACCGGGGCGGTATCTGGGTATGTTGTTATATCAAACCACAAGTTCGCCCGCCATTTTGAGGACTGGGCTGGGACAAAGCCATATAAGATTACGGTTGTTGACGACGGTACTGAAACCAACGAAACCCGTCTCGGTGCCGTGAAGGATATACAATTTGCCATAAAAAAGCTGAAGATTGACGATAATTGCCTTATTATGGCGGGTGATAATCTGCTGGATTTTTCGCTTGCCGGCTTTATTGCCTACGCCAAGCGCAAGGGGACTTCGTGCGTCATGCGCTACTACGAGCCGTCTGACGAGAGGTTGAAAAAATGCGGTGTGCTTAAATTTGATGAGAACGACCTCATAGTTGATATGACCGAAAAGCCGCAAAACCCCGCCACGAACTGGTGCTGCCCGCCCTTTTATTATTACATAAAGGACGACCTAAAGCTGATCGACACCGCAATAAACTCGTGCTGCGGCACAGATGCGCCGGGCAGCCTTGCCGCATGGCTCTGCAAACATACCCGGGTGCACGCCATGGAGATGCCGGGGCGGCGCTATGATATCGGGAGCCTTGAGAGCTACGAGCAGGTGCAGAAAGAATACAGAGGTATTATTAAATGAGCAAGCTACAAAACAAAAAAATCCTTGTCACCGGGGCCGCCGGGTTTATAGGATACTTCCTCTCAAAGCGGCTTCTTGATATGGGCTGCACTGTGGTCGGTATTGATAACCTGAACGACTATTACGATGTCAGCCTAAAGCACGCCCGGCTGAAACTGCTACGGCCATACAGTGAATTCGCTTTTTACAAAATAGACTTGGCCGACAAGCAGGCAATTGACAGGCTGTTTGCCGGCGAGAGGTTTGACATTGTAGTCAACCTTGCTGCTCAGGCCGGCGTGCGCTATTCGATTACAAACCCCGAAGCCTACATAAACAGCAACATTGTCGGGTTCTTCAACATACTTGAAGCCTTCCGGCACAACCCGGTGGAGCATCTGGTTTTTGCCTCGAGCTCCTCGGTCTACGGCACAAACAAGAAGGTGCCCTATTCAACCGGCGACAAGGTTGACAACCCTGTGTCGCTATATGCCGCGACAAAGAAGTCAAACGAGCTCATGGCCCATGCCTATTCAAAGCTGTACAAAATCCCCTCGACCGGGCTGCGCTTCTTCACGGTCTACGGCCCCATGGGGAGGCCAGACATGGCTTATTTCAGCTTTACAAACAAGCTGGTCAGGGGTGAGAAAATCCAGATATTCAACTACGGCGACATGAAGCGCGACTTTACATATATCGATGACATTGTAACCGGTGTTGTCAATGTTATGTGCAAGGTCCCGGACGAGACTGAGGACGGCGCGCCGTATAAGATTTATAACATCGGCAACAACAAGCCCGAGGACCTGCTTTATTTCGTTGAGACGCTTGAGAAGTGCCTGATGAGTGAGGGGATTATAAACAAACCGGCAGAGAAAGAGTTTCTTCCGATGCAGCCGGGCGATGTGTATCAGACCTATGCCGATGTTGACGATTTGGCGCGCGATTTCGGTTTCAGGCCGAGCACAAGCCTTGAAGAGGGGTTGTCGCGCTTTGCCAAGTGGTATAAAGAGTATTACATTGAAAAGAGGAATAACGAACAGTGAAAATTGCAGTAGCGGGGACCGGGTACGTAGGGCTCTCAATTGCAGTATTGCTCGCCCAGCACAATTCGGTAACAGCGGTGGACATAGTGCCTGAGAAGGTGGAAATGATAAACAAACGCAAATCTCCGATAGTTGACAAGGAGATAGAGCAGTACATGGCCGAAAAAAAGCTCGACCTTATCGCCACAACAGACGGAGACTCGGCATATCGGGACGCCGAGTTTGTAATAGTATGCACCCCGACGAATTATGACCCTGACAAGAACTACTTTGACACCTCGTCGGTAGAGGGGGTAATCCAGCAGGTAATCAGGGTGAACCCGGATGCCGTGATGTTTATCAAGTCAACCCTGCCGGTGGGATTTACCGAACAGGCAAGGGCGAGATTCTGTTGCGACAATATCCTCTTCAGCCCCGAATTTCTGCGCGAGGGGCACGCACTGTATGACAACCTCTACCCGAGCCGGATAATTGTCGGCGTGCCGGTGAAAAACGCCCGGTTGATGAAGGCGGCCGAAAAATTTGCGAGTCTTCTTAAAGAAGGCGCACTGAAAGAGGATGTGCCGGTACTTTACATGAATCCGACCGAAGCCGAGGCGGTCAAGCTGTTTGCCAACACATACCTGGCGCTGCGCGTCGCGTATTTCAACGAGCTTGATACATATGCCGAGCTGCGGGGGCTTAGCACCAAATCAATAATTGAGGGGGTCTGCCTTGACCCGAGAATCGGGGATTTCTACAACAACCCGTCCTTCGGCTACGGCGGTTACTGCCTGCCTAAGGACACAAAGCAGCTCCTTGCCAATTACGCCGATGTTCCGCAGAACCTTATCGGCGCCATTGTCGAAGCCAACCGGACCCGCAAGGACTTTATAGCCGATCAGATTATCGCAATGAAACCGAACGTAGTCGGCGTCTACCGCCTGACAATGAAGGCCAACTCGGACAACTTCCGCCACAGCTCGATTCAGGGCGTGATGAAGCGAATTAAGGCCAAGGGAATTGAGGTTGTGGTCTATGAGCCTACTATGAAAGAAGATAAGTTCTTCAACAGCCGGGTGATCCGCGACCTTGAGGAGTTCAAAGCAATGTCCGACGTGATAATCGCCAACAGGTATAGTAAAGACCTTGAGGATGTGATGGATAAGATTTATACGAGGGATTTGTTTTTCAGGGATTAAGTTAGACTTTATCACAGTTGGAAAGGTAATAAAATGGATTTCAAAAGCAAAGTCGCAGTGGTTACAGGCGGGGCGCAAGGCATAGGGAAGTGTATTCGGGAGGAATTCAAAAAAGCTGGCGCATATGTCTGCGTCATTGATATTAAAGACAATGACTATTTTGTCGGGGACCTTTCGGATAAGATGACCCTTGAGCGCTTTGCGGAAAAAGTTATCGCCGATTTTGGGCACGTGGATTATCTTATCAACAATGCGGCACCGCTCAGTCGGGGGATTGCGAATGCCTCATATGAGGATTTTGAATATGCCTTAAAAGTGGGAGTTACCGCGCCGTTTTATCTAGCAAAACTGTTCATGCCTTACTTTGCTGAGGGAGCATCCATTATCAATATTTCCTCATCACGTGACCGCATGAGCCAGCCCCAGACCGAAAGCTACACCGCGGCAAAGGGCGGGATTTCCGCACTTACGCATGCACTGGCCATAAGCCTTACAGGGCGGGTTCGCGTTAATTCCATTTCGCCCGGCTGGATAGATACGATGAATACTCAATATGAGGGAGCTGATGCCGTTCAGCATCCCGCGGGCCGCGTGGGGAAGCCCATTGATATCGCTAATATGGTATTATATCTCTGCTCGGATATGGCAGGGTTCATCACTGGCGAAAATATCTGCATCGATGGCGGGATGACAAGGCAGATGATTTATCACCGAGACTGCGGTTGGTCGCTGGACATTAAGAAGGGAGATTAATGCCGGGAACGCACATTCAGTATCGGTTGACAATAGAGAGATTATAGTGTATTATGTGTGCAAAGGAAGTCACAGCCGGATATCCTTCTAACATTGGACGACAGGCTGCAAGGAGATTAAATGAACGACGACAAAAGATTTGCTGTTTTGATCGACGCCGATAATGTATCCGACAAATATATTAAGCATATTCTCGATGAGATGTCTAATTACGGGATAATCACATACAAACGCATATATGGTGACTGGACAAAGCCCACCCTGGGTCCGTGGAAAAATGTTCTCCTTGACAATTCCATCACCCCGATACAGCAATACGGGTATACAACCGGCAAGAACGCCACCGACTCGGCTATGATTATCGACGCTATGGATATTCTCTATAGCGGTAACGTAGAAGGCTTCTGCATTGTATCGAGCGACAGCGATTTCACGCGTCTTGCCTCGAGACTGCGGGAGTCGGGAATGTATGTCGTCGGGATGGGTGAGAAGAAAACGCCGTCTGCTTTCGTATCAGCCTGCAATATGTTCAAGTACCTTGAAATATTGACGCAGAATGTTAATGCCGGCGAACCTGTTACTGCAGTCAACAAGACAAAAGCAGATAAAAAGGAGCTTGTTGACGATGCACCTACTCCTCAAATTGATTTGATTAATGCTATAACTTCAATTGTCAACGATACTTCTGACGAGGATGGCTGGTGCTCGCTTGGACAGGTCGGGAATATACTGACAAAAAGATACCCGGATTTCGATGTGCGGAATTATGGCTTTAATAAACTTACAAAACTTGTGCGCTCACTGCAGAAGTTTGAGATAAAATCAGAAAAGAAGAACAATCAAGGACAGATTTATATAAGGATAAACGATAAGGAATGATTCATATGTGCCTGTTATATATGTTCGGATATTTAAGGTAACGTATGAACATGGTATTATCTACTTGAGGGATAATATCATTGTATACCTATGCTGAAGGTCTGCATGATAATCATTTGTTTTCTGACAATGCTAAATACCACTTTAAAAAAGATCCCTGCAACCGGTAAAAGGATCCATTGGAGCAAGGCGAGCGCGGAACGTTCTGCATGGAACCGGAACACCGTAACGCATACCGCGCTTGGTATGATATCAATATCCGATGTTATACGAGGGATTTGTTTTTCAGGGATTGATATTTAAGAATTGAGAATATATAAAAAGCCCGTGGTTTTTTTGAGGCCAGCCTGTTAAAAGGCGGGATAAACCACGGGCAGTATTTGTTAGAATAGTGTTGACAAATGGGGAATTATGGTGTATTATGTAAGAGATTATGTAAGAATAATCGAGTAATTAATGTAGATAAGTGGATAACTCGCAATACTGCTTGTTGTGTAAATACCGCAACGAAAGCCACGCTTACGGAGTTTTTGCCGCATTGTAACGGCGAATAGCCGCACCTACAGTATTGTAATAACCACCACTCTTCCCGGAAAATCCAAAAGCGAAAAACCTCGGGGTTTGGGGCAGAGCCCGAATTGCTACATACTTAAGTTGAATCTGTATTTAACCCGTGCATTTGCGCTGCTTGATAGTCTCAGAGCTTCTCTGTCGTCTAGCATATAGTGGGGTGGCTTCCTGTAAAATGTAGTCACAAGTGCGTGTGCAATCAATAATTATATAGAAAATCCACTCGTTTTGTACAGAGTGCGGCTCGCTCCTTTAAGGTACGGCTAAAACTCCGTGCCTGTCAGGCCTCGCTTTTTCAGCCCCATGAGGAAGTCCGTCCAAGTGGCACTGGATTCATTTTGGTAAACACCGAAGCCAAGTATCTCTCTGTGCCCCTGCGCGTTCGTTCCGTAGGCAATCATGAAAGCTTTGG
>DURE01000045.1 GCA_012837425.1 Clostridiales bacterium
AAAAGAGAGACGAGTGGATTAAATATCTCAGCCTGCGTGACACGCTGACCGCGCTCAACAACCGAAACAGCTTCGAGAAAGCGCTGCAGGAAATGGACACCGTGAAAAATCTGCCGCTGTCGGTTATCTTTGCAGATATTAACGGGCTGAAGATGACCAATGACATATTCGGCCATAATTCGGGGGATAGGCTACTCAGGAAGGCCGCCGAAATACTGAAGGAATCCTGCCGGGAGGAGGATTTCATAGCACGGGTAGGAGGCGACGAGTTCGTGATAATAATGCCGAATACCGATGCTGCGGGTGCAGAGGCCGTGATAAAACGCATAAGGCGGGGCTTTGAGCACGCTCAGGTCGAGGCCATCAAATGCAGCACCTCGATAGGCTTCGACACCAAAACCACCCCCGCCCAGTCCATTGAGATTACCTTGTCCAATGCCGAAAACGCCATGTACCGGGATAAAACCATCAACCGGCAATCTGTGAGCAGGGAGATAATAAACACCATCATCGAAACGCTGCATACCAAAAAGCCGGACGAGCGAGACCATTCCATTGCTGTCAGCGAGCTGTGCGGGTTGATAGGCGCTGCTTTGAACCTGCCTAAAAACGAAATAGCAAAGCTCAAAAGAGCTGGTTATCTGCACGACATAGGCAAAATTGTCATTGACGACGACATACTTAAAAAAAGCCCCCTGACAAACGAGGAGGAGGAAAAAATGCGCCCGCACGTGGTTACCGGCTACCGCATACTCAATCTTTTTGACGATACACTCGATTTGACCGAGGCCGTGTATGCCCACCATGAAAGATGGGACGGCACCGGCTATCCGCTCGGGCTTCGGGGCGAGCAGATTCCGCTTATTTCCAGAATTATTGCGATTGCCGAGTGTTTCGACCGCTGGGCCAAGCTTGACGGATATTCTGACGAGGCCAAAAAGTCAGCAATCAAAATAATCATGTTGCAGAGCGGCCACAGGTTTGACCCCCACATTGCCGAAATTGTATATAATATAGTCAACGAAGATATTGCGCAAAAGGGCAGTAAAAACGGATCCGAAATGGCGCTCACATAAAAGCCGGAACATGACAGGCCCGGCGGGCATGTGACAGTAAGCGAGCGCGAATAAAGCCGTCCGCATTCCAGCGGGCGGCTTTGACCGGCCGGAGGCTGCTTTTTGGCAGCCCGGGGCACAAATCATCATTTTACATATTATCGGGCTCTCTGATATGCAGATTATTTAAATATTTTTCAATTGACAAACATTTGAGATTGTATTATAATTATTCGGGTGTGTTTATTTGGTTGTTAATTTATTAACATATATTAACATTTTTTGTCGCAACCTGAGTATCTGCAGGTTTGTCCTCGGACAATATGCGTCTCAGGGACAGAAATTCAAATCACAAAGGAGATATGCCACACATGGAAGTAAAAGAAGTGTTGGACAAGTACGGGAACTCACCCGGCAGGCTGCTCGGCGCGATGCTTGAGTATCAGAGAAGCAAGCCGCAGAATTATCTTACCAAAGAGGACATTCAGGCTTTCGCTAAGGAGACCGGGCTGCCGGTGAGCCGGGTATACAGCCTTGTGACTTTTTATTCGCTCTTTTCAGAGGTGCCGAGGGGCAGATACATAATTCAGGTATGCCGCGACGTGCCCTGCCATGTTAACGGTTCGGTAAACGTGGTTGCCGAGCTTGAGGGGCTGCTTGGCATCAAAATGGGCCAGACGACCGAGGACGGTATGTTTACGCTTGAGTATACAAGCTGCATAGGCTGCTGCGAGATGGCCCCGGCGATGCAGATTGGCGAAACTGTATACGGAAATCTGACACCTGAGAAAATTGCCTCGATTATCGGGGAGCTGAGGAGGGCCGGCAAATGAGCAATAAAGTGAAAAAGCTGCTGACCGCGCGTTTCGGGGTTGTTTCGCCCGACTCGATTGAAGATTATATCAAAAACGGCGGCTATGCCTCCCTGAAAAAGGCGCTCGGGATGGACCCCGAGGCGATTATTACCGAGGTCAAGGCCTCGGGGCTCAGAGGTCGCGGCGGCGCGGGATTTCCGACCGGAATAAAGATGGAGTCTGTGCGACGCGCAACCGGCTCGCCGAAATATGTTGTCTGCAATGCCGACGAGGGTGAGCCCGGCAACTTCAAGGACAGATACCTGATGGAAAAAGACCCGCACCAGCTTCTTGAGGGCATGATTATCTCTGCCTTTGCGGCCGGCGCCGACTACGGCGCGATTTTCGTGAGGGGAGAATATATCAACTCAATAAAAATACTTGATAATGCAATAAAACAGGCGCGCAAAGCCGGATTCCTCGGCAAGAACATACTCGGCACCGGCTTTGACTTTGAAATGGATGTCTACTCGGGAGCCGGTTCGTATGTCTGCGGCGAGGAGTTTGCCCTTTTGGCCGCGCTTGAGGGCAAGCCGGCGCGCTCGACCTTCAAGCCACCCTTCCCGACCACCGAGGGGCTTAATGGCAAGCCCACGCAGATTAACAATGTTGAGACCTTCGCCAATATTCCGCACATAATAGACATGGGCGGCGCGGCATATGCCGCTCTGGGCACCGAGGCCTCGACCGGGACAAAGCTTATCTCGCTCAGCGGTAACGTCAACCATCCAGGGCTCTATGAGGTGACCTACGACATCACGCTCAGAGAAATAATCGAGGAGCTCGGCGGCGGAGTGCCGGGTGGCAGAGCTGTCAAGATGGTGCAGCTCGGCGGCCCGTCGGGTCCTATCATTCCGCCCAGCCTGCTTGATTTGAAAATCGACGCAAATGAGATGCGCAAGTACAACCTGAGCATCGCCTCGGGAGCTATTATCGTCATCGACGACCGGGCAGACGCGCTTGACATCCTGGTCCGGATAATGGAGTTCTTCCATCACGAGTCCTGCGGGAAGTGCACGCCCTGCCGCGAGGGACTCGGACAGGTGTTGGGGCTGCTTGACAAGTTTGTCGACGGCACGGCGACCGAAGCCGACCTCAAGCTGCTACGGAACCTGCTCGATGTCATGTCGCAGGCCTCGCTCTGCGGGTTGGGGCAGGCTGCTCCCACCGCTATAAAAACGATTCTTCAGTATTTCGGCGACGAGCTCTGCGGCAGGATTGGCGCTGCGAAGGAGGTAAAGTGAACATGGTAAACATCACAATAAACAATAAAAAGATTCAGGTCCCCGAGGGCACCACTATATTAAATGCCGCAAAGCAGGCGGGGATTGACATCCCGGTACTCTGCTATCATCCCGACCTTGACATCAAGGCAAACTGCCGGATTTGCGTGGTAGAAGTCGAGGGCGCAAGGACCCTGCAGACCGCCTGCTCCACCAGAGTGTGGGAGGGTATGGCGGTCAGGACCAACACCCCGAAGGTGCGCCAGGCCAGAAAGATAATTGTCGAGCTGATTTTGGCCGGACATGAGATGGACTGCACCTACTGCAAACGCAACAACAGGTGCGACCTGCAGAAAATCGCAGCCGACCTCGGAATCCGCGAGAACCCCTTCAGACATGTTGAAAGAGACCTTGAGCGCGATACCTCCGGCCCGTCGCTTGAGCGCAACCCCAACAAGTGCATTAAATGCGGCCGCTGCATCCAGATGTGCGGCAAGGTTCAGGGACTGTCGCTGCTCGACTATGCAGGAAGGAGCGACGAGGTTGAGATAAAGCCGGCCTTCGGCAAGTACCTCACAGACATCGCCTGCGTGGCCTGCGGTCAGTGCGCAGTAGTTTGCCCGGTGGCGGCGATAACCGAAAAAGAGGATATCGATCGCGTCTGGGAGGCGATAAACGACCCTGATAAGGTTGTAATCGTTCAGACCGCACCTGCCGTCAGGGTTGCACTGGGCGAGGAGTTCGGCTTTGAGCCGGGTAAAGTTGTCACCGGCAAGATGGTCGCGGCGCTGCGCGCGCTCGGCTTTGACAAGGTGTTTGATACCGACTTCACGGCCGACCTGACCATCATCGAGGAAGGAAACGAGCTGCTCCAGAGGTTGAGTAACGGCGGAGTGCTGCCCATGCTCACCTCCTGCAGCCCGGGCTGGATAAACTTCATTGAGCAGTACTATCCCGAGCTGCTCCCGCATGTCTCGACCTGCAAGTCGCCGCAGCAGATGTTCGGCGCCCTGGCCAAGGGCTATTATGCTGCAAAAATCGGCAAGCGCCCCGAGGACATTTTCTCGGTCTCGATAATGCCCTGCACGGCCAAGAAATATGAGGCTCAGCGCCCCGAGATGAGCGTGGACGGCAAGAATCCCGACGTCGATGTGGTGCTGACCACCCGCGAGCTTGCCAAGATGCTCCGCCAGGCCGGTATTAACTTCGACGCCCTTGAGGAAGAGGAATACGACGCTCCGTTCGGGCTGTCGACCGGCGCGGCGGTGATATTCGGAGCGACCGGCGGTGTTATGGAGGCCGCGCTGCGTACTGTCTACGAAGTGGTTACCGGCAAGACGCTCCCGTCGCTTGACTTCAAGGACGTTCGCGGTCTTGAGGGAATCAAGGAGGCCACGGTTGACCTTAACGGCACACCTGTCAAGGTGGCGGTGGCCCACACACTGGCGAACGCCCGCAAGCTGATGGAGCTGATTAAGTCCGGCAAGGCCGACTATGCATTTATTGAAATCATGTGCTGCCCCGGCGGCTGTATCGGCGGCGGCGGCCAGCCCTACGGCACTACAAACGAGGTGCGTAAGAAGCGGATTGCCGCAATATATGAGGCCGACCGTGATCTGCCTATCCGCAAGTCGCATGAAAACCCGGCTATCAAGAAGCTATATGAAGAGTTTTTGGGAGAGCCGCTGGGCGAGAAGTCGCACCACCTGCTCCATACCCATTACAACGACCGCAAGGCATAAATTAAAAAGAAAATCCCCCTGCCGGGTTAGGCGGGGGGATTTAGCTATGTTCATCAAAAGCCCTGCCGCATCCCTATCACAAGTCGGCCGCTATACTTATGGCGGCAAAAGCGCGGTATGCGGGGCCCGCGCTGCTCTATTAGCTTATAAAGTTCAGGGGGTATGGGGGCAGAGCCCACATGAAAAAAAGCGGGTGCGGAGCAGAGTCCCGCATGAGAAGCCCCTGCCCGGGCCCGGGCAGGGGCTTTAGTGTTTTTTGGCTTTTACTTTTTTGGTTTTTGCCTTGCCCTGAATTTCGGGGACCGGTGGAACCTCGTTTTTAGGAATACTCATTCTGTGGTCGCCCTCTGTTCCGTGAGGTTCTTTGGGGTCGGGTCTGCGCATTCCCTGCTTTGCCATAAAATTCAACCTCGCCGTTTGTGACGGCAAAAAAAATATAGATTCGCGCTTGTGCTATACATCAGCTACCTTTTGTTGTGGCGCAATAACAGTTTTCCTTGATTTGAAAATATTATACATCCTGCCGCTTTTTTTGGGTTTGGGTCGAAAATAATTAAAAAACCATTGTCACAAATCCGCGAATTTACTATAATGATAATGAGTGTCCGGGAAACCTGCAGAAATAGTAATCATATCAGAGGACGGGACGAGGAGCAATCGGTACATATCTTAAAGAAAAGGAGTAATGCGCAATGTCAAGAAGATTTGATTTTGATGTAAGGGCAGAAGCCGACGGCTGCAAGCAGGTAAGCCCGCTCGGAGGTTGCGGCAGGCAGTCAGGCTGCGGCAGGCGTAGGCGTGAGAGCTGCGCCTGTGAGTTCGCGCTTGGCCTGGTGCTCGGCATAGGTCTGGGCAACAGGGGAGGCCGCCGCCGCAAGGACTGCTGCTGACAGACTAGAATAGCAAAAATCCGGTCAGATACGATAAGTTAAAACATCGTTATAGAACCACGTGAACCAAAAGACGGGTTGCAGGGAGCCTGAAATCCGGCACACCATCCTATGGCAATAAAACCCGCTTGGAGCCGACGCAAATCAGGTTGATTTGCGTCGGCTCCTTTGCCGTTTGGAGCGCTCGGGTGAAAAATCCCGATGGCGGCCGCAAAAAAGATTGACATACCCGGCCGGTTGTGATATACTTACATTAAGGAGAATACTACCAGAGAGGTTTTTTGAGATGAAAAGAATCAAGACAGTAGAGACCCGTAACCTGAAAGAGAGCGCCTTGCTCGGCGGCTGCGGCGAATGCCAGACCTCCTGCCAGTCAGCCTGCAAAACCTCGTGTGGCGTTGCCAACCAAACCTGCGAGCAGAAGTCGATAAAAAAAAGCAGGTAACATAAAGGCCATTGCCCGGCGCCTTTGTCGGGTACCGGGTCGGGCGGGTTTTGCGCATTTCCGGCTGGCCGGTGTTGGCTTTTGCCAAAACACGGCCTGCCGCGTGAGAACAAGGGCCTGCGGGTTGCGCTGGCCTTTTTTGTGACTTGGGGAGAAAAATGGTACATCAGTATAAGCTTGGCGGATATAATATCGTGCTCGACATAAATTCGGGGTCGGTCCACTCGGTTGACGATGTCGCCTACGACATGATAGCCCTCTATCCTGAATACCCGCGGGAAAAAATCATTGCCGACCTGCTGGGAAAATACCGCGGGCGCCCCGACGTTAATGAGGCCGAGCTGCGGGAGTGTTATTCGGACATACAATCGCTAATTGACGCCAAAAAGCTGTATTCCCCCGATGAATTTGAAGAGCTTGCCGCATTACCCGGACCGCGCCCGGGCACGGTAAAGGCGCTCTGCCTGCATGTGGCGCACACCTGCAACCTCGGCTGCGAATACTGCTTTGCGGGTCAGGGCAGATACCGGGGCGAGCGCGAGGTTATGAGCTTTGAAACCGGGCGTGCGGCAATTGATTTTCTTGTTGAGCATTCCGGCCGGAGAAGGAACCTTGAGGTCGACTTTTTCGGCGGCGAGCCGCTTATGTGCTGGGAGACTGTAAAGAGAATTGTCGCCTATGCCCGGGGGCGCGAGCGGGAGTGCGGCAAAAATTTCCGCTTTACCTTAACCACAAACGGCCTGCTTATTGATGATGAAGTTATTGAGTTTTGCAACCGCGAGATGCATAACGTGGTGCTCAGCCTTGACGGCCGGCGCGAGGTGAACGACAGGTTCCGCAGGACCCTCTCGGGGCAGGGCAGCTATGACATAATACTGCCGAAATTCAAAAGGTTTGTCAAGGCCCGCGGGGACAGGAGCTACTACATCCGCGGCACATACACGCACCTCAATACTGACTTTACAGAGGACATCCTGCACATGGCTGACCTCGGATTTGACCAGCTGAGCATGGAGCCGGTGGTTTGCCCGCCTTCGGAGCCCTATGCCCTGACCGAGGATGACCTGCCGGTTTTGCTTGAGCAGTACGAAAGGCTGGCCTCAATAATGCTTGAGCGCAAACGGCAGGGCCGGGGATTTACCTTTTATCACTATATTATCGACATTGAGCACGGCCCCTGCGTGCACAAGCGCATATCCGGCTGCGGCTCGGGGACCGAGTATCTGGCGGTGACGCCTTCCGGCGAGCTTTATCCCTGCCACCAGTTTGTCGGTCACCCTCAGTTCCGCCTCGGCAGCCTTGGTGAGGGTCTGACGAATACAGAGCTTCAGGCTCGCTTTGGAAGTTGCAACATCTACACCCGCCCCGAGTGCCGGGAGTGCTGGGCGAGATTTTACTGCGCCGGCGGCTGCGCCGCAAACGCCTACCACGCCACCGGCCGCATTGACGGGATTTACGAATACGGCTGCCGGCTGCTCAAAAAGCGGATTGAGTGTGCCGTAATGCTAAAGGTTGCCGAGTACGAGGACGAAAACATGGGTTAGGTCCGGCTCCGTACAAGCGTTAACGACGGGAGGGAGAGCAATGGACACGCCTGTTGCCGATTTTGTGCGGCGCTACCATAAGGCAGGGAGCGTCCGCTTTCACATGCCGGGGCATAAGGGAATTCCATGTCTTGGCTGCGAGGGCCTTGACATAACCGAGATAGCCGGCGCCGACGCGCTTTTTCAGGCCGAGGGGATTATCCGCGAAAGTGAGCGGAATGCCACAGTCCTGTTCGGCTTTGGTCGGACGCTCTATTCGGCCGGGGGCGCCTCGCAGTGTATCAAGGCTATGCTCTACCTGACAATGCTCTATCAGGCCGAGAGAAAAAAGACAAGCCGGTATGTGCTTGCCGCGCGGAACACTCATGTCTCCTTTATCCAGGCCTGCGGGCTGCTCGACCTTCTTCCTGAATGGCTATATCCCGGGGATGAGGGCATAATTGAGCCCGGGACGGTCGGGGACATGCTTGCCCGAATGACCGAAAAACCGCTGGCAGTGTATCTTGTCGCCCCGGATTACTTCGGGCGCAGCCCCGACACCCGGGGAATAGCGGCGGTATGCTCGAGGTACGATGTGCCGCTTTTGGTCGACAACGCGCACGGAGCATATCTGAAGTTTCTGCCAGAGTCGCGTCACCCGGTTGACCTCGGCGCCTTCATGTCGGCCGACTCGGCGCACAAAACCCTGCCGGTGCTGACCGGCGGCGCCTATCTGCAGCTCTCAAAGAGAGTGCCCGAAGAAATTGCCGCCGCGGCCAAGGGGGCGCTTGCCCTCTTCGGCTCGACCAGCCCGTCTTATCTTATACTGCAGTCGCTCGACCTTTGCAACGCCTATCTTGCCGGCGGCTACAGGGAAAAACTGGCCGGCTTTGTCGGGGAGGTAGAGAACACCAAAGCAAGACTTGAGCGCATGGGTTGGCAGGTGTCACCCTCCGACCCGCTGAGAATTGTTGTCGGGACTGCTCAGGCAGGCTATACTGGCGCCGAGGTCGCCGCCCGCCTCAGGGATGAGGGAATTGAACCCGAATTTGCCGGTCCGTCCGAGATCGTGCTGATGACTACCCCCGAGAATACACCAGAGCAGCTCGACCGGCTCTGCCGGGTCATGGCCGGACTACCCCGGCTTGCCCCGAGGGAGCGGCCGGCGCTTAGCTTTCCGCAGAATCAGCGGGTAATGTCGCCGCGCGAGGCGATGCTTGCGCCCCGAGAGATAATATCTGCCGGAGCTGCTGCCGGCCAGGTGTCTGCCATGCCGGTGATTTTGTGTCCGCCGGGGGTCCCGGTTGTTGTCAGCGGGGAGTTTATCGACGAGAGCTGTGTTGCGCTCTTTGGGGCTTACGGAATTGAGACAGTGGAGGTTGTAGCGTGCGGCGGCCCGGGCAAACCGACCTTTAGGGCTTAGAACCATATTTCTGTCTACGGCAACTGGCTGGCTCTGATAGCATTTATGCAAAAACTACTTGCCGGCACCATTCCGAAATGCACGGTCCAAAAACTGCAGGTAGTTTTCATAAATTGCTGTAGTGAACCCCTATAGCTTTGCGTTGTGCGGCATTTTTTTATTAGCTTGCCGGGGTGATGCCATGAGAAGACAACTTATTGTGACGCTGATATTTCCGCTTATCAGCCTCTGTGTGCTCGGCACGGCGTCATACGCATGGTATTCAAACAACACAGTCACCCAGGCGTCGGGCATCTCGCTTTCTGTGGTCTTTCCGATATATATTGTTGCCATCCATGCACAGCGTGTCGGTGCTGCTCTCTTCAATTACATTCCCCTCGTTGTCGTAGCGAGTCCTCAGGCGGAGTCGGTTATGCGTCGGAATTCTCGATAGATTTCTGCTATGGCAGCATAAACCTCGGCACTGCCAGAGAGTTCAGTCCCGACCAGCTCCTTGAGTCGCTCTGCTATGTCGGCAGGGAGGACTGGTATCACAGCAACATATACCCGATTTTTGCCGCCGGGACGGCGCGAAACCTCACCGACAGGCTCAGAATGAACATTGTCAGGGTTCAAAACCCCGACAATGCCTCAAGCGTCAATGTCAAGGCCTATGCAAGGGCCAGAATTGCGCCGGGGGTGCAGTATATCAACGACAACACCATGGCCGAGCGTGCGGTAAGGAAGGTCAGCTTCAGGGTTTTCTGCGACGGCCTTGCCGCAGGGACATACGGTCCCGAAGCTACGATATACTGGACGGCCTCAAAATCCAAGACCGACGACACCTTCAGAATCTATTCGACCTATACACTCGGCGGGGTTACAAACAGCTATTATATCAGCGCCGACGATTCGGCACCAATGCTCAGCGCGTCAGGTAGCTGCTACTGGACCTGCGACGAGAACGGGTATCTGGTATCGCCCGACGGGAGGTACCTCGCGTTAAGCGGGGAGGAATTCAGCCTGGCGTCGGCGCCTGCCGATGCTGTACGGGTCTACAAGCTGGAGGGCGGGGAGCTGACGCAGGTTTCATCCATATCAAACGGCGGGGCTTACCTGCTTTTGGTGCCGGTAGGAGACGGCAACTACAGAATGCTTAAAGTCGCCCCCGAGCCTGACTGAGCATTGGGTGTATACTCTCCGGCATAAGAAAAAAAATCCGGGCCGCGACCCGGATTTTTATGCGCAAAAGCAGTAAAGACATACAAGAGCCTCCGGTTCTATTGACAAAACCGGAGGCTGCAATTATAATAAATTCATCCTTATAATAATATCAAAATATCATATATGGGTTTAGCGTTTGAGCGGACTTTTTATCAGCATCCGGAGGGGGCGGGAGATGTTTTCGCTTGCAAAAGAGACGCTGAAAAAGAATAATCTTAAAGCGGTGTTCGGTGCGGTGGCCGACCAGGGCTGTGATACCAGAGCCAGGATTGCCGAATTTACCGGGCTTAGCATTGTAACGGCCGGCAAAGCTGCCGAAGCCTTTCTTGATGCCGGAATATTTATTCAGCATACGACTCAGGTCAAACAGGTCGGAAGGCGCGCCAGCAAAATCCGTGTGAATCCGAAAAGACACTTTGCGGTGGCAGACCTGTCCCAGCGCAATTTTTCGGCCGCCTACTATAACCTCTCGCTCGGGTGCGTCAATTCGAAAGAATATGAATACATAAGCGATTTCAGCTATCCCGAAAACCTTGGCGCCTTCTTGCACCGGATGAAGACTTACATGGAGGATGCGAAGGATATTAAATATCTGTCGGTTTGCATTATAGTACCTGGCAGCTACGAGCGTGCCACAGACATAATATCTCAGAGCGGGGATGGTGATATCGAGAGAATAAGAGTACGCGAATTTGCCAAAAAAACCATAGGCCTGCCGGTGGATATCATGATAGACCACATGAGTGCAGCCGTCAGGTACTGCGCGGCAAGCCACCGTCAGGAGGGCAATGTTCTGTATGTCAATACGCGAAGCGGAATAGATTCAAGGCTGATAATTAAGGGCAGGGTTCTTAAAAAGCAGGGCTCCTGCGGTGCGCTTCGGGTGAGCAGCCGGGGTATCGAGGCTGACATCTCGGATATGGTCCGGAGCATGTGCAATACCGTCGGCCTGAGCGAGGTGGTTGTCGAGTCCGAGGAGCTGGCGGGGAATGGCAACGCCGGGGAGAATATAAGGAATGCTATTATGAAGATGAATCAAATAAAGGACATACCCGCAATTACTATCAGCTCGCAGAGGTTTGCCTCCTGTGGCGCAGCCCTGATTTCAAGAGACAACTGGCTGGAGAAGCTTCTGCGCTGAGGCGCTGTTCTTAAAACTGTAGGTTGGCTGACTTCGCCGGCTTTTTTGACTCGAAAACCAGCATCACAGCCAGAACCCCCAACACCGCGCCCGAGATGTCGATGACGACATCTGTAAGTTGACAGGAGCGCCCCACCGACAAAAGCTGCAGCAGTTCGTCGACACAGGCGGCAAGCAGCGACAAAACCGCGGCAAAAGTCCATTTAGGCCTTAGTGCAAGCGGCAGGACACTCAGCGCAAGCAAAAGGCCAAGCACCGCAAACTCGGTAAAGTGTGCCGACTTGCGTACAAAGTGCTCCGGGACGCTGCCGGCTGACAGGTATTCGAGCATTTTGTTGATAAGCGCCGTCACACCCGCGCTGACCTCGCCCGACACCACGCCCGACCTGAGTGAATTGCTCCAAATAAATAAAGTCCACAAAAAAGTGCAGGCGCAAATAATTATATGTATGAGTTTGTTCTTCATGTCGGCGCTCCTTTTATTCAAGGTAATTCGGCGGCTTGACAGCGGCGCTAAGGCCGTCGGGTCTGAATTTTTGCGTAAAAACTATTGAAAAATTTGCACGCTTGTGTTATAATAACTGCACGCGCCCCCATAGTTAAATGGATATAATAAGCCCCTCCTAAGGGCTAGTTATGAGTTCGATTCTCGTTGGGGGTGCCAGGCACGCGCAAGCGTGCTTTTTTTTCGCGGGGCGGAGCCCCGCTCCCCGGCTTTTCTGCGTGGGCGCTGCTCCCGCACCCCAGCTCAAGGAAATTTTCTCAAAAACTGTAAGACCGTCGTGTTTTATTTGCAGTGCAAATCATGTTTTTTCGAGGTAGAGCCTCAAAACCGGTGTATCTGGCTTTATTTTAGCTTTACCGTATTTTTATATGCCTGATGATAGCATATTTTGCGGGGCGGGTCAACTACCCTTTTTGCGAGAAACTTCCCGTTGGCTTCAGAACTGCCGGTTCTGTGTTGAATCATAGCAAAATAGTGCTATAAATAGCCGGATAATGCATTGATATTGCTTTGAGGGCGTGATATAATAGGTGCAAACCAAAAACTAAGGAGAGCTGAAATGAGCATTTTAAATGAAATTTCCGAAAAACTTCAGCGCGGCAGGGCAAAAGAGGTCTCGGCATTGGTTGAGCAGGCCCTGGCCGAAAACTATTCTCCGGCCGATATTTTAAATCAGGGGCTGATTGCCGGCATGAACGAGGTCGGCGAAAAGTTCCGCAGAAACGAGGTTTTTGTGCCCGAGGTGTTGGTTGCGGCCCGCGCGATGAACGCCGGGCTGAAAATCCTGCGCCCGGCGCTTATCTCAAGCGGGGTAAAGCCGCTCGGAAAAGCAATTATCTGCACGGTTAAGGGAGACATGCACGATATAGGCAAAAACCTTGTAAAAATGATGATTGAGGGGCAGGGGATAGAGTGCGTTGACCTCGGCGTTGACGTCGGACCCGAGCAGGTGGTGAGTGCCGTGCGCGAGACCGGCGCGAAGCTGGGCTGCCTCTCGGCGCTACTTACAACGACAATGATGGGACAGAAGGAGATTATTGACGCGCTAATCGAAGCGGGACTGCGCGACCAGGTCAAGTTGATGGTGGGAGGCGCGCCGATAACCCAGCAGTTTGCCGACGAAATAGGCGCCGACTGCTATGCGCTCGACGCCGCATCTGCCGCTATGGCGGCCCGCGCTTTCTTTGAGGAATGAAGGATTTTGCCGGCCTGCTCGACCGCGATGAGCTCTCGGATATCTGCCGCAATTTTTCCAGCCTGACCGGACTTGGGGTGTCGCTGCACAACCCCGACGGCTCGGGCGTGCTTTCCTACCGAAAGGACGGCATCTGCATATGCACAATACTGGGCGGCGACGCAAAATGCGTCAGGAACATCAGCTTCAGCGCGAACAAGGCGGCCGAGCTCGGCGAGCCGTATATTTACATCTGCGGCTGCGGGCTGGTTATGAGCGCGTCGGCAATTATCGTGGGCGACAGGTTAATCGGCGCGGTGCTCTGCGGCCCGGCAATGCTCTGGGATGCAGACGACTTTGCCGCCGAGGAGCTCGGGCGCAACATCGCAGACAGCGGGCTGTCTGAAGAGGATTGCCGCAGGATTGTTGCCGGCACGCCGCGCCTGACCTGTGAGCAGATGACCAGTGCCGCGAGGATTCTGTTCCGCCTGGTAAACTACATGTGCCGCAGCCGCTGCGAGACAATCTCGCAGCGGCAGGAGATAACCAAGCAGCAGGCTACAATCTCAACCCTGCTCGCCGACCGGAAGCGGGATATAGTCGAGCGGCGACCGGGCTTCTATTCTCCCGAGACCGAAAAAGAGCTGCTCACCTCGGTGCGGCTGGGAAACCGACAGAAGGCGCGCAGGCTGCTCAACGACATTCTGACCGACATATTTCTTTTTTCGGGCGGGAACACCCCGGTTATTTGCGCCCGGGTATATGAGCTTACCGGCTTTCTTTTCCGTGCCGCCTCGGAGGCCGGCGCCGCGGGCGAAAAGCTGCTTGTCACTGCCCGGGAATCTCAGCGGATTCTAGACCCCGACATCGGTTTTGAGGAGCTTTGCTACGCCACGACGCGGGCGATGGAGGGGTTTATCGACGCGATATACGAAAACCGCCCGGACATTCCCGGGAGCCGCTATCTTGCCGAGGCAACCGCTTATCTTACCGAGAATTATACCAGAAGCGAGAGTATGTCGCTCTCCGCAGTCTGCGAGGTGCTGAGCATCAGTCCGTCCTACCTGTCGCACCTGTTTACCAAAGGACTCGGCGTGACCTTTACCGAGTATTTGGCCTGGCTACGTATCGACGCCGCAAAAAAGCTGCTCAGAAGCACAGACCTGCCGGTGTCTGAGGTTGCCGAGAGAGTCGGCTATCGTGACCCGAATTATTTTATCAGGTCTTTCCGAAAAATCGTAGGCATGACCCCCAGGAGCTTTCGTCGCGCAAGCGAGGGCGGGGTAGAGCTGTCGAAAAAAATCTAAAAAAGGATTTGTATGATGGATATTAAAAAATGGATTGCCGGGCTGCCGAGCAGCGGCAGACCCATGCCGGTTTTGTCCTTCCCCTCGGCTCAGCTTTTGGGAGTCTCGGTTTATGAGCTTACACACAGCGCCGAGCTGCAGGCCAGAGGAATGAAGGCGGTCGCCGACAGGGTAAACTCGGCCGCGTCTCTCTGCATGATGGACCTGTCGGTTGAGGCCGAGGCCTTCGGCTGCCGGATAAAGGACTCTCTGAATGAGATACCGACGGTTGTCGGCACGCTTATTACAGATGAGGAGGAGGCAAGGGCACTCAGGGTGCCCGAGGTGGGCGGGGCGAGAACCGGACTCTACCTCAAGGCGGCAAGGCTGGCCTGCCGGCTTGTTGACGACCGGCCGGTGCTCGCAGGGATGATAGGCCCCTTCTCGCTTGCCGGGCGCCTCATGGAGGTCTCCGAAGCGCTGGCAAACTGCCTTGCAGACCCCGACTTTATAATTGCCGCACTTGAGAAGACCACCGAATTTCTGATTAAGTACGCCACGGCCTACAAATCCACCGGAGTTGTCGGAATCCTTATGGCCGAGCCGCTGGCCGGGCTGCTTTCCCCCGAGCTTGAGCGCGAATTTTCGGCGCCCTACGTGAAAAGAATAACCGACGCAGTGTCGGATGACAACTTCTGCATATTCTATCACAACTGCGGGGCGAACACCCCCGGTATGACAGAATCCTTAAGCGCCAACGGCGCTGTGGCCTACCACTTCGGAGATGCTATTAATCTTGAGGATGTCCTCATAAAAATGCCGTCCGACAAACCGGTGCTCGGAAACATATCCCCGACAAAGCAGTTTTTAAACGGCACGCCCGAGAGCATATACAGGGCGACCACCGAGCTGCTCGAGCGCTGCGCGAAGTACCCGAATTTTGTGCTCTCGTCGGGCTGCGACATACCTCCGAGAGCCCCGTGGGAGAATATCGACGCGTTTTTTTGCGCCGCGAGCGACTTTTACAACAAATAAACTGACAAGAGGACAAAATGGAAGCGTCAGAAAGACTTAGAAATCTGCTCTCCGGTCGGCCGGTCGACCGGCTGCCGGTTATTGAATGGGCGCCGTGGTGGAAACTGACGGTCGAGCGCTGGCTGGGCGAAGGCCTGCCGAAGGAGGCCGCCGCCACGACAGGTTCTCTGCAGGAATATTTCGGGCTTGACAGGTGCCTGCAACTCTCGGTAAAAAACCGGACAAAAACCACGCCGAAGGAGCGAGCACGCGGGGCCGGCATTATGGCCGACGAGCGGGATTATAAAAAAATCCGCCCGACGCTTTTTCCAGATGTCAGGACGGTTGTCACCGATGAGCGGATTGAGCTGCTGCACCGGCAGCATGAGGATGGGAACACCCTGCATTTTTTGACGGTGGAGGGTGCCTTCTGGTATCCAAGGGTGCTTTTCGGGATCGAGAACCACCTGTACAGCTTTTACGATTATCCGGAGTTGCATCTGCGCATCTGTGACGAGCTGGCCGACTGGCTTGTCGAGCTTTTCAGGTATCTCCTCCCTAAATTTCGTTTTGACTTTATGAGCTTTGCCGAGGACATGAGCTACAACAACGGCCCCATGCTCTCAAAGGAGCTTTTTGACGGGTTTTTGGCGCCCTTTTACAAAAAGGTGATACCGGTAATTCACGAATATGGCGTTCCTGTGTTTATTGACTCGGACGGGGATATAACATTGGCGCTTGACTGGTATGCCTCGGTAGGGGCCGACGGGATGTTCCCGCTTGAGCGGCAGGCCGGCGTCGATGTCTCGGTTTACCTTGACAAGCAGCCGGCCATGGCCTTTCTCGGCCACTTTGACAAAATGTGCATGAAGCACGGCGAGGCTGCCATGCGGGCCGAATTTGAGCGGCTGCTGCCCAGCATGCATCGGGGGAAGTTTATCCCCTCCTGCGACCACCAGACGCCGCCCGATGTTTCTGTCGAGAACTACCGCACATATGTAAAACTGCTAAGAGAATATGCGGAGCAGGTAACCCACAGGGGCGCCCAAATCGCCCCTTGCCCCGTGTTTTCGGAAAACCGGAGGGAAAATTTATGACAAACAGAGAAAGAGCCCTGAACATTCTGCGCTACAGGCCGATTGACCGCCTGCCCGCCGTCCATTTCGGCTACTGGCGCGAGCTGCTCTACGAATGGGCGGCACAAGGGAAAATAACTCAGGAGATGGCCGCCAAATGTCGTGACAGCAACGCATATGACAGGGAGCTTGACAGGATTATCGGCTGGGACTTCAACTGGTCGCATACCTACGGCCCGTCAAGGAGGCTGCTTCCCGAGTTTGAGCACAAGGTACTCGAGGTTCTGCCCGACGGAACCAAGCGCGTGCAGAATGGCTACGGCGTCATCGAGAAGGTGCGTCCCGGGGTGGTTTCGATTCCGGCCGAGGACGACTACCAACTCAGGGACCGGGAGGCCTTTGAAAGGCTCTACAAGCCTAAAATGCGGTTCACTCCCGAGCGAGTAAGATATGATTTCTTCCGCTCATTCAACGAGAATGTATACGAAAAGCTTGACGTGCCGGTCGGCATTTCGGTGGGCAGCGTCCTGGGCGACATCCGCAATATGACCTCTGTCATAGGGCTGAGCTACCTGATGTACGATGAGGACGAGGACCTTCTGGCCGACATTATAGATACCTACGCCGAGATGCAGTATAAGTGCGTCGAGGAGGTGCTGAAAACCGGCGCGAAATTCGACTTTGCGCATTATTGGGAGGACATCTGCTACAACGGCGGGCCGCTTATCTCACCTGTGGTTTTCGACAGGCTCTGCAGGAAGCACTACGAGCGCCGCTGCGCCCTGCTCAGGCAATACGGCATAGACCTCGTGTCGCTTGACTGTGACGGAGTTGTGGATAAGCTGCTTCCCACCTGGTTTGAGAGCGGGGTAAATATCATGTTCCCGATAGAGGTCGGAACCTGGGGCGACCAGTTTGAGGCGGCGCGCAAAAAATACGGTCCGGGTATGCTCGGGGTCGGCGGGATGAACAAGGTAGCGCTCTGCGCTGACAAGGCGGCGGTTGACGCCGAGATTGAGCGCATGAGACGGCTTGCAGCCCTCGGCGGCTTTATCCCCTGTCCCGACCACAGGCTCATGCCGGGCACCAAGTTTGAGCTGGTGCAGTACTACGCCGAAGAAATCAAAAAAATACGAATATAAGCGCGCCGCGTACCGACTCAGCGGGCGCTTTGGGAAAGGCAAAATGGCAAACATACATATTCCGCCCGGTGCCGCGGGGGTAAGGCTTGTCGAATGGCTGGCCTCGCAGGACTATGAGGTACCCGCCGATTGCGGCGGGCGGGGGACCTGCGGCAAGTGCCGGGTAAATGTTATCAGCGGGAGGTTCCTGCGGTATGGCGGAGGCGAATACCCGCCCGACGAGCGGGGTCAGATTCTCGCCTGCCGGGCGGTGTGCAGCCCTGAAGGCGCCGAAATCTCACTACCCGGCAGCGGCGGCAGCGGACTTACCTCCCACACCGTGCGGCAGGCGGCAAAGGCCGGCGGCGAAGCAGGCTATGGCGTCGCGCTTGACATCGGCACCACCACGCTGGCCGCCTCGCTGCTCAACCGTGCAACGGGGGAGGTTCTCGCAACCCGGTCCTGCCTCAATCCCCAACGCAGCTATGGCGCCGATGTTATCAGCCGGATTGTTGCCTGCAAAGAGGGAAGGCTCGGCGAGCTCTGCCGACTTGTCCGCGAGAGGGTCGCCGAAATAATACATGCTTTCAGTTCCGAATATCCCGACAAGCCCGAATATCTCAGTGTCGCCGGCAATACCACCATGCTCCATATTTTCTGCGGCATCTCGCCCGAGGGCATCGGGACCTATCCCTTCACTCCGGCCTTTACCGAGCGGCGCGACTTTGACGGAGCCTCTTTTGGGTTGCCGGTGTCGCAGGTGACGGTTCTCCCGTCGGCCGCGGCCTACATCGGAAGCGATATTACCGGCGGGGTGTATGTCTCGCATATGACCCGGCAGAGCCGCCCTTCGGTGCTTATGGACATAGGCACGAACGGTGAAATAGTGCTATATACCGGAAGCGCCGGGGGCATGAGGCTTATTGCGGCCTCTGCCGCGGCCGGGCCGGCGCTTGAGGGCGCGAATATTTCCTGCGGCACCGGTGGGATACCCGGCGCCATATGCCGTGTGGGAAGCTCAAAAGACACCCCTCAGATTCTCACCTACAGCACTATAGGCGACCTGCCCCCGGTGGGCATCAGCGGCAGCGGGCTGGTTGACCTTGTGGCGGCGCTGCTTGACATGGGTGTGATTGACGAAACCGGGTATATGGAGGACGGGTCGTTTTCACTCTGCGGTGCTCCGCAGGCGCGGGGACGGCAGGTGAGCGGGGCCGGCGGCCGGCTGCCCCGATTTGAAAAAATTCCGCACATAGAGCTTGCTCAGCGGGATGTGCGCGAGTTTCAGCTTGCAAAGAGCGCAATTTTCTCCGGCCTTACATCCCTTCTTGAGCAGGCAGGCATCAGCATTGAGGATATTGAGAAAATCTACATTGCCGGCGGGCTGGGTTATTATCTGGATACCCGAAATGCCGTGCGTACCCGGCTTTTGCCGGGTGTTGATTCGGAGAAGTTCTGCGTTCTCGGCAATACCTCGCTGGCCGGGGCCGAGGCCTGCCTTAGCGACAGTGCGGCGTTAGAGCAAATCGCCGATATAGCCCGGCGCTGCGAAGTGCTTGACCTGAACACCCTGCCGCATTTCTCCGAGCTCTTCATGGAAAACATGAGTTTTTAGCCGGGCCCTGCTTTATTGCGGGGACTCTGCCCCCGTGCCCCGCTCAAGGAACTTTTTTGAAAAAAGTTCCTTGAGAATGTTCAGTTGTCAAGTCAAGTGCAACACTTTATCAAAAAAACTTCAACAATCAAATCGATAATACTGCAGCGCGGGAGTCTATTATCCCGCGCTATGCTTCCTTTAGTTTTCCGGCTGACCATAGGACGCGCTGGCGACCGCAGGCCGGCCGCCCCTACGGTATGATAATGAGGTGCCGGCAGCCATAAGATTCACCATGAAGACGGCGTGTACGTGGCGTGGCCGGCAGACCTACAATCAAATCAAGCAAAAACACCAATAATTACTTTGTTTTATTGTCACTAAAACATAATAAACTATTATTGAAAACAATCTTATAAAAACAAAGCCGCCACCATGCGGCATGGGGAATAAAATAAAATGAACAACAAACTTTTACACGCTCTCGTTCTTGCCTGCTGCCTTATGATGATTCTCACCATCTGCACCGACGCGGCGGGCGGGACATTTAGCTGGTACTGCAAAAGGAATGAATACCACCTGCAGCCCCGCTGCGACCCCGACATGCAGTTTATTGAAAAATACGACGGCTACTATGTCGACAAAAATCATGGCGACATGTCTTCTTCCCGCGTGGTTTATCTCACCTTCGACGCGGGATATGACAACGGAAATGTCGGCCGGGTGCTTGACATTTTGAAAGAAAAAAAGGTCCGGGCGGCTTTTTTTATACTCGCTCACCTGATAAAAAAGAATACCGACCTTGTCCTGAGGATGGCCGACGAGGGGCATTTGGTCTGCAATCACACGGTCAGCCACAAGGACATGACAAGGTACCAAAGCATCGAAGAATTCGGCGCGGAGCTCAAGGAGCTTGAGAAAATTTACAGCGAATATACCGGGCGCAAAATAGCAGCTTATTATCGGCCGCCCGAAGGGAAGTTCAGCGAGGAAAACCTGAAATTTGCCCAGCAACTCGGTTACAAAACTATATTCTGGAGCCTGGCCTACGCCGACTGGGACAACTCAAACCAGCCCGACCCTGAGTATGCATATAACTTGATAATAGACAGCATTCACAACGGTGCGATTATCCTGCTACACCCCACCTCACGGACCAACGCCGAGATTTTAGGGCGGGTAATTGATAAGCTCAGGGAGGAGGGTTACAGTTTCGGCACCCTTGACCAGCTTTGTATCGAAAAATGAAGCGGCCTGTCTGTTTTGTCTGTACCGCTCTGCTGATGTTGGCGCTGTTTGTCCAGCCGGCCGCGGCCTGGGACTCTTCTGTTGTAGTTTTTAAGAAAAATACAAATGGCAGAAAGACAGTCGCGCTGACCTTTGACGACGGGCCGCACCCGCGCCATACCGGGGAGATTCTTGACATTCTGCGCGAATACGACGTTAAGGCGACCTTTTTTGTTGTCGGCGAAAACGCCGGGTACTATCCCGACCTGCTGCGGCGGATAGTGAACGAAGGGCACGAAATCGGCAACCATACGTTCAGCCACAGATGTTTTCGTAAACTGACGGTGTCTCAGATGAGTAGGGAAATCAGGCTCTGCGAGAACTCGCTATACAGAATCTGCGGGCAAAAAACCAGGCTTTTCCGCCCGCCTGAGGGGGTTTTGCCGGGCTCGATAATTGAGTACATCAGAAAAGCAAACTATACCGTGATACTCTGGAGCATCGACACGCGGGACTGGGCCCGTACCTCGGCCGAGGCGATGTTTGAAAATGTGAAAAAAAATGTCTCGCCGGGCGAAATCATACTTATGCATGATTTTACACGCGGCAGCCATACGGCCGAGGCGCTGAGGATGATAATACCTTATCTTATCGATGAGGGGTACAGGTTTGTGACGGTTACTGAACTTATCGGGAGTGAATAGGCGGGGGTTAAGGCGCAACCGCGGTTTGTGCTTAGAACCGTAGAGAACGATCGTAGAGAACGATCGTAGAGAACGACTGAAGTGTCGGTTTGGATGTCTTATCTAATAAACAGTTTGGGAGAAACTTCCGGAAAGAAGTTTCTCCCAAGCGTTGTTTTTAACTCTCGTCCGCCAACTCGTCTGCAGGCGGCCCTCCGTCTTCTGCCTGCGGCTCAATCATATATTTTTCGATGACGGGGTAGGCGGCGTAGGTTGCAATATAGCCCGAGACCGCCATGAAGTAGAAGAGGGGTAGTATCAGCGGGAAGATAAAGTTGAGCGGCGCCAGGAGGTAGAACAAAAAGAAATTGGCCAGCAGCACCGCCCCAATCCCGAGAGCCGCCATAATATTGCGCTTGATTCCGAGCACCGCGAAAATCAGGGAGTTTTTTATTATCTTCCAGGTCTTAAGGTTGAAGGTTATCAACTGCAGATACACATAATAACGCATTGTGAAATATACTAAAATCAGGGCAATTACCGCCATATAGAAGACGCTCATTAAGAAGGAATCGCCGAACTGGGAATAAAACATAAGATTTTGGGAAAGCAGAAAAATCACCGTAACATCAATAAGTCCGACAAAAAAACCCTGCCGGAAATTCTTTTTTATGGCATAAAAATAGTCTGAGACCACAAAAACCGGGTCACCCCGCACCAGCCCGCGCAACAGGTAGGTCCCGCCCACGTTCTGCCAGCCGAAGGTCAGAACGTACACTATAGCTATAGCGCCGATCACGTAATATACATAAGAGTTATAGACCGGAACGCCGAGCTGGAGACTTACCGTGGCAAGCAGCAGGTCATTTGTCGGCGAGGGCGACATGAAGGCGGCGCTACAGGCGGTGGGATAGAGCACGCTGAGCGCCGTGTTTTGAGTAGGTCCGGTTACAAAAACAAAGACTGCGGCAACAATCGGCAGCAGCTGAAACACCATCAAAAGGTTCACCGAGAGCAGCGTGCTGAATTTTCTTCTGAAATACTTAAAAAAATTGCGAAAATTCCTCGGGCCGTCTTCGCCTTTCTCGACGCCCCTGCCGTCCCGGTTCATGTCAAAGAGTTTGAACTTCCGTTTTTTTGCTTTCAAATTCTGTTTGGTCCTTTACAAAATAATATTGAGTAAAATCCTGTATCCGAACTCGGCCAGTATCACATAGCCGAACAAAATCAAAAACACAAGGTTGTATTTCCAGAAATACCATGATTTGAGCAGGGAATAGGTGTTCCTGTGAAATCTCCAGTAGGTTGAATAAAGCTCGGATACAATCCCGCCTGAAATAATCACCGAACACAAAACAAGCATCCGGAAAATAAACAGGACTGTCACAAGGAACCCGCCCTCCCCCTCATAAACTTGGCCGCCTCGCAGAAGGTCTATGCACAAAGAAGTCGAGAGGCCGTAGAACATTCCCGAGAAAAAGAGAAGAATGCGGTCGATAAGTCCCGAGATATATGTAAATCCTGCTATTAATATTATAAACGATATTTTAAAGATGTCAACCGAATTGTAGATAATATCATAGAGCAGCCCGACCGTCAGCCGGCCGGCCGGGGGGGGGAGCAGGGTTGCGCTGATTCTTGCAGTCAACTCCTTCGGCAGGCTCCCGAAGAAAAACCAACAGAAAAATGCGCCGGCGCACGCAGCAAATGCAAACAGGATTATATATATGATTGTCAGCCTTGTCCGGGCATATCCGGGACGATTGAGTTGCCTGAGCCTTTCTATATCTACTCCGCCGGCCGTATCCATTACCACTGTCCTCACTTCCTTATCCTTACTTAATGATATGAGGACAAGGCCGGAATTATCCGTAAGCCCCTGCCGGAAGTTCTGAAATGTCAGCGGTTTTGCCGCATTATCTCAAAAGCAAAAACCGCCGCGGCCGCCGAGGTGGTCAGCGAGCCCAGAAATTTTCGCCCGTAGTCAATCCGGACAATCAGGTCGGACAAATCGAGCAGCCTCCTTGTTATTCCGCGCTTCTCACCCCCGATAATAAGGAGCAGCGGCAGCTTCAGCCCGGCCTCCCGGAGCGGTACCGAGTCCCTGATTCCGGCGCTGACAATTCTGTACCCGCGCGACCTAAAGATATTTACGGCCATGACAGGGTCGGCCTCGTACATGTCGATAAGCTCGGTCGTTCCGGCTGAGGCGCGGATGACTGTCGTGGCAGCCGACATCCAATTGCGCTGCCCGAGCACAATACCGTCTGCCCCGGCCGCGTAGAGCGAGCGAACGGTGTAACCGAAATTATACGGGTCCTCAATCCCTTCGAGTATAACGAAAAATCCGGCCTCTGGGAGATTTTCTGCCAAGAGGGGAGGGAGGGGCCGCTCGCTGCATATGGCAACAATGCCGCCATGGGTTTTTCCTTCAGTGAGCGCATCTATTTCCCCGGTGCCGACCACCGAAAGGCTGTATCCGAGCTGTTCGGCTTTCGCACGCAGAAAGGCTGTTTCGCGCTGCTTGTTTTCATTGGCCTTGTGCGATACCAGAACGCGCAGAATTCTCCGGCTGTTTTTTCCGGACAAAACAGCATTTATCAGGGCCGAGACCGAGGTCATGCCCTCAACTACCACAGAAGGCGGGGCTTGATTGTCATTATTGTTAAATATTTCCATTATTTGCTGTTTTCCTTTGATGAATTATTGAGCAGGGTCTATAATATTTGTTCGCCTTTAGTCATAAGATTAAAGTGAAGACTTGTACCGGTCGGCAAAACCAGTTCAGGGTCATCTTAGCAAATATTATTTTAGCCGCTCTCGGTGGCGGCACGGGAGTTAATACTATGATGTACATATCCGGGAACAAGGAGAGATGCGTGCAGATTGCCGCATTCATGATAGAAAACAACGCAACCGTAAGAGGTGCCGCGAAAAAATTCGGAATCAGCAAAAGCACGGTACATAAAGATGTAACTCAGACGCTGCGCCAGATCAACAAGCCTTTGTACTTCGAGGTTAAAAAAGTGCTCGAGATAAACAAACGCGAAAGACACATACGAGGCGGCGAGGCGACCAGAAGAAAATATTCGGCAATGTCAGGTCAGAGCAACCGCTCTGAAGAGACGCTACCCAAAAAACAAACACAATAAACCCAACTTTGGCAGATAAAGGGAGCTTTACGTAGAGCCCAATATATTTATACAAAATGCATATTTTGTATAGTATAGGGAAGCTTTTTGGAAAGCTATAGGTACAAAAGACCTCTCAGTGGCAAACGGCATGCATTTTGCCGTGAAAAATCCGGCAATATTCATATATTGTTGTCTGTAATCTGACGCCGCCTGCATGTCGGATGCCACAAATTCCACAAAAAATAAAATATTTAAGTAAAAGTATTTGCACAAAAGAATTATTTATGATATAATGAACGCACTAATGTATAAAAACACATTTTACGGGAGGAAGTACTATGGCTATAAAAATGAGGGTGCTCTACTGGTCAAACAAGGCCAAGATGAAGACAATCGCAAACGAAATCAAAAATGAATTCAATCTGACCATGAATGCGGTGGACAAAATCCCGCCGGCCTATTCCTGCGACAAGGAAAGAATAGTTATCCTCTGCATCTCAATTAAGGAAGAACCCGAAGACCAGCTCAGGCTCTTCTGCAACGGGCTTTCAAAGCAAAGAGCCCAGAACGTCGCCCTCATTATTGACGGCAACGAGAAAGGCGCAAAATATGTAAAGGATATGATTATAAAGGCCGGAACCAACCTCATTGACGAAGTGTTGTTCATCAAGGGCGGGTTGCCCTTCTTCTCCAAGCTCAGCGACGAGGAAAGAAAGACGGTTATGGAATGGGCGTACAGAGTGGTTGATAATCTTCAGTAATTGGATTATGTAAGTTTATTATACAAAATATCAATAACGGTGCGGGTACATCCGAGCCGTTATTTTTTGGTGTTTTCCCTTTGTGACATGTTTTGTGACATGTTTTGTGACATGTAAGGAACTTTTTTCAAAAAAGTCCCTTGTGCGGGGGTCCGGGGGCAGAGCCCCATGTAGAAAAGCTGGGTTCGGGGCTCTGCCCCGAACAAAAAACGGGGTTCGGAGCGGAGCCCCGCGTGTCCAAAAGTCATCTCACTTTAGCATACTCGATTTTCTCAATCAACAGCTCCCCGGTCTTCTCCGACAGAGTGATATATTGCTTCTTTGAGGCGTCGCTGCCTATATCGGTTCTGAAGGTCCCGTTATTGTTCCTTATCATGTATTCAAGCGTAAACAGATAGCCGTCAGTGGTTTTTGACATTTTGGTTATCACGATATTGTAAAGCTTCTGCATTGTGAAGGCCTCTTTTCTTTCCTGTTCCTTGACCTCGAAAAATGCCTCCTCAAAGCAGGAGTTGTAGGTCTCGGCATCCCCCGCAATAATACACTTTACAAAATCTATCATAAATTTTACGCCTTCGCCATAGTTGTCGTAATCCTCGGGTCCGACGGCTATCGTCACGCCGGTGTCAATTTCGCGGTAGTATATGCTCCGGTCAAGCCCCATGTAATACTCGTCTTCGAATATATTCTCGTCATAGTCGGGCGTGTGGAATATTATCGTCTGCCGGGTGGGGTTGTAGCCGGCGCTTTTACGCTCCTCTGATTTTTCGCCGATCAGCCTTACAAGCGGCGGAACCGAATAATACAAAGCGACAAAAAGAAGCATTGCCGCAATGCAGCAAAGTATTATCCTCTTTAGTTTTTTAGCCTCTTCCCTTCCCCTGCCCTGTTCGGCTCGGGGCGGGAATGTTTTTCTGTTGCTGTCCGGCATGGCGCGCCCCCTTTTACAGAAATTCACACCTTAATTTTATCATAAATAAACAAACAACGCAAGTGCCGGACAAGGGTAAAATGTTGGCATCCTCTATTGATGTTTTGTCGCATTTATGCTATAATAATTTGAAATATGGCAGGCTTTTTCTGCCTGCCGCAATTCAGGCCGCGGGCTTTATTTCCCGGAGTCCCGACCGCGACTGTACCATGGAGCGTATATGAAATACCTGACACTCGTCCCCGACGGCATGGCCGACCGGCCGCTGTCGGCCCTTGGCGGCAGGACCCCGATGGAAACAGCCCGAAAGCCCTGCATGGACAGGCTGGCACGGATGTCGACAGTCGGCACCGTCCTTCACGTGCCGGCCGGAATGGTCCCGGAGAGCGACACGGCGAACATGTCGATACTCTCCTTTGACCCCGCAATTTACTCGCGTGGCCGCTCGCCGCTTGAGGCCGCAAGCATGGGAATAGAAATGGCCCCCGAGGACACGGCCTACAGGTGCAACCTTGTCACACTGAGCGAGGAGGGCGGGTATGAATCCAAAATAATGCTCGACCACAGCGCCGACGAAATAACCACAGAGGAAGCCGACATACTAATAGGGGCGCTCGACTCGCAATTCGGCGGCCCCAAAGTGAAGTTTTACACCGGCGTGAGCTACCGGCACTGCCTTATTATCAAAGACGGCAACGACAAATACGAATTCATGCGCCCGCACGACATAATAGGGCGCCCCATAGGGGAATATCTCCCCCGGGAGAGCGACGGCGGGCGGGAGTTCCTTGAGCTGATGAGAAAGAGCTATGAGGTGCTTTATGACCACGCGGTAAACCGCAGCCGCCGCGCGCGCGGCCTCAGGCCGGCCAACTCGGCCTGGGTCTGGAGCCCAGGCAAAAAGCCACAGTTGCCCTCATTCACAGAGAAATGGAATCTCAGGGCTGCTGTTATTTCGGCCGTTGACCTTATAAAGGGCATAGGCCTGTGCGCCGGGATGACTCCGATAAGCGTCCCGGGCGCGACCGGAAATATCCATACCAATTTTGAGGGAAAGGCCAAGGCCGCGATAAAGGCCTTTCGTGACGGGTACGACTTTGTCTTTGTTCACATCGAGGCCCCCGATGAATGCGGCCACCGCGCCGAGACCCAAAACAAGATAAGGTCAATCGAAATTATCGACGACATGGTGCTCCGCCCGATATACGAATACCTGCAGGGCTGCGGGGACGAATACAAAATCCTCGTCCTGCCCGACCACCCCACACCGATTGAAACCCGCACACATTCCTCTGAGCCGATTCCCTTCTTTCTTTATTCCTCAGCTAAAAAAGCAAACGGCGTTCCGGCTTTTACCGAAGAGGCGGCAAGGCAGACCGGCCTCTACATACCAAAAGGACACCACCTGCTTGATATGGTGATAAAAAATAAAACGAGGTAGAGCCAATGGAAATAAATGATGACGACAACCGGAGCAGCACTCCCGAAGCCCGGAATGCACAAGCCCCGGAGGGCAGCCCCAATGCTCCCGGCCAGGAGAAAAAAACTTCGGCCGCCTCGGAGCTGTTTGATTATGTCGATATTTTCGTTTTCTCGGTATGTGCGGTCATTCTTATGTTCACGTTTGTGATAAGACTCTGCAGCGTCGACGGCCCTTCGATGGAGCAGACACTCCACGACAAAGAAATATTGCTTGTCTCGGATCTCAACTACACGCCAAAACAGGGCGACATTATCGTCTTTCATCAAACCGGCAGCCAAAATCCCGACCACAACAAGCCGATAGTAAAGCGCGTTATAGCCACCGCCGGCAAATATGTCAGGATTGACTATGACATGGGGCTGGTTTATGTGTCGGACGACGAGGTGTTCGACACGACCGACCTGCTCGACGAGAGCGACTATATCTACCTGTCAAGCGGCAGATGGAATATGACCGGGGTGTATGAGACATACGTCCCCGAGGGCTATCTTTTCGTTTTGGGCGACAACAGGAACAATTCTCTTGACAGCCGCTTCTCCGAAATAGGTCTGCTTGACCAACGCCGGGTCTTCGGAAAGGTACTGATAAGACTCTTCCCGCTCTCAAAGGCGGGGAGCGTTTATAGCGATAAATAATCTGTAAGGAGCGCCGAATGCCGTCGCAGGAGATACAGTGGTTCCCCGGTCACATGGCCAAAACCCGCCGGATGATAAAGGAAAATCTCCGGTTTGTCGACGCGGTGATTGAAATTCTTGACGCCCGAATACCCTTGAGCTCGCGCAACCCCGAGCTAAAAGACCTCATCGCCCAAAAGCCCGCGCTGGTGCTGCTCAATAAATCCTCGCTTGCCGACCCCGGGCAGACCGTGCTATGGCAGAGCGATTACACCGCAGAAAACACCCTCTGCATCCCCACCGACTGCCTAACCGGTCGGGGACTGAACCAAATCGCCCCCGCGCTGCGCAAACTCTGCGCCGAGGTGCTGGCTAAAAACGACCGGCGAGGGGTCAACCGGCCTCTGCGGGCGATGGTGCTCGGTATCCCCAACGTAGGAAAATCCACCCTTATTAACCGGCTCAGCCGCACAAAGAAGGCAAAGGTCGAGGACCGGCCGGGGGTGACAAGAGAGAGGCAGTGGGTCTCAACCTCGCTGGGGATTGACCTGCTTGACATGCCGGGCATGCTCTGGCCAAAGTTTGATGAGCGCCTGGTGGGAGAAAACCTGGCGATTACCGGCGCTATACGCGATTCTCTGCTCGACCGTGAGGAAATCGCCATAGCCCTCATAGACCGCCTTCGCAGATATTATCCCGGGCTGCTCTGCGAGCGCTACAGTCTCGGGCGCATTGAGGATTATTCGGGCCACACCAACTTCTCACTGCTTGAGGTCATAGGTAAGAAGCGCGGATTTCTTGTTCCGGGCGGCGAGGTCGACACCCCGCGCGCCGCCGGGATGCTGCTCGATGAGCTGCGCGAAGGCAAAATCGGAAGAATAACACTTGATTATAAAGAGGCGAAAAATGCTTGACTACAGGCTTGAGGCGCAGGCAAGAGAGCGCGGATACCGGCTGGTCTGCGGGGTTGACGAGGCCGGCCGCGGCCCGCTCTGCGGCCCAGTGGTAGCGGCGGCCTGCATACTGCCGGGAGGGTTGGTCATACCCGGGCTTGACGATTCAAAGCGGCTTAGCGAGAAAAAGCGCGAGGAGTTATATGCGGTTATCACCAAAAAAGTGGTCTGCTATGCGGTGGCGCTGTCGACGGTGGACGAGATAAACGAATATAATATACTTGAGGCTACTTTGCTTGCCATGCGCCGCGCAATACATAATCTCCCGCAAAAACCCGACTACGCGCTCATTGACGGGAATGTGGCACGCGGCTTTGACATCCCGGCCGAGTGCGTGGTGCGGGGCGACTCGACCTCCCCTTCAATCGCCGCCGCCTCAATACTTGCCAAGGTCACCCGAGACCGGCTCTGCCTTGAGCTTGACAAAAGATACCCCGGGTACGGAATCGCCGAGCACAAGGGCTACTGCACGCGGGCGCATGTAGAGGCGCTTTTGCGCCTGGGACCGACGCCCGAGCACCGGGCGCGCTTTATCAGGTTTCTTGACGATGCGAAATAAAAGCGGAATCAGCACAATTGTATCCGGGCATCACGGCGAGCGGGCCGCAGCCGATTATCTGATCAAAAAAGGCTATCGGATACTTGAGATGAACTACCGCAGCTCGCACCGGGAGATTGACATTATTGCCGAGGACGACATTCGGGTAATTTTCGTCGAGGTCAAGTCACGCACCGCCACCCCCCATAGCCCCGGCAGATACGGCCGCCCCGGCATGGCGGTCACATATAAAAAGAGGGCGCACCTGATTGCGGCTGCGCAGAGCTACCTGCGGCAAAAAAGTCCCGGCAAGCGCGCCCGACTTGACGTTATTGAGGTTTACTTCAAACCCTCCGAGTCCGGGCTGCCCGAGATAGCCGGGATAAAGCATATAGAAAACGCTTTCGGAGCAAAATCTTGACCCGAGGAGTTTTACATAATGAAGCTTGTTGATCTGCACTGCGACACCGCATACCGCATACACCGGAAAAATGCTACTTTGGCGAAAAATGATTATCATATTTCTATTGATAAAATCACAAAATATGATAATTACGCCCAATTCACGGCATTTTATATTGATTCGCGACTATCAGACGAAGAAGGCTATCTGAGATTTTATGAAATGTACGGTTATTTTTCGGGTGAGCTGGCCGAAAATAAGGACAAAGTAGTAAAAATTACAGACGGCCGAAAGCTGCCGGAGGTCTGGGAGAGCGGCCGGGCGGCGGTAATTTTCAGCGTCGAGGACGCCCGAATCCTCGCCGGGGACATCTCCCGGCTCGACGCGCTCTACCAGAAGGGTGTTCGCTCTCTGGTGCCCCTGTGGGCCGGCGAGACCATTATTGGCGGCTCGCACGATACCGACACGGGGCTCACCGATTTCGGGCGTCAGGTCATTCAACGCTGCTTTGAGCTCGGCATTATCCCCGACGTCTCGCATGCCTCGGAGCAGGCAGCAGAGGAGATGATTGAGATAGCCCGAAGCTATGGCAAGCCCATAATAGCCTCACACTCAAACTCGCATGCGGTCTATCCCCACAGCCGAAACCTGCGCGACCGGCATTTCAGGGCGATATGCGAGCTTCGGGGGCTGGTGGGCGTCAGCCTCTGCCGCTCGCACCTTGCGCCGGGGAGAGAGGCCGGAGTCAGGGATGTTGTCCGCCATATAGAGCATTATCTGTCGCTTGGCGGCGAGGACTCTGTCGCGCTGGGCTGCGACCTTGACGGCACAGACATTCCCGAGGAGGTAGGGGACATCTCCGGGCTTAATATAATTGCCGACACGCTGGCAGGAGCCGGCCTGAGCGATGAGCTTATCGGGAAAATCTTCTGGAAAAACGCCAAAAAATTTATTGAGGATAATATTCACTAACACGAAAAAAGTTAAAATAAAGGAACCTGCAAAATATGCTTTACAAGAGCACAAGAGACCCAAGTGGTGCCAGGTACACCTCAGCCGAGGTTGTTAAGCGGGGTATTGCCGACGACGGCGGGCTGTATCTCCCCGAGAGCATACCGACCCTTGCCAAGGATGAAATAGACAAACTCCGCCATGTGCCCTACCACGAGAGGGCGGCTCACATACTTACAAAATTTCTCACCGACTACTCGTTTGAGGAACTGCTTGACGACTGCCGTGCAGCCTACCGCCCCGAATCCTTCCCCGGCGGGCCCGCCCCCCTTGCCCGGCTTGACGACAGACTCTTTTCACTTGAGCTCTGGCACGGGCCTACCGCGGCCTTCAAGGACATGGCGCTGCAGCTCATGCCGCGGCTGCTTACCCGCGCGCTGAAAAAAACCGGCGAGAGAAGAGCCGCACATATACTGGTCGCCACCTCAGGGGATACCGGCAAGGCGGCGCTTGAGGGCTTTCGGGACATCGACCAGACCCGGATAACCGTATTCTACCCCGAAAACGGCGTGAGTCTGGTACAAAAACTACAGATGGCAACCCAGACCGGCGGAAATGTCGATGTCTGCGCGGTGCGCGGCAACTTTGACGATTGCCAAAACGGCGTAAAACAGCTATTCTCGGATTCAGAACTTGCCCTGGAGCTCGACCGCCGGGGAGCCTTTCTCTCAAGCGCCAACTCGATTAACTGGGGGCGCCTTGTGCCGCAGGTGGTCTATTATGTTTCGCTTTATTGTGAGCTGCAAAACTGCGGTGCGCTGAGGGCAGGCGACCGGTTCTGTGTCTGCGTGCCGACCGGCAATTTCGGAAATATTCTGGCAGCATACATTGCCGGGCTGATGGGTGTGCCGATAAAAAAGCTTATCTGCGCTTCAAACTTAAATAACGTGCTGACAGATTTCCTGCGCACCGGAAGATACGAACGCAACCGCACCTTCCACAAGACAATGTCACCCTCGATGGATATACTGATATCTAGCAACCTTGAGCGGCTGCTCTATTACATCGCCGGCGCCGATAAAACTCGGGAATACACCGCAAAGCTCGCAAAAACCGGCAGCTATTTGATTGCCGGCGAAGAAAAGGATAAAATATCCGAGAGCTTTATCGGCTATTTTGCAGACGAAACCGAAACCACGGCGGCTATACAAGACATTTTCAAAAAGTACGGCTACCTTTGCGACACACATACCGCCGTGGCCTTTAGCTGCGCCGAAAAATACCGGCGCGAGACCGGCGACAGGAGCATTATCGCCGTTGTGTCAACCGCAAGCCCCTATAAGTTTGCGGGAGATGTGTACCGGGCGATGACCGGCAGCGCCCCCGCCGGAGAACTTGAGGCCTTTGACCAACTGCACAGCCTCACCGGCAGACCGATTCCCTCCCCTCTTGCCGGTATAGGCAGTCGGCCGATAAGATTTACAACCACGGTCGCCCGGGAAGAGATGAAAAATTATATTCTTAAGTAAAAGCCGGCAATTTCATGCCGGCCGGCGACACCGGCGCTCTCGCCGGCTGCCGCATAGGGCTTTCGGGCCGAGCCCGGATTATTCGGACTTCGGTCTGAAGGTGGTGCAAAGGGTCTCGGCACTGCTCAGGGCACTCCCGGGACCTACGTTTATCTGCTCGGCGGTGCAATAATTGCTGCTGTCATGATAATAGCAGTTTTTGACGTCGCAACTAATGCACTCCTGTATCCCCTTGCCGCTTGCCTCCTTATGCTGCCTCTGACCCTTGTCTCTTTTTTCCATTTGTGTGACCATCCCTTTATCCTTTTTGACCTTATCCTTGTCGGACCGGATATATTATGTGTAATAACATGTCATTTATTCAAAAAGACCGAGAAAGGAGCCGCGTTTGTCTGTTTTTGTGATTTCAGATTTGCATCTCTCCTCGGACAGCACAAAATCAATGGAGGTCTTCGGGCCGCGCTGGAGCAATTACATGTCGCGCCTTTTTCAAAACTGGAACAGGGTTGTCGGGGATGGCGACACCGTGATAATCCCGGGCGATATTTCCTGGGCGCTCACACTTGAGGATGCCCTGCCCGACCTTCTTTTTCTTGAGCGGCTCCCCGGCAAGAAAATTATCGGCAAGGGGAATCACGACTATTGGTGGTCGACACAAAAAAAGCTCAGAACACTCTTTGAGCGTAACCGTATTTCCTCAATAGACATACTTTATAACAATGCGCATGTCGTCGAAAACATAATAATCTGCGGGACCCGCGGCTGGTACAACGAGCAAACCCGCACGCAGGCCGAAAACCAACCCGATTATAAGAAAATCATAAACCGCGAGGCCATACGGCTCAGCCTCAGCACAGCGGCGGCCCGGCCGCTTGCAACAGAAACCGGCTATCCGGTAACAGCTTTCTTCCACTTCCCGCCGGTGTGGAACGGGTTTGTCTGCCGCGAGCTGGTTGACATTCTGCATGAACACAATATAACCATGTGTTATTATGGTCACATACATGGGTATTACGGGCCTGAGGCCAAGTTTGTTTTTGAAGATGTGACATTCCAGCTTGTTTCTTCTGATTATATCGATTTTGTACCGATGCCTGTCAGAATTTAGAGCAGCATGGCCGATATAAAAGAAAACTATTGACAAAAGGCACATAATGAAGTAAAATATAGAGGTTGCAAAATTATCTTCGGAGGGAATTGTTTTAATGAGTTTAGTCAAAGCCGAAAAAACCGATAAAAATCTGTACACACTTGAGTTTTCGGTTGATAAGGCGGCATTTGAGGCTGCGATTGAGAACGCATATCGCAGGAGAGTTAAGAGAATCAGCATTCCGGGATTCAGACCCGGCAAGGCTTCGCGCAGCATAATCGAAAAAATGTACGGTAAAACCTACTTCTATGACGACGCTATAAACGAAGTTCTGCCCGACGCCTATGAGAATGCTTTAGACGAATCGGGCCTTGAGGTGGTAAGCCGTCCCGAAATAGATGTGCTCTCTACCGACGACGGGGTGCGCTTTTCGGCCAAGGTATATGTAAAGCCCGATGTTTCGATTGAGGGTTACAAGGGTATCGAGGTCGAAAGACACGTCCACAATGTGAGCGACGAGGAGGTTGACGCTGAAATATCGGTGATTCAGAGTCGCAACTCCCGCGAAATAAGCATCACAGACCGCCCCGCCGAGGTTGGCGATACCGTGTTTATTGACTTTGAGGGGTTCTGCGACGGCATAGCATTTGAAGGCGGCAAGGGCGAAGACCGCCCGCTCACACTCGGCTCCAATACCTTTATCCCCGGGTTTGAGGACCAGGTCGCAGGTCACAACCCAGGCGACGAATTTGAGGTCAATGTCACATTCCCCGAGGATTACCACGCCGAAGAGCTGGCCGGAAAACCCGCGGTTTTCAAATGCAAGCTCAGGTCAATAACCAAAACCGAGCTCCCCGCGCTTGACGACGAATTTGCCAAGGACGTATCCGAGTTCGATACCTTCGCTGAATACAGAGATGACGTGAAGGCAAAAATCCAGAAGAGGCACGAGACCGAGGCCGACCGCGGGGTTGACAATGCGCTCTCTGATGCTCTTGTCGGAAAGCTGGTAGCGGATATTCCCGAGCCGATGTTTGAGGCTGAAGTCGACAGCTCGGTGCGGGATTACGAAAACCACCTGCGCATGCAGGGGCTTGGCCTTGACCTGTACCTGCAGTACACCCAGCAGAAACTTGGGGATTTGCGAGAAAAGCTCCGCCCGGGCGCCGAAGAGCAGGTAAAGCTCAGGCTCGCCCTTGAGAAAATAGCCGAGCTTGAGGGCATTGCCGCTACCGAGGATGAGATAAATGCCGAATACGAGCGGCTTGAGAAACTATATAACACCGAGGCTGAAAAAATCCGGGAAATGGTGAGCGCCGAGGTGGTAAAAAAAGATTTGGCGCTGAAGAAGGCAATGAAATTCGTGCGGGACAATGCAGTAATAAAAGAAACCGAATGCCACTGCGACGACAAGGACGAGGATAACGACGACAAGGACGAGGACAACAAGGAAGCCCCCGATGGAGATAAGACCGAGTAAGTTTATAGAGAAAAATTTTATGAGCCGGAGGGAAACATGTTCAGTGATTATATAAGGGACATAAAAGCTGCCCTTGTGCCTGTGGTCGTGGAGCAAACCAGCAGGGGGGAAAGGTCCTACGATATTTTTTCAAGATTGCTCAATGACCGGATTATATTCCTTTCAGACGAAGTCAACGACACCACGGCCTCGCTGGTCGTGGCCCAGATGCTCTTCCTTGAAGCCCAGGACCCGGATAAGGACATCAACTTCTATATCAACTCTCCGGGCGGTTCTCTTACGGCCGGAATGGCTATATATGATACCATGAATTTTGTTAAATGCGACGTTGCTACCATTTGTGTCGGGATGGCTGCCAGCATGGGCTCTTTCCTGCTCGCCGCCGGTACAAAGGGCAAGCGTGCCGCGCTCCCCAACAGCCTTATTATGATTCATCAGCCTATCGGCGGGGCCAAAGGCCAGGCGAGCGACATCAAGATACAGGCCGAGCTTATCCTGCGCATGAGGGATAACATCAACAACATTCTGGCAGAACGCACCGGCAAAACGGTTGAGCAGATAGCCCGCGACACAGACCGCGATTTTTATATGATCGCCGCCGAGGCCAAGGAATACGGTATTATAGACTCGGTCATGACCAAACGCCCGTAATTTTTCTGAACTCCCCAGCACAAATTACCTATTACATGCTTTCCTATTGCCGCGACAGGTGCTGCGGCGGGAGGCACTGAACCCAAAGAGAGGCACTACAAAATGGCTGGCGCAAATACCACCAACCGCAACAACAAAACAACGACGCGCTTCTGCTCGTTTTGCGGTCGGAACGAGAATCAGGTCAACTTTCTAATCCCTTCTCCGACAGGCCTTTATATCTGCGACTTCTGCGTCGATGCCTGCGAGGAGCTGATTTACAGCAACCTGCCGCAGGAAAAGGACATCGGCTCGCTGACGCTCGACGCGCTTCCCCGCCCCAAGGATATAAAGCAAACCCTCGACCAATATGTGATAGGTCAGGAAAGGGCTAAAGTTTCCTTGTCAGTGGCGGTTTATAACCATTACAAGCGGGTGCTCAGCTCAGACCTCAACCGTAGAGGTCGGCGGCACTCCCAGCGGAATAAGGCACAGGAAAAAGCAGTTGACGAAAATGAAGTAGATCTTCAGAAGAGCAATGTCCTGCTTATCGGGCCTACCGGCGTGGGCAAGACCTATCTGGCACAGACGCTTGCCAAGACCCTGAAGGTTCCCTTTGCCATCGCCGACGCCACGACCCTGACCGAGGCGGGATATGTCGGCGAGGATGTCGAGAACATCCTCCTGCGTCTCATACAGGCTGCCGACTATGACATCGAGCTTGCAGAGCGCGGCATTATCTATATCGACGAAATCGACAAAATCTCGCGGCGGAGCGAAAACCGCTCGATAACCCGCGACGTCTCGGGCGAGGGCGTTCAGCAGGCCCTGCTTAAAATACTCGAGGGAACTATATCAAACGTGCCCCCGCAGGGCGGCCGGAAGCATCCGAATCAGGAGTTTATCCAGATAAATACCGAAAACATCCTTTTTATCTGCGGCGGTGCTTTTGATGGACTTGAGAAAATAATTGAGAAACGCAAAGGCAACAACACCGTAGGATTCCAGGGCGAAATCAGAAAGAGGGACGAAAAGCGCGCAAACGGCATTTTGAGGGATGTTATTCCCCATGACCTCATAAAGTTCGGGCTCATCCCCGAGCTTGTCGGGCGCCTGCCTATTATCGTCACGCTTGACGAGCTTGACAACGACGCGCTTGTGAAAATCATCAGCGAGCCAAAAAACTCGCTGCTCCGCCAGTATATAAAGCTCTTTCAAATGGACGGAGTGGAGCTCCACTTCGATGAGGCAGCGCTAAGAGCAGTGGCCGACCTGGCAATTGCCCGCAAAACCGGCGCGCGCGGTCTGAGGTCTATCCTGGAGGGCCTTATGACCGAGCTGATGTTTGAGATTCCGAGCCGGCGGGATGTGGAGGCGGTCAGGATTACCGAGGGCTGCGTCAAGGGCACCGAAAAACCGCAGCTTATCTTCAGAAGCGCGGTATAAAATCAACAAATTCCCGCTCCCAGAGAAAGGGCGCAACGGCGGCCCATAGGCTGCCGATAATCTCATATCCACTTATGTAGGAATACTCGGCGGCCGAATATCCGAAGCCAGCGCTCGGGATATACGGCCGCCGGATTTATTGGCGGTTTAATTTATTTTTCATGTCGGGTGGTGTTTGCCTGTTTCCTTATTACCTGTTCGCTCTTACCTGCCCTGTCAGCCACCGCATTTCTTTTCTATGCTGCCGGGACAGAGGGTGGGCGGGCTGAACTCGCTTACCGGGAACGCCATCTTTCTGAATAGGCTGCAGGGGTCGTCGTCGGCCGCCTCAACGCATTCCTTGTCGGGCACCATGTATTCGGTCGCGTTGATAAGGTACTGGCCGGGTCTTACAATCCTTACAACCGAGAAGATACCGAGCGTCACAGCCAGATATTTCTCGCGCTTGCCGTCGTCGCTGAGATTTCCGCTCAGACGGTGGGTCACCGCCTCGGGAATATCGCAGGCACAGCAGCAGTAATAGCATTTCCGCTCGTCGCAGGGATCTATCACCTTGGTCTGAAGCACCACCGGGTCAACTACCTCGACAACCGCGTTGGGCACGTTCCTGCTGCAGCAAATCGGGTCGGGGTTCTGACAATAATCATTCGGGTCGGCATTGCTCTTGAAAATACAGACGTTGCTCTCACTCCCGTACAGGATAACCTTTTTCTCTACGACGGCTACCCCGTCGAACTCCTGGGCTTTCCCTCCGATGCAGGCCTCACACACCAGCTTGACATAGAATCTGATTGTCACCGTGTAGAAGCCGCGGTTGAAGAGCACCGGCTCGATGTTTATGTAAGTCCATGCAATGCACGCGCTTTTTGTCCTCACAACCGACGTGCGCTCTATGATATCGTTTCCGAAGTCGGTGAGTATGACCCGGACATTCTCAAAACAATCGCGGTCCCGGCAGGAGTCAAGTATTCTGTTTGTTTCAATGCAAATCATTTCCCTACCCGACGAACCACCCGAACATCCGCATGAAAATCGATTTTCTGCCATATTTCTGTAACCTCCAGTTTTTGTGCGGAGATAAGTCAATCTCCTATAATATCTTATGCGTTTTTCTGAAATTTGACATTGCTCGGGGATTTTATTTGTTTTTTAACATACAAAAGTCGAGTGTGGGGGCGTTTGGGAAACCTTGCGGCTGTCAGCGCCTTCTTGTAGGGCGCGCAGGCTTGTCGTTGCGAGACAAACGCGCTCCCTGTATTTCCCGCCAAACGACATACCGTGAAAGATGCCAGGCAAATTATCGTCCAAATAACATCACATCAACAAAAAGCCCGCCGATCGGCGGGCTTTTTTGTATATTGGGATGCCGGGAGCTCAGGGGTTGCTGTCATTGTATTCGGTAATATCAGCCTCGGTTATGCCGAAGTATTCCATAAGCCCCTCAACCGTAATATTCTCCTCACTGCCAAAATACGACATAAGGCTGATTGCAAGCAGCTTTGCCTTGGCAGATGAAACCGAATAATTGTAGCTCTCGGCCGTGCTGACAATTTTATCGGCAAGCGAATTCACGCGGCTCTCATAATCAAGCTCGGCAGTGGTATTTAGCTCCTCTACAAGCGCGTTTTTTATTTCATCATACGCTCCCGACTCATCGGCCGGAATGGTTGTGATATTGTATTCTCTGATAAGGTCCGAGCCGAGCTGCCCCACCGCCTCTATAACCGGGGCCATGTTTTGGTTCTCGCCGATTACTATCAGCGAGTCGGCCAGAAGCTCTATCGCCTCGTCCGAGCTGACGTCAACCTCCTCCCCGGTAAGGCTCATGATATTCTCCATCACAGAACTCCTATCGCCGTCGCTGCCGACCAGAGTGTTGAGAATATCTTCGACATTTTCGGGCGTCGCACCCCTGAAGGACTGCATCAGCGCCCCCACGAGCACCCCTGCCGGGCTGTTTGCATTGGCGGGAGGCTCGATTCCGATAAAGCTCTCGCCGTTTTCCCAGGACACGGTCGCCGCATTGAGAAGCTGCGAGGAGATCTCGGGCAGCAATACCGATTGTTCCATATAGGGTACAAGGACGGCGACCGCGTTGATAGCGGCCAGTTCTGTGGACATGCCTGACCCGAGGCTTTCGTTGTATATCCTCATCGCCTCGCCGGTGGCGTTAAGGATTACCGTCATCTCGTCGGCCAGGTTTGTGTCATACCCTTCGATGCTAGTAAGTGCTTCGGTAATAAGGCCGGCGAAAAACCCGGCGAATGTAAAGCCACCATTTGAGGAGGAAAGGTCCCTGTGTACCAAACCCGGCAAGAGCGAGGGCTTGAGTATATTTTTGGGAATTGCCACGCCGGCAGTGTCTGTCTGCCGGGTTTCATATCCCGGCAGGCCGAGCGCTTCAAGCGCCTGTGAGTCGACCGAGCGCAGGATAACAACTGCACAGGAGAGCGGGGCAAGCAGTACCGCGGCAATAAGAATTCCCTGAATCACGCCAATTCCGGCGCCTATCCAGCTGCTGGCCGCACCTTTCGGGTCGCCGTCTTTTTTCACCAGCAGAATAAGCTTCTCGGACAGGGTTTTCAGCCTAATCAGCGAGAGCAGCTGCAACACTCCGAAAACAAGCGCGAAAATAACCGGAACAAGCAGGGCGGTAATAATCCTGCCCACAAGCTGCTCGGTCTGGGGCGACCTGAGCATCAGCTGCTTTATCGGCTCGCTGTAAAACCGGGCGACAGCAATCAGGGCGACCCCGGAAAAAAGTCCGGCAAGCCACCTGGCAAGGAAAAAGGACAATACCGCGAGAACCGAAAGGTAAATCAGTCTTACAACCGACCGGCCGGTGCCGCGGCGGTAGCCCAGCCAGATGCATATGGCGAGAATCACCACCTGAAGGGCCAGAAATAGCAAGGATAAAAGAGTAGCGAGGTTCATAATTCCACCCCCTGTGAATTTGTCAGTTCTATTCTATTACATTCGGCATAAATTGTCAACGAAATTTTGCGTGGGAATTCTAAATTTCGGAAGTATCCTTGAAATAGCGACAGCAGCGCGGGTTGGTGAGCCCGCGCTGCAATACTCAGCGATGTAGTTTTTGACAGTTGTTTGAGATTCTCAAGGAACTAATTTTCAAAAAAGCTCCTTGAGCGGGGGTACCGGGGCAGCGCCCCGCATCCTTATATCTCAATCTCGCCGTCAAAGACCTTGACGGTATCGCCGGTCAGTACAATACCGTTCTCGGTCCAGTTTACAATCAAATCTCCCCCGAGCACCTTAACGGTTATATCCTCGCCCATGTTGCAAAAGCCGTTCTTGATAGCGGCGGCCACCGCCGCGCAGGCGCCGGTGCCGCAGGCCTGGGTCTCGCCGTTGCCCCGCTCGTAGACCCGCATTTTCAGCGTATTGCGGTTGACCACTCTGACAAACTCGGTATTGACCCGCTCGGGGAATACCTTGTGATACTCAAAAAGCGGGCCGATATTCTCGATATCGATATTGTCAATCCGGTCGCAGAACACGACGCAGTGGGGATTTCCGACCGACAGGCAGGTGACTTTATATTCCCTGCCCCCGACTTCCAGCGGCACCATAACCGCTTCGGGCAGGTCGGTCAGCATCGGAATTGAGGCAGTCGAGAAGTCGGGGTGCCCGATATTGACGCTCACACAGGTCACCTTCCCGTCTGAGGTATAGAGTGTCAGGGTTTTCACCCCGCTGTCGGTCTCAACCGTGACGGTGTCGCGGGCGACATATCCCTTGTCATAGATATATTTGCCGATATTGCGGATTGAGTTGCCCGCCATTTTGCCCCGGCTGCCGTCGCGGTTGTAAACCCGCATTTTAACGTCGGCTATATCCGACTTTTCAATAAGGACAATGCCGTCGCCGCCAACTCCCCGCCGCCGGTCGCATAGGGTGACGCAGAGCGATTCGGGGCTCTCTATCCGGTCGTCGAAATTCTCGATACAGATATAGTCGTCGCCGGTAGCATGCATCTTGGTAAATCTGAGCTTCTCGCGGGAGGTGCGCATTTTGTTTATGTTCACAAGCTCGGTGTTCTGCTCGTTGTAGCGGCTTGCTATAATGTCGGCTACGGCATTTGCAGTGTCAAGCGAGGTCACACAGGGGACAGAGAGCTGCAGCGCGCGTCGGTGGAGGGCGATATAGTCGTCAAGCGTGTTGTCGACGAGGGCGCCGGTGTAAATTACATAGTTGATTTTGCCCTCCTCAAGCAGCTTGTAAACCCGCTTGTCCCGGATGCTCACGACAATCTGCACGTCAATTCCGAGTTTTGAGGCCGAGACCGCAGTCTCGGGCGTGGCGTAGATTTTAAAATGCAGGTCATCGAGCTTTTTGGCGATAGAGACAATTTCCTGTTGGTCCTGGGAGGCCGCGCTGAGCAGCACTCCGACCTCCCGGTGGGTAGCCGTGGATTTGAGCAGCATTCCCGCCGAGGTCATCCCCTTGAAGAGCGCCTCCTGCAGGTTTTTGCCGACCCCCAGCACCTCGCCGGTTGATTTCATCTCGGGGCCAAGATAGGAGTCGACATCGCTAAGCTTTTCAAACGAGAATACCGGCACCTTGACCGCAAAGTAAGGCGGGGTCTTATATAGCCCGGTGCCGTAGCCCAGATCGCGCAGCCTGCTCCCGGTCATAACCTTTGAGGCTATTTCGACCATCGGTATGTCGGCGGCCTTGCTGATATAGGGGACGGTCCGCGAGGCGCGCGGATTGACTTCGATTACGTAAAGCTCGTTGTGGTATATAAGGAACTGGATATTCACCAGTCCCTTGGTGCCGAGCGACTTTGCCAGCTTCTCGGAGCTCTCGAGCACCAGTTTCATCATCTTGTCGTTGATGTTGTAGGGCGGAAAGACAGCAATAGAGTCGCCGCTGTGAACCCCGGCGCGCTCGATGTGCTGCATGACGCCGGGGATAAGCACATCCTCGCCGTCCGAGATGACATCGACCTCAATTTCCGTGCCGCTCATGTACTTGTCGATGAGGACCGGGTTGTCAATTCCCTCGGCCAGTATGCGGTTCATGTAGGTTTTAACTTCGTTTTCGCTGTAGACAATCTTCATGTGCTGGCCGCCGATAACGTACGAGGGTCTCAGCAGCACCGGGAAGCCGAGCGTCCGGGCGGCCTCAAGCGCTTCTCTGAGCGTGTTTACCGCCATTCCGCGCGGCCGCTTTATATTGAACTTCTCAAGCAGCCGGTCAAATTTCTCGCGGTCCTCGGCAATGTCAATCCCCTCGGCCGAAGTCCCGAGAATGGGTATATTGCATTTGTCGAGGTACTTTGTCAGCTTAATGGCCGTCTGCCCGCCGAAGGCCACCACAACGCCGACAGGCTTTTCAACCTTGATTATGTTCATCACGTCCTCGGGGGTCAGCGGCTCGAAGTACAGCCGGTCGGCGGTGTCGTAGTCGGTGGACACCGTCTCGGGGTTGTTGTTTACAATCACAACGTCATACCCCAGGTCCTTGAGGGTCCAGACGCAGTGAACCGACGAGTAATCAAACTCAATACCCTGCCCGATGCGGATTGGACCCGAGCCGAGCACCAATATTACCGGCTTGCTGCTGCGCTTCATATTGCGGGATTCGCATTCTGTATCGTAGGTTGAATAAAAGTAGGGGGTCACCGCGTCGAACTCGGCGGCGCAGGTGTCGACCATTTTGTAGACGCAATTAGCCTCAAACGGCAACTTGCGGCAGCCCGAAATGCGCGCGAGCGCGGCGTCGGTATATCCGAGCTTTTTGCCCTTCTTGTAGAGCTCTTCGGTCAGCCCCTTGGCAATCTGAGCCTCGTAATCCACAAGGTTTTTTATTTTTTTGATAAAGAAGCGATCAATTTTGGTCAGCTCGAAAATCCGGTCAATCGACATTCCGCCCTTTATGGCCTCAAAAATCGTGAAAATCCGCCTGTCATCCGGCCATATTAAGCGTTCTGTGATGTCCTTATTGCTTATCGGCTCGGCATTTAACGTATCTAGTGAGAGCTCGGCGCCGCGGACCGCCTTCATCAGCGCCATCTCAAAGGACGGGGCAATTGACATAACCTCGCCGGTAGCCTTCATCTGGGTACCGAGCTTCCTTGAGGCGCCGACGAATTTGTCAAACGGCCACTTCGGGAATTTCACGACGACGTAGTCAATCGCCGGCTCAAAGCAGGCGCAGGTCTTCCCGGTAATTTCGTTTGTAATTTCGTCAAGGGTGTATCCCAGCGCAATTTTGGTGGTGATTTTGGCAATAGGGTAGCCGGTGGCCTTGGAGGCCAGCGCCGAGGAGCGCGAGACCCGCGGGTTGACTTCTATCACCGCGTACTCAAAGCTGTCGGGGTCAAGCGCGAACTGACAGTTGCAGCCCCCGACAATGTCGAGAGCCTCGATGATTTTAAGTGCCGAGGAGCGCAGCATCTGGTATTCCTTGTCGGCGAGTGTCAGCGCCGGCGCCACCACAATGCTGTCGCCGGTATGCACGCCGATGGGGTCGACGTTCTCCATGCTGCAGATCGCTATTGTGTTGCCTACGCTGTCGCGCATGGTCTCAAACTCTATTTCCTTCCAGCCGTATATATATTTTTCGACCAGTATCTGGCCTATCGGCGAGGCTTCGATTCCGGCAGTAGCCACCGAGCGCATCTCCTCCTCGCTGTATGCAACCCCGCCGCCGGTGCCGCCGAGTGTGAAGGCCGGGCGTATGATGACCGGGTATCCTATTCCGGCGGCAATCGCCATTGCGGTCTCTATGTCGGTAGCTATATCCGAGGGCACTGTTGGCTCGCCTATCGAGCGCATGGTCTCCTTGAAGAGCTGCCTGTCCTCGGCCTTGTCTATTACCTCGGTGTTGGTGCCTATAAGCCGTACGCCGAATTTTTCCAGTATTCCCTTCCTGCTCAGTTGCATGGCGAGCGTCAGACCGGTCTGACCGCCAAGCCCTGCCAGAAGGCTGTCGGGCCTTTCTTTCTCTATTATCCTTGCGACCGTCTCGGCGGTGAGCGGCTCGAGGTATATTTCGTCGGCCAGTGCGCTGTCGGTCATGATAGTGGCCGGGTTTGAGTTGACCAGCACCACATTGATGCCGGCCGCCTTGAGCATGCGGCAGGCCTGCGCGCCGGCATAGTCAAATTCGGCGGCCTGGCCTATTACAATAGGGCCGGAGCCGATAACCAGCACTTTTTTTATACTCTTGTCAAGCGGCATTATCTGCTCCTCCCTTCTCTGGCCATCATCTGAATAAACCGGTCGAACAAAAAGGACGTGTCAAGCAGCCCTGCACTTGCCTCGGGGTGGAATTGAACCGAAAAGGCCATGAGGTCGGGGTAGTCTATCCCCTCGCAGGTACCGTCGTTGGCGTTCTGAAACAAGAGCTTTCCGCATTTGATGCTTGCATTGTCGACCGCATAGCCGTGGTTCTGGCTGGTTATATATGTCCGGGTCCCCGAAAGGTCGCGCACCGGCTGGTTTGCACCGCGGTGGCCGTATTGCAGCTTTATTGTACGGCTCCCGGCGGCCAGCGCCAGCAGCTGGTGCCCGAGACAGATACCGAATATCGGGAGTTTCCCGAGCAGTTTTTCAAGCTGCCCTATCTGGTACTTGTTTTCTGCCGGGTCGCCGGGACCGTTGGGCAGCACAAGGCCGTCGGGACTGTCCGAGAGGATTTCCTCCGCCGATACGGTTGCTGGAACCACTGTAACGCTGCAACCGCGCATCTGCAGGGATTTTTTAATATAATTCTTGGCGCCGTAGTCAATCAGGGTCGCCCGGTATTTTTCGTTTTCTGCCGGGTAATCGGTTTTTTCCTTGCGGCTCACACTCAGCACGGCATCCTTAATTTTGTAGTTTTTAATAAACGAGAGGTCCTCGGGGACACTGTCGCAGATTGCCGCGTTCATAACCCCGTGCTCGCGTATGATTCTTGTCACCTGCCGGGTGTCGATACCGCACAACCCGACAACATTTTTGTCCTTCAGGAACTTGTCAAGATCATACTGGCAGCGGAAATTTGAGGGGAAATCGCACCACTCGCGCACGACATAGCCCCGCACACAGCAGGGGCCCTCAAAGTCGGCCTCGATGATTCCGTAATTGCCGATAAGCGGGAAGGTCTGCAGCACAATCTGACTATAGTAGCTCGGGTCGGTGAGCGTCTCGATATAGCCGCACATGTTGGTGGTAAAGACCAGCTCGCCGACGTTCTCGGTATCCGCGCCGAACTTCTCGCCCGGGAAAACCCTCCCGTCCTCCAGCACCAGAAAAGCTTTTTTCATTCTTTTTATCCTTTCCCCGGCGACACGAATCTACCATTGCCGCCGGATAAAAACAAACCCGAAGTTTTCTGCATCTTTGCATATTGAAAGATGAGCCGGTTGCCTTTATGGCAGTAACTCATCTTTCGTGGAATATTCTAAGTAAGCGTCGCCGCCATCACTGCTTTTATTGTGTGCATCCTGTTCTCGGCCTCGTCGAATACCACCGAGCGCTCGCTCTCAAAGACCTCGTCTGTGACCTCAAGCCCGCAAAGCCCGTATTTCTCGCCGATTTCCCGGCCGATGCCGGTTTTCATGTCGTGAAAGGACGGCAGGCAGTGCATGAAAACTGCCGCAGGGTCGGCCAGGCTCATTATTCTACCGTTTACCTGATAGGGGAGCAGCGCCTTAATTCTTTCTCCCCATGCCGCCTCGGGCTCGCCCATTGACAGCCAGACGTCGGTATAAACAATCTGCGCCCCGCGCGCGGCTTCCTCGGGGTCTGAAATAAACCTGAGTTCAGAACCGGTGGTGCGCGCTATCTCCTGGCATTTCTCTATAAGCTCTTTTGATGGGAAAAACTCAGCGGGTGCGGCAGCCGTGAAATTCAGCCCAAGATTGGCGCAGCCCACCATAAGCGAGTTGCCCATGTTGTAGCGCGCGTCGCCGAAATAGACAAGATTCAGTCCCTTGAGATATCCGAAGCGCTCTTTTATGGTGAGCATATCGGCGAGCACCTGCGTCGGGTGAAATTCGTTGGTAAGCCCGTTCCAGACCGGCACACCGGCGTATTTTGCTATTTCCTCGACAATAGACTGCTCAAACCCGCGGTACTCAATCCCGTCATACAGCCGACCGAGTACCCGCGCCGTGTCGGAAATGCTCTCCTTTTTGCCTATCTGCGAGCCCTGTGGGTCAAGATAGGTGACGTTCATACCGAGGTCGTAGGCGGCGACCTCAAAGCTGCAGCGAGTGCGGGTGCTGGTCTTCTCGAAAATCAGGGCGATATTCTTGCCCTCGCAAAGCCTGTGGGGTATGCCGGCCTTTTTCTTTGCTTTAAATTCGGCGGCAAGCTCAATGAGGCCAAGTATTTCCTCCGGGGTAAAATCAAGCAGCTTTAAAAAGCTTCTTCCGGTAAGATTCAACATTGTCTCCCCTCCCTCACTCGGCGCAGGCCGCCTTGAGCACTGCAACCGCCCTTTTGAGCAAATCCTCAGAGATATTAAGCGGCGGCAGCAGCCTGACTTTGTTTTTGGCTCTGATAACTATGACACCCATCTCGCGGCATCGTCTGATGACCTCGTCGGCCGGCTTTGAGGTTTCAATGCCTACCATCAGCCCCATGCCGGTGACACCCATAACCCCCGGCGCGCCGCGAAGCTCCTTCATTATATAATCCGACTTTTCTTTTACTTTGTCAAGTAGTTTTTTATCAATTCTCGATAAAATATTCAGCGCCCCGGCAGATGCCACCGGGTTACCGCCGAAGGTCGAGCCGTGCGAGCCGGGAGTGAACACGTCCTTCACCTTCTCGCCAAGCAGGGTCGCGCCTATCGGCAGCCCGCCGCCAAGCCCTTTTGCAAGGGTCACTATATCCGGGATTATGTCGTATTTCATGTAGGCAAAATACTCCCCGGTCCGCCCGCAGCCGGTCTGAACCTCGTCGACGACAAGCAAAAGGTCGTGTTTGACGGCAATATCTGCAAGTCTACCGACAAACTCCTGCGGCAGCGGCACAACACCACCCTCGCCCTGTATCAGCTCAAACATCACCGCCGCTGCCCTGCCGGCCTTTGCCTGCTCCTCAACCGAATCAAGGTCGCCCGGCTCGACATAAACGAACCCCGGGGTGAGCGGCTGATAATCGGTATGGAAGGTTTCCTGCCCGGTGGCGGCCAGCGTGGTTATCGTGCGGCCGTGAAAGCTGTTCTTCAGAGTTATTATATTATACCTCTCGTCCCCGTATTTAGTCGCCGCATATTTTCGTGCGGCCTTTATTGCGCACTCGTTAGCCTCGGCACCCGAGTTTGAGAAAAAAACCTTCTTCATGCCAGATATACAGCAAAGCCGTTCGGCAAGCAACACGCAGGGGTCACTGTAAAATAAATTTGAGGTGTGCTGGCAGATTTTTAGCTGTTTTGTGACAGCCTCAACCCACTCGTCGTCGCACATACCGAAGGAGTTGACCGCAATGCCGCTCCCCAGGTCTATATATTCATTGCCCTGCTCGTCGTAGGCAAGCGCCCCCTTCCCGCGCACAATACGAAGCGGGTAGCGCGCGTATGTGGCGGCGATATATTCGTGATCCTTCCCGATAATGTTCATAAGGCTCCCTCCCCCGGTAATCTGTAGTCTCTTACTCGTCGGCCGCCGCAATCATGGTTCCGGCGCCCTCGTCGGTCAGCATCTCAATAAGCAGCGAATGGGGCACCCGCCCGTCTATGATGGTAACCCTTCTTACCCCAAGCTCTATGGCGTCAATGCAGCACTGGATTTTCGGAATCATACCGCCCGATACCGCGCCGCTCTTTATCATTGCTCTGGCCTCGTCAACATTCATGAAGTGTATGAGCGAGGACGGGTCATTTACGTCTCGCAGCACTCCGGCAATGTCGGTCAGGGTCATGAGGCGCTCGGCACACATAGCCCCGGCTATATATGCCGCCGCGGTGTCGGCGTTTATGTTGTATATATTCCCTTCCTTGTCGCAGCCCACCGTCGAGACTACCGGGATGTAACCGTTCTGAAGCAAATCCATTATCGGCTTAACGTTGACCCGGGTAATCTCACCGACAAAGCCGTGTACCTCGTCGCGCCGTCTGGCTTCAATCAGCCGGCCGTCAATGCCGCAGATACCGATAGCGTTGCCGCCCTTGGTCTGAATCAGGTTGACGATGTTCTTGTTGACCTTGCCGGCCAGCACCATTTTGACAATTTCAGCCGTCTCCCTGTCGGTCACGCGCAGGCCGTCGACAAACACCGATTTCTTGCCGAACTTCTCGAGCACCTCGGTAATTTCGGGGCCGCCGCCGTGCACCAGCACTACTTTGACGCCTATCAGTCCGAGCAGTATTATATCGTCCATGACCTGGCGCTTGAGTTCCTCGTTGACCATGGCGTTCCCGCCGTACTTTATGACCACTATTTTGTTATAATACTTTTGTATGTAAGGTAGCGCCTGGGTCAGCACCTCAGCGCGTTTGAAGTTGTCAATCCCGGTCATTTTGCCCTTCCCTCCTCAAGTTCTGTAGGCTCCGTTGATTTTTACATAATCGTATGTCAGGTCGCAGCCCCAGGCAACCGCTCCGGCGCCGCCGCTCTCCAGGTCTATGAGTATGATTATTTCCTTTTCAAGCAGTATTTTCTTTGCTGCCTCCTCAGAGAAGCCGACTGCGGTGCCGTCCTCGCAGACCTTGACTGTCCCCGCCACAGAGGCAAACGAAATGTCAATTTTGTTTACGTCAACCGGAGCGCCGCTGTAACCGATGGCGCAGAGCACACGCCCGAAGTTGGCGTCGGCCCCGAACATCGCGGCCTTGACCAGCGTGGAGGATACTACACCTCTGGCCACAACCCGTGCGGTCCCCTCGTCGGCGGCTCCCGTAACTCGGCACTCAAGCAGCTTTGTGGCCCCCTCGCCGTCAGATGCAATCATTCTGCACAGCGGCAGCGTCACGGCACTCAGCGCCTTTTTGAAGGTTTCAAAATCTTTACCTTTGCAGACAATCTCGGGGTTGCCGGCCATGCCGTTGGCAAGTATGGCTACCATGTCGTTTGTCGAGGTGTCGCCGTCTATGCTTATCATGTTGAAGGTGTTTTTAACATCCTCAGAAAGCGCTTTTTGAAGCATGGCCGGGGAAATCGCCGCGTCGGTGGTTATAAAGACCAGCATGGTTGCCATGTCGGGGTGTATCATGCCCGAGCCCTTGGCTATCCCGCCCATGCGGCAGACCCGCCCGCCTATTTCAAACTCGACCGCTATCTCCTTTTTTATGGTGTCGGTCGTCATTATCCCCTCGGCTGCGTCCGAGCTGTTTTTCCCTAGTGAGCTTACAAGCGTCGGTATGCCCTCTTTAATCGGGGTGATGTCAAGCTTCTGTCCTATCACGCCTGTTGAGGCCACAATCACGTCTTCAGCGGATATGCCGAGCTCGCGCGCGAGCAGGCAGCAGGTTTGTTCTGCTACTTCAACTCCGTCTTTGTTGCAGGTGTTGGCGTTTCCGCTGTTGCAGATTACCGCCTGCGCATATCCATTGGAAATATTCTGCCTGGTTACGGTTAGCGGCGCGCCCTGCACTAAATTCGTGGTGTAAACCGCGGCAGCCGAGGCGACTTTTTCACTGTAAATTAAGGCAAGGTCGAGTTTTGTGCGGTTTTTGCGGATACCGCAATGAATACCGCTTGCCGCAAACCCCAGAGCGGCACAGACGCCGCCGTCTATTATCTTCATTTCAGCAATAACTCCGTTTATGTTGATGTGTTCATTCTACTTATCAGAGTACAAGTCCGGTCCTCGGGTCAAGCCCGAGCGCGATGTTCATGCACTCGACAGCAGAGCCCGAGGCCCCTTTCCCGAGGTTGTCAAACTGGGCGGCGAGGGTTATTCTGTCCCCGTTGCCCATGACACATATGTTCATGTAATCGGCACCCGAGAGCGCTCCGCTTGATACAAACCCGGCTTTGTCAATTGTGTCACAATACCGTACAATCTTGCTGCTATACTTCTTATTGTATAGCGTTGTGATGTCGGCTGCATCTGCGCCGCTCAGCATTTCGGCAAACAGCGGTACTGTCACAAGCATCCCGCTGTAATAGTCGGCAACAACAGGTTCAAAGTGCGGCGCCTTTGTAAGGCCGGATACCGCCATCATTTCCTTTATATGCTTGTGTTGCTGTTCAATCGCATAAACCCGCGGGAAGTCAAGCTCAGGCGCGCGGCCCTCGGACTCATACTCGGCTATCATCCTGTTGCCGCCGCCCGAGTAGCCGGTCAGCGAAAAACAGGTGAGCCTTATGTCCCTCGTGAGAACGCCGGCCTCAATCAAGGGGTAGACCAGCGCAATAAAGCCGGCAGCGTGGCAACCCGGGACCGCAATCCGTTTTGAGGTTCTTATCGCCTCATAGTGCCGCTCGGACAGCTCAGGAAAGCCGTATGCCCAGCCGGGGGTCGTTCGGTGGGCGGTTGAGGCGTCGATTATCACGGTATCGGGGTTTTCGACCAGCGCCACCGCCTCCATTGCTGCCGCGTCGGGCAGGCATAGAAAGGCAACATCAGCCTCATTGAGCAGCCTTGCCCGTTCGACCGGGTCTTTTCTCAGCGCTGTTTTAATGGCGAACAGCTGTATATCACTTCTCTGCGAAAGGCGTTTGTGTATTCTCAGGCCGGTAGTGCCGGCTTCCCCGTCTATAAATACTTTTTTCATTTGCCAAGATACTCCCTGAGCCATTTTAGCTGTGCTGCAACCGAATCCGGCCCGGTTCCCCCGGCCGACACCCGCTTTGCAACACAATTTGACAAGTCAATTTCAGAATAAAGATCTGCTTCAAATAAATCGCAAAAGGATTTATACTCCTCAAGCGTCAGGGTCTCAAGCACCTTTTGGTTTTTCATCGCATAGGCCACTATCTCCCCTACCGTCCGGTAGGCCGACCTGAAGGGCAGGCCGCGCTTTGTTAGGTAGTCGGCAAGGTCGGTGGCATTTATAAAGCCCTCCTGCGCCGCGGCATGCATCCGCTCGCGATTGACCTTCATGGTGGCTATCATCGGCTCCATGATGCTAAGGCAGGCCCGGACGGTGTCGACACTTTCAAACACCTCTTTCTTGTCCTCCTGCATATCCTTGTTGTATGCCAGCGGCAGCCCCTTCATGGTGGTCAGCAGTGAAACCAGATTCCCGTAAACCCGCCCGGTCTTGCCGCGCACCAGCTCGGCCATGTCGGGATTTTTCTTCTGGGGCATAATACTTGAGCCGGTAGTGTAGCCGTCGTCAAGCTCGACAAAGCCAAACTCCCAGGAGGACCAGAGAATAAGCTCCTCGGCAAGCCTTGAGAGGTGCATCATCAGTATCGAGAGCGCGCTCATGAGTTCAAGGCAGAAGTCGCGGTCGGACACGCCGTCAATGCTGTTCTTGGTTATCCCAGAAAAACCGAGCAGCTCTGCCGTCAGCTCACGGTCGGCGTCATGTGTCGTGCCGGCCAGCGCACAAGAACCCAAGGGCGACAGGTTCATGCGCTTTACCGCATCACAAATCCGGTCAATATCCCGCTCGAGCATAGCTGCATATGCCAGCATGTGATGTGCAAATACAATCGGCTGAGCGCGCTGCAGGTGGGTGTAACCCGGCATTATAACATCAAGGTTTGCCTCGGCCTGTCTGAGTATCGCCCCCATCAGCTGCTTTATCAGGGAAATAATCCCGTCTGCCTCGTCCCTGAGATACATCCGCAAATCGAGCGCTACCTGGTCGTTGCGGCTGCGGGCGGTATGCAGCTTTTTTCCGGTCTCGCCAATCCGCCGGGTCAGCTCGGCCTCGACAAACATGTGTATGTCCTCGGCCTCCTGGTCAATCTCAAGCCTCCCCGCCTCAAGGTCGGTAAGAATCCCCTCAAGACCGCTTTTGATTTTCTCATACTCGTCCTGTGAGATTATCCCCTGCCGCGCGAGCATTGCCGCGTGCGCCGCCGAGCCGGCGATGTCCTGCCGGAACATCCGGCAATCAATGCTTATTGACGAGTTGAAGTCGTCGGCCGCGCGCTCCGGCCTGCCGCGGGTGCGTCCGGCCCAGAGTTTTTCACTTGCCATAATGTTTCGGTCCTTTCTTCAACCCGGGGGCTATGCCCCGGCCCCCCGCTTAAGGAACTTTAATTTTGTGATTATTTGATGTTGTTTTTTTCCTTCATCTTTGCGATTATCTTTGACTGCAGCCCGTAGAGGTTTATAAAGCCGGTGGCGTCGCTCTGGTTGTAGACATTGTCCTCGCTGAAGGTGGCTATTTCGGCATCGTAGAGCGAGTATGGAGAGGTTACCCCGGCATTTATCATGTTGCCCTTGTAGAGCTTGAGTGTGACGTCTCCGGTGACATACTTCTGGGTTGACTTCACAAAAGCAAGTATCGCCTCGGTCAGCGGGGTAAACCACAGACCGTAATACACCTGCTCTCCGAGCTTCTGGGCAACCAGCGCTTTGTAATGTGCGGTATCGCGGTCAAGGCAGATAGTCTCGAGCACCTTGTGAGCGCGGTAGAGGATAGCGCCCCCCGGCGTCTCGTAAACCCCCCGGCATTTCATGCCGACAAGCCGATTCTCAACAATGTCAAGAAGCCCTATGCCGTTCTCGCCGCCGAGCTTGTTGAGCTTTCGGACAAGTGCCACAGGGTCAAGTTCTTCCCCGTCAACCGCCGTGGGAATACCGGCCTCAAAATGAATCGTGACATATGTCGGCCTGTCGGGCGCGGCCTCGGGGGACACCCCCATCTCAAGGAAGCCGGGGTTGTTGTACTGCGGCTCGTTTGCCGGGTCCTCAAGGTCAAGCCCCTCATGCGAGAGATGCCAGATATTCTTATCCTTTGAATAGTTGGTCTCGCGACTGATTCTCAGCGGAATACCGTGCGCCTCGGCGTAGTCTATTTCCTCGTCTCGGGACTTAATATTCCACTCGCGCCAAGGCGCAATTATATGCATATCGGGTGCGAAGGCCTTTATCGCCAGCTCAAAGCGCACTTGGTCGTTTCCCTTTCCGGTGCAGCCGTGGCAAACCGCGTCGGCGCCCTCGGCAAGTGCTATTTCGGCAACCCGCTTGGCTATAGGCGGGCGCGCAAGTGCGGTGCCGAGCATATAGTCCTCATATAGCGCCCCGGCCTGAACGCAGGGGAAGGCATATTCCAGAAGGAACTCGCGGGCAAGGTCCTCGATATACAGCTTTGACGCGCCGGTCTTGAGCGCTTTTTCCTCAAGGCCGACCAGCTCGTCGGTCTGCCCGAAGTTTCCGCATACGGCTATGACCTCGCAGTTGTTGTAGTTTTCCTTAAGCCACGGGATGATTATTGAAGTATCAAGTCCTCCCGAATAGGCCAGCACGACCTTTTTTATTTTGCTTTTATCCATGTCAAGTCTCTCCGTTGTGTTGTTAATGTATATATATTACACTATATTGCATAATTTTGCAATAGTTTTTTTAGAATTTCTCAATGTTTGTGGGTTTTATTGCATTTGCCATGCTTCTCGCCTCTATCTGTTGTGCATGTTTTATTCTTAATGCAATATATATTGCTCCACAGACCTGTTCTTAGCGGCTGAAAGCTTGATTTGCGCACTCCGGGTCACAACTCGCTTGTGCATAATTATGCATTGTTATACATTCGGGCCGTCGCAGCGGCCGGACGGGTTTTTGCCCGTCCGGCCCACTTTACGGATTGAGTCTGTCGCGGTCTCTCGGGAAGGCCGCGGCGCGCTTGATAGTGTCAAGCCCGAGTATACTTGCCACAATCCGCTCAAGGCTGCAGCCCAGCCCGCCGTGCGGCGGCATGCCGTATTTGTGCATGGTCAGATAGTCCGAGAAGTCCTCGATATTCATTCGGCGGCGCTTCATTTTGGCGACCTGCTCTTCATAGTCGTGTATGCGCTGGCCGCCGGTAGTGACCTCAAGCCCGCCCAGGAGCATGTCAAAGCTCAGAGTAAAGGCCGGGTCCTGGGGGTCCTCCATGGCATAGAAGGGGCGCTTGACCGCCGGGTAATGGGTCACGAACACTATCGGGGAATTGTACTCCTTGATAAAGTACTCGCCGAGCCACTTTTCCTCTTCGGGTGAAAAATCGGGTTCAAGCAGGGCGGCCTGTCCTTTTGCTCCGGGATGAGCGTCGGCAAAGAGTCTTTTGGCTTCCATGAACTTTATCTTGGGGAACACCCCGAGCTCGGGCAGCCTTTTGCCCGGCCCGAGATACATTTCAAGCTCGGGGGCATACTGCTCGTTCAGCGTCTGGTACATGAATTCGAACATCCGCGCCTCAAGTGCCATTATGTCCTCGAAGGAGTCAATAAACCCCATCTCAAGGTCGAGCCCCTGAAACTCGTTTATATGCCGGTTGGTGCTGAACTTTTCAGCCCTGAAAACCGGCCCCACCGTAAACACCCGCCCGAATACGCCGACCATCATCTGCTTGTATGTCTGCGGGCTCTGGTCAAGATAAGCCTTACGGCCAAAGTATTCCACTTCAAACATGTCGGCGCCGCCCTCGGCACCGGCCTTGACCAGCTTCGGGGGGACAAATTCGGTAAAGCCCTCGCCTCGCAAAAAGGTCCTGAAGGCATACATAACCCCGTCACAAACCTTCATTATAGCCCTGACCCGCGGGTTACGCAGGGTAATTACCCTGTGGTCGAGCAGCGTGTTCAGGTTTAGTTTTTCGATTTTCCTGTCGTTGCCGACCTCAACCGGCAGCACGTCCGCCCGGCCTGAGAGCCGCTTCATAGACTTTATGTGAACATCAAATCCCAGCTTGCTGCGCTCCTCGGCGACAATAGTGCCCTCTATTTCCACACATTCCTCAACCGAAAAATCCTTTATGTCGCACTCGGACCTCTCGGCATCCCAGACACACTGGAAAACCAGGCGGGGCGAGCGGACATTGACAAAGGCAAACCCGCTCATCTCCTTTATCCGGTGCAGAGTGCCCCTGACGGTAATCGGGGATCCGTCCTTTAACTCACCGTTCCTGAACTTTTCGATAATGGCCGAAATATCGGTCAGATCCGGCTTTTTGCTGATATCTAGAAATTCCATTGTCCTACCTTCTTTCTGTATTAATCGGCATGATTCAGCAGCTCGGTGACAATTTCATTGACCAGTGACGGGTTGGCTTTGCCCTGCAGTCTTCTCATGGTCTGCCCGATAAAGAAGGCAAACACCTTGGTTTTGCCGCTTTTGTACTGCGCGACGGTTTTGGGGTTCTCGGCAATAACCTCGGATGCAATCCGGCGGATGCGTCCGGCGTCGTCGATTTGCCTGAGGTTGTTTTCTTCAATATACTTTGCGACATTGAAATCATGCGAGGCGAATATCTTCTCAAACACCGACTTTGCCACCGTCCGGTTGATTATTCCGTTTCTGACCGCGATTACGAAGTCGGCAAACTGCGCCGGGTCAATGTTCAGCTCCTCTGCGGTGACCGAATCTCTGTTCATCAGGTACATCATATCTCCCAGCATCCAGTTGGCGGTCTCCTTGGGGTCGGAACAGAGGTCAGCTGTGCGCTCAAACAGCTCGGCAAGCGCTTTTTTCTCGGTCAGAAGCCCCGCGTCGTAATCTGAAAGCCCGTACTCCCTGATATAGCGCTCTCGCTTCTCGTGCGCAAGCTCGGGCTGGCGCTCTGCAAGCGTCCTGAGCAGTTCCTCGCTTATCAGTATCGGCGGAATGTTGGGCTCGGGAAAATACCTGTAGTCCTGCGCGTTTTCCTTAGTCCGCATGGAAAAGCTGCGTCCCTTGTTGTCGTCCCATTTACGTGTTTCCTGAATAACTCTGCCCCCGGCTTCAAGCAGCTCAATCTGGCGCTTTGACTCATCAATTATCGCCCGCTCTATAGCCTTGAAGGAGTTGATGTTTTTCATCTCGGTGCGAACCCCGAACCTGTCCGAGCCGCCCGGGCGGACCGAGAGGTTTATATCGGCCCGCATCGAGCCCTCCTCCATCCTGACATCCGAAATACCGAGATATTCAAAAGTTGATTTGAGCCACATGAGATATCCAAGCACTTCCTCGGAGTCCCGGAAGTCAGGCTCCGAGACAATTTCAATAAGTGGCACCCCGCAGCGGTTAAAATCGGGGTAGGAGACGTCGCCGTAGGGCGAGTGAATCAGCTTTCCGGCGTCCTCCTCCATGTGTATCTCGCGTATCCGGGCAACCTTTTTTTGACCCGACCGGGTGACATACTCAACCCGCCCGTCCCGAGCAAAGGGCAGATAAAGCTGGGATATCTGATAGGCCTTCGGCAGGTCGGGATAAAAGTAATTCTTCCGGTCGAATTTATTGTAGCGGTTTATCTTGCAGCCCAGAGCAATGCCGGCCACAAGGGCATATTCAAGCACCTTTTTGTTGAGCACCGGCAGGGTGCCGGGCATGCCTGCGCAGACCGGGCAGCAGTGGGTATTAGGCGCGCCCCCGAACTCGGTGGAGCAGCCGCAGAATATCTTTGACTTTGTGGCAAGCTCGACGTGAACCTCAAGCCCGATTACTGTTTCCCAGGTCATCTCAGGTCACCTCCGGGAGCAGTTTTGTGATAGCTTGTTAGCTGCTGGTAGGCATAGCCGGCGCTAAGCACCTTGACCTCCCCCAGCCTCTGGCCGATAATCTGCATGCCGACCGGCAGCCCCACCCGGTCAAATCCGCAGGGTACCGAGAGGCCGGGGAGCCCTGCGATATTGGCCGAGGCCGTGAAAATGTCGGACAGGTACATTTTTAGCGGGTCGGAAAGGCTCTCGCCCAGCCGCGGGGCGGTCGTCGGGGAGGTCGGGCAGACGATTAAATCGTATTTTTCAAATATGGCGTCAAAGTGGTTCTTGATGAGCGCCTTTACCTGAAGGGCCCGGCGGTAATAGGCGTCGTAATAGCCTGAGGAGAGCACAAAGGTGCCGAGCAGAATGCGCTTTTTGACTTCATCGCCGAATCCCTCGCTGCGCGTGGCGTTATAGAGGTCGGTAAGTCCGTCGTAGTTCCTGCTGCGCATTCCGTACTTTATCCCGTCAAAGCATGAGAGATTTGAGCTGGCCTCAGCCGAGGCGATGATACAATAGGTCGGTACCACATAATCCAGTAAGGGCAGGCTGACCTCCTCAACCACAGCCCCCGCCCCTCTCAAAGTGTCGGCCGCCGCTCTCACCCGGTCGGCGACGTCGGAGTCAAGCCCCGCCTCAAAGCATTCGCGCGGCAGGCCGATTTTCATTCCCCTCACGCCCCCGTCAAGCACGGCAGTATAGTCGGGATGACTGATGTCAAGCGAGGTTGAGTCGGCCGGGTCATGCCCGCAGATGATGCCGAGAATCGCGGCGCAGTCGGCCACATCCCTTGCGACCGGCCCTATCTGGTCGAGCGAGGAGGCGTAGGCAATAAGGCCGTAGCGCGACACCGCGCCGTAGGTCGGCTTCAGTCCGGTTACCCCACAATAGGAGGCCGGCTGGCGTATGCTCCCGCCGGTATCCGAGCCAAGAGCGCAGACCGCCTCACGCGCGGCGACCGCGGCCGCGGCCCCGCCAGAGGAGCCCCCCGAAACCCGACTTGTGTCAAAGGGGTTTTTGACCGGCCCGTAATATGAGGTTTCGTTTGTCGAGCCCATGGCAAACTCGTCCATATTAAGCTTGCCGCAAATCACCATCCCCGCCGTCTCAAGTTTTTGGGTCACGGTTGCGCTGTATGGCGGCGTGAAATCCCCCAGAATTTTTGAGGCACAGGTGGTTTTTATACCCTTGGTGCAGATGTTGTCCTTAATGGCGACAGGCACACCGGCAAGCGGGGAGGTCAGCTCGTCGCGCTCAATTTTCTGCTGGACCACGGCGGCGCGCTCAAGCGCCTGGTCGCGGTTGAGCGTGATATATGCGTTTATCGCTTTGTCTTTAGTCTCAATCGCGTCAAAGACCCGTGCGACAGCCTCGGGACTGCTGATTTCTCCCCGCTTGATGGCGCTTCCGAGTTCAAGCGCGGTCATGTTCAGTATATCCTCCATGTCGGAACACCTCATTCTATCGTTTTGGGGACTACAAGGGTTTCGTCTGTGCGCTCGGGGGCGTTTCTGAGTATATCTTCCCGCTCAAACGAGGGCGTGACTTCGTCCTCACGCATGACATTGGTAATCGGGAATACATGCGACATCGGCTCAACTCCTTCAGTATCCAGCCCCTGCAGGATGTCCATATATTCAATGACCTCCCCGAGCTCCTTTATCATTTTTTCGGTTTCGTCCTCGTCAAGCTTGATTCTTGACAGCTCAGCTACATATTCCACTATCTCTTTGGCTGTTCGCATTGTGTACCTCCGTCATTAAGTTGTGTTCCACAGCCGGGTGAGAACCGGCTTTTCTGCCCTTTTCGCTTCGGCAGGACAGATACTTCAGTTCGGGACCAAGAGGCCGCCCGGGCCTTCCCGTTTGGCAGGAGGGACCCGCCAAGCTTTTAATGGGCTGGGAGGCTCCCTCAGCCTTTTGAGTCGTCGCCGATTGTTGCGTACGGGACAATAAAAAAAGCCGTCTTTTTCCCTGTCAGAAAAGGGACGAAAGACGACGACTTCCGCGGTGCCACCCATATTAGCCGGCAGGCTGCCGACTCACTCTTGCAGACTAACGCTCTGCTCACGGGCGGTTCTACTTGCCACAGGGCTTTCTTCCGCCGGCTCCGAGTGTTATTCGCCCCCCGCCGTGCCGCGTCGCACCGTCCCGCGGCTCTCTGAAATCTAAGCTTGAGGGGTTACTTCTCTCATCAGCGCCATTATTCTATTATTGTATCACAAAGGGCGAGGAATGTCAATAGCAAAATTTCATTATAGTGTGCAGTCGTTGTGCAGTCGTCAATGATAGGTAACACACAACTTTAATTAAATGTGTTAATTATTCTGTAAAACAGACTTATTAATAATATTTCTATTACGGTTTTTTTTTCCTGAACACCAGAAGCTTGCTGAAAACATAATTTCCGACAATTACGATAACCGCCGCGGCAATTTTGGATATGACCTCGGCGAGGTTGACTGCTCTCTCAAGAGCGCCGACATACACCCCCGACAGGCCCGGCCAGAGCGAGGCCAGCGCATTGGTGCCCGTGAGGGTCACCAGATAATCGAGCCCGAAGGTGAGCAGCCGGCCTCCCGCAAATACTGCCAGCTGAGATATGGCGCTCACGCTCCTGTCGGCGTCGGTGAACACCCACTTCCGGTTGGTATAGAAGGCGAAAAGTACTGCCGCGACCCACTGTATAATCTGCGCTGCGGTGTATATCCCGATATAGGCCGCGCTTGTCGTGTCGTCGGCCGGAATATCAAAAACCGCCCTGCCGCCCCAGAGCAGCGCGAAATAGACCGCCCAGCCGACAAGCGTGGTGAGAATGCCGAAGAATAAATAGCGCGAAATCTCCCCGCGCAGCCGGCCGGCCGGTCCTTTTTTGTCTGTCCTACCGCTCATGGCTTTGTAATTCTATATGTCGTGCCGGCCGGCGTATCGGTGAGAATAACACCCCGGTCGGCAAGCTCTGCGCGGATGCGGTCGGCCAAAGCATAGTCCCTGGCCTTTTTGGCCTCGGCCCGCTCGGCAATCAGCTTCAAAATCTCGGCCACAAACGGGTCGTCGACCTCGGCCCCCTTTACGGCAGCAGTGCGCTCCTCGGCACACAGCCTCTCGGCAGCTTCGACAAGGTCGAGCGAGAGCACGCGGTCAAAATCGTTTATCAGCGCCAGCTTAGTTGCCGGATTTGTGTCGGATTTGAGCACGTCGTAGACCGCGGTTATAGCAAGCGAGGTGTTCAGGTCGTTTTCAAGCGCCGCGACAAACCCGGATTTAAGCGCCTCATAGGCCCCCTTGTCGACTTTTCCGCCCTTTTCGGGGACAAGAGCCGAGATACGGGAGACCAGCTTGTTGTAGGCCGTCCGGGCGTTGTCAAGATTCTCCCATGAGAATACAAGAGATTTTCGGTAATGCGACCCGAGGCAGAAAAACCGATAGGCCAGGGGATTGTATCCCTTTTCCTCAAGCAATGACAGGGTGAGAAACTCGCCCGACGACTTGCTCATCTTGCCGGCGGCGTAGACCAGGTGCGCTCCGTGAACCCAAAAGTTGCACCACTTGTGCCCGAGATAGGCCTCGCTCTGGGCTATTTCGTTTGTGTGGTGCGGGAAGGCGTTGTCAATCCCGCCGCAGTGGATATCCAGCCGCTCGCCGAGATATTTCATTGCGATACATGAGCACTCGATATGCCAGCCGGGATACCCAACCCCCCAGGGGCTATCCCATTTGAGTTCCTGGTCCTCAAATTTCGATTTGGTAAACCAGAGCGCAAAGTCGGCGGGGTTTCTCTTGTTCTTGTCCTCCCCGACCCCCTCGCGCACGCCGACCGCCAGGTCCTCCTCCCTGAAGTCGTGGAAAACATGATACTCATCAAGCCTTGAAATGTCAAAATACACGTTTCCGCCCGAAAGATACGCATACCCCTTGTCAAGCAGGACCGAAATGACCCTGATAAACTCATCAATACAGGAGGTTGCCGGCACGACAACCTCGGGCTTTTTGATGCCCAGCTTCTCGCAGTCGGCAAAAAATGCGTCGGTATAAAACCTGGCTATCTCCATTACCGACTTTTTCTCGCGGCGCGCGCCCCGGAGCATTTTGTCCTCGCCGGTGTCGGCGTCGCTGGTCAGGTGGCCGACGTCGGTGATATTCATCACGCGCCGGACTTCATATCCTGAGTAAGCCAGATACTTTTCAAGCACATCCTCCGTAATGTATGTACGGAGGTTCCCGATATGGGCATAATGATACACGGTCGGCCCGCAGGTGTACATGCATATAACCCCGGGCTCAACCGGTACCAGCTCTTCTTTTTTGCGTGTGTACGAGTTGTAAATCTGCATACTGAGAACTGACTTTCAAAACTAACGATAATTATTCTTCGGCTATAATGACCTCGGGGTCGGTGTTGTCCGAGGTCTCTCCCATCAGCTCGGCGAGGTCAAAGTCCTCGTCCTCCCCGGCTTCACCGGTTTCTTGCGCCTTCGGCGCTTTCTTCTGACAGCATCCGCAGACCGACTGAAGGATGGATTTCACATGCGGATACCCCGGAATTGAGATAGTAATCTCACGCTCGACCTCCTTTTTCACGGACGGCCTGCAGCCGATAAAGAGCAGGAGCGAGGCAATACCCCATTCGCCCTTCTCCTTGTCGCGCTTTACCGCGAGCGGACATAAGGCCAGGAAGGCCAGCGCGCCTAAAACCCACGCAACAGCGCTGTTCTTCTTTTTCTTTGGCGCGTAGTGTTTTCGGTACCATCTGTCAAGTATCATCTTTCTTCCCTCCTTAGGGTTTCTTTTATTTGCAGATAGCGTCGGCCGCCTCGGCAACTTCCCTGGCGGCAACCTCTATATCGTCGGCAGTGTTGACAATTACCACCCGGTCGCCGAGCAGGTCAAAGACCCTGAAATAGGCCGCCCGGTATTTTTCAAGCTTTTCTTTTGTTTCGTAAATGTCGGTTATAGCCCGCCCCCGCAGGCGCTCGATGCATATTTCGGGGTCAAGATCAAGGAATATGCATAGGTCGGGGCGCCGGATTTCGGGGCAGTTTATATTCATCGAAAACACCCAATCAAAGTCGGTCTCACTCCCTTGATATGCCAGCGACGAATAATAGTATCTGTCGCAAATCACGTCATATCCGTCTGAGAGCATTTTATTTATCCCCGAGACCGGGTTGACGTTGTGGAAAATCCGGTCAAGGACAAAAAGCGCCGCCATCTCGCCGGGAGACCTCTGTGTTATCCCCGAGAGCGCGTCGCGAAGCATTCCGCCCAACTGCGAGTTTGTCGGCTCTGCGGTGACATAAACCCGCCGGCCGCGCGCGACAAGGTGCTTTTTCAGCAGGTTTATATGCTTGGTTTTGCCTGAGCCGTCAAGCCCCTCGAAAACTATAAATTTTCCTGTTTTTTTATCCGACATTTCAGCCTCGCGCCGCCCGGGGAGGGCTTTTGTGTGTTTCCATAATATGATTATACCCCAAGTTCGGTTCACTGTCAAGCAAAAGCTGCGCAACAAGGGATTTATTGCAGGTCAGATTGCCTGCCTTTTGTTGCCTGCCGGAATTATTCAGCCAACCACAAATTCCAGCGGAACCGAGTCGGCCATGCGGGCGGCACCGGCCAGGCTCGGGTGGAGCTGGTCGCCGCTGTCATACTCGGGGGCAATGCGCTTGGGGTCATTAGGATCCATTACCGCACGCTCAAAATCTATAACCCCGTCTATCAGGTCAGTGGTTCTTATCCACTCGTTGACACGGCATCGGGTTTCTTCGCGCACCCCGTCGCCGGCAAGGCAGCGCGGACAGGGCAGAAGGGTTGCAAGATAAATCTTCATCCCGTGCCGCCGGGCGATTTCAATATACTTTTTGTATCCCTGCCCGATAAGCTCGTCGGCGCCGGGCAGTTCGCTCATGGGGCTATACCGCGAGCTTCCGGGGTGAATGAGGTCGTTTATCCCGTGCAGCACAAAAACGCGGTCGGCGCCGGCCTGCAGGATGTCGCGCTCAAATCTTTTAATTCCAGCCTCGCCCCAATGCCGCTTGATGCGGTAACCGTACTCAAGCAAAACCCGGCTGCCGCCGATTCCCTTCCGGATTATCGCCCGGTTTGTCAGTCCCAGCGAGTGAATTTTGCGGGCGAGGCAGTCAGGCCAGGGCTGCGCGGTTATCGAGTCGCCGAAGGCAACAATAGCCGCGCAGTCGTCCGAGGTCTGAAAATCAATAGTATGCAGGAAAACATACGGGCCGCCCTCGCCGTATTCCTCAAGCGGCACACAGGCTTTGTCGGCCCAGTCACCCTTGCCGAAGTATTTTTTTATATAAGGTCCGTTGTTTGAATGCCCGGTTGTCAGCTGAGTGGGGCCGGTAAAATACATGCTGACACAAAATTCCCGCCCGGCCTCAACAGCAAAGGGGGTTTCGTCACTTACCACGCTCCCGCCCGCCGGCAGGGTGACACTGCACCTCCCGCCGAAGGTCACCGCTGCATTTGTCGCCGGGTCTACAAACTCGCCGGTTGTCCTCTGGGCGAGGTAAACCTTGTCAACAGTTACGCTCTCGGTCCCGTATAGGTTAGAGAAATGCAGCCGCAGGGCCCGGGCGTTCATGGTCGGGAAAATAACATAACGGAAGGTTTGGTCTTTGATATAGTCGGCGTGGTTCTGGGCCGTGTATGAGATTGAAGCGCCCCATCCGGCCACCCATTTAATGTTCTCCATAAATCCGTCCCTCGCCAAGATAAATCGCTGTCTGAATAATCTGGTTTGCCTGTTTATGTCATGCTCCCGCTTGTCTGTTTGAGTATTACGTTGTGATACCCGCCCTCGACAATGCTGGTTGCAGACACCAGGGTGAGCTTGGCGTTCTTCCGGAAATCGGCCAGGTTTGTGCAGCCGCAGTTGCACATGGTCGACTTTACTTTGTGCAGGCTCTTTGCCACGTTGTCGCGCAGCGGGCCGGCATAGACAACGTAGGAGTCGACGCCCTCCTCGAATGTAAGCGAATTCTTGCCTCCGAGGTCGTATCTCTGCCAGTTGCGGGCGCGGTTTGAGCCCTCGCCCCAGTATTCCTTGACATATGTGCCGTTAATCATCAGCTTGCTGGTCGGGCTTTCGTCAAAGCGGGCAAAATATCTTCCGAGCATCAAGAAGTCGGATCCCATGGCAAGCGCCAAGGTCATGTGGTAATCGTGCACGATACCGCCATCCGAGCAAATCGGGATGTATATTCCGGTTTCTTTAAAATACTCGTCGCGGGCGGCAGAGACCTCGATAAGGGCGGTGGCCTGTCCGCGTCCTATTCCCTTCTGCTCGCGGGTAATACAGATAGAACCGCCCCCGATTCCCACCTTGACAAAGTCGGCGCCGGCGCGGGCGAGGAAAAGGAACCCTTCACGGTCGACCACATTCCCTGCCCCTACTTTGACACTGTCGCCGAACTCGGAGCGGATAAAGTCAATGGTCTGCTTCTGCCAGCAGGTATACCCGTCCGATGAGTCTATACATAGCACGTCGGCACCCGCTTCAAGCAGCGCAGGGACACGCTTTTCATAGTCCAGAGTATTGATGCCGGCCCCCACCAAATAACGCTTTTTCGAGTCGAGCAGTTCCTGTGGGTTTTCCTTGTGCTGCGAGTAGTCCTTGCGGAAGACAAGATAGAGCAGCCTGTCATCCTTGTCAACTATCGGAAGCTGGTTTATCTTGTTGTCCCAGATAATATCGTTCGCTTCCTTCAGGGTGGTATTCTCGGGAGCGGTGATGAGCTTTTCACGTGGGGTCATGAATTCCCTGACTTTCATGGTCGGGGACATCCGGCTGACGCGGTAGTCCCGGCTGGTGACAAGTCCGAGCAGTCTGCCGTGTGAGCTGCCGTCGTCGGTTACAGCAATAGTGTTGTGCTCGGTCCGCTCTACCAGGCCTATAACGTCGGCAAGCGTATCGTCGGGGCGTAGGTTTGAGTCGCTGACCACAAATCCTGCCTTATACGACTTGACACGCCCTATCATTGCGGCCTGGTCCTCTATGGGCTGCGAGCAGTAAATAAAGGAAAGCCCGCCTTCACGCGCGAGAGCAACAGCCATTTTATCATCCGAGACAGACTGCATAATCGCGGATACAAGCGGGATATTGAGGTATATCGGGGACTCCTCGTCCTTCTTGAATCTGACCAGCGGGGTGCGGAGCGAAACATTTGCCGGGATGCACTCCGGCGAGGTATACCCGGGTATAAGAAGGTATTCGCTGAAGGTGCGGGACGGTTCGTTGTAATAATAAGCCATTATGCCCTCCAAATCTGCAGAATTTTTGATAACCTGATAATTTTATTTGAGATATTATATATCATTATACCATGTTTTGCAATAGTTTTTTTGCTATCAACTCAAAATCAACTCAAATTCGGATATTCGCACTGTTTTCGGCGCGGCCCGGGCGACAAACTTTATAACTTGTACAAACCCGCTGAACGCCTTCGGGTGCCTGACATCCTGTTTTTTACACTTGAAATACCTGGCTATATTTGTTATAATTACACAAGCGCAGCCTCAAAGTTGTTTATCGCACAAAACCGCATTGACGCAAAAAGACAGTGTGTCACAAACATAACATAGTCTCGTTCTATTTGAGGTTTTTTATAAATTTGTGAGGGATAAAAATGAACCCGAAAATTCTAAATTACAAGGTATTTTTCAAATTATCCTGTGCCACACTGGCACTCCTTTTACTTGTCCCGCTGTTCTCGGCCTGCGCCACGGACGGGCTCTCGGCTTACGAGATAGCGCTCAAGAACGGCTCCGCCTCCGGTATGTCCGAGGAGGAGTGGCTGGCCTCGCTGGCCGGCCGTGACGGGCGGGACGGCGCCGACGGGAAATCGGCCTTTGAGCTTGCCTGTGAGGCCGGGTTCAAGGGCTCGGTCACAGAGTGGCTTGCCTCACTTGCCGGGCAGGACGGAAAAGACGGCAAGAACGGAGCGGAGGGCAAATCGGCGTACGAAGTTGCGGTTGCCCAAGGCTATACCAAAAGCGAGGCCGAATGGGTGGCCGAGCTGCTCGGCAACAAAGAAGGTTCAGGGGTCGGCAGTGGCGTCGGCATATCTTCGGTCTATGTGAATGCCGACCGGCACCTGATAATCCGGCTCACCAACAACACTATAATCGACGCGGGCTATGTCGGGGTAGCCGACGAAAAGCAGCCCGACCCGAACATCGGTAAAACCGACGCCGACGGTTACATTATCGTCGATGAGAGGGTGGTGGTTATTGCCTCTCTGCTCAACATCCGGTCCTCGCCCGACTCATCCTCCGACACCAATATTGTGGCTACTCTGCCTTCGGACACCGAACTTCAGCGTGTGGGGGTCGGCTCAGGCAATATTACCTGGAGCAAGGTGATATATAACGGCAGGGTATGCTATGCCGCGTCAAGATATCTTGAGGTGTCGGCCAGCCAGTCTGAGGTTGATTTGACCGGAATTGAAATACCCAGGGTAAATCTCCTTGACTCCTATACCCTGCTTGTCGGCACCCAGACCTGTTTTGAGGTCGACCAGTTTGTCCTGGGACTGGCCTCGGACATGTACACATCATTTAAATACAGCGGCACCGGCGAGGTGCGGCTGACACCCGGCTCGATAGCAATAAAGCCCACCGCCGCCGAGACCGCGCACCTGACTTTTTATATAAGAAAATTCATCTCGGGTCGCCTTGAGGTCATTTATTCCAAAACCGTAAAACTGGTTTCAATTTATCCCGCCCCGCTGCCGCTTGTCGGCCTAGTTATCGGCGACAGCCGTATATCCGACGGCACGCTGGTCAACACGCTAAAGAGCAATTTCGGTGCTTCCCTAACGCTTATAGGCACGCTCAAAACCTCAGACGGGGTGGCGCATGAGGGACGCGGGGCCTGGAGCACGGCAAATTACGCCTTAACAAGCGAAGCCCTGGGCCGCGAAAACCCGTTTTTGAACCCGGGGAAAAGCAAATTTGACTTTGAATATTACCTCGCCCGGACCGGATTGTCCTGCCCCGATTTTGTGGTATTTAATTTAGGCGCCAACGACGACTACAGCGCGCTGTCCATTCAGTATTATACCGAAATGATAAACTCAATACTTGCATATAACGCCGCGCACAGAAAATCGGTGAAAATCCTCATTATGACCGAATATCTCTCCCCGCCCGACGGCTACAGCATTTCCTATATTACCGATTTAGCAGTCAAGCGCGAGCTGCAGTTTGAGTATTTCAGCAGGCAGTATGCCGCCTTCGGCAACCGGGAGACCGAGGGCATTTACCTTATACCGAACTATATTGTCATAGACAACGACGCCGACCGGATTTGGGGCGAGGTTTCGGTGTCCGAGCGGGGAGGCAGGAATGAAATGGCGATAACCGATGTAATTCATCTGAGCGCCTCGGGGTATAAAAAAGAAGCAGACATTATCACGGCATACATATATTCGATTTTTTCAGCCGGCTGACAGCAAAAATTCACCTGCTCCCCATACTCCGGCATTGACAAAAGCCAACTTGTGCTGTAAAATAGGAAAAGGCACTGAAAAACAAAGGATTTATAACCGATGAAACGAATTATTGCAGTTCTGATTTCCATATTTATTCTGCTGACAATATCGGCCTGCGGCAACAGCAGCAAAAAAGACGACGAGACCTCGCAAAGCCTTGAGGACTATATCGAGAGCATTTCAAAGGCGCTTGAGGACGGCTCTTACTGGACGACGGTAAGCAGCGAGCCCGAGCTTTTGATCGAGGTTTATGAGAGCTATGCCGAGATTACCGGCTGCAAAAACGCGGTCGGGAGCATTGTGATACCGAAAGAATACAATGGCAAGCCGGTGAACAGGATAGCGCCCGGCGCTTTTGAGGGAATGCTCGGTATCACCTCGGTGCTCCTGCCCGACAGCCTGCACGAAATTGGCAACCGCGCCTTTATGAGCTGCAGCGGCCTGAGTTCAATTAACATCCCCGACACGGTAAAAACTATTGGCTCGGCGGCTTTTTACGGCTCGGGAGTAAAGTGTGTCAATATCGGCGCGGGGGTGACTGAAATCGGCTCAAATGCCTTCGGCAACTGCACAGACCTTGAGTCAATAAAGGTATCTGCCGCAAATACCACCTATGCCGACGAGTCGGGGGTCCTCTATACCATTGACCGGACCGAGCTTGTCAGATACCCGGCCGGCAGGACCGATGAGAGCTACACAATATATGATACCGTACAAAAGGTCAGCAACTTTGCATTCTCATACTCGCAGCACTTAAAGTCGGTGACCGTCGGGAACTCTGTCACCTCGCTCGGCGATTATACCTTCCTGTCCTGTACAAAGCTTGAAAGCATAAACCTCGGCTCCTCCCTGACCTTTATAGGCGCCAACACCTTTGACTCCTGCACCGCGCTTAACTCGGTGACAATCCCCGAAGGGGTTAGAACCATCGGCTACATTAGCGACTCGCTTGAATGCGGCGGCAGCTTCATAGGCTGCACGGCGCTGACCGAGATAAACCTGCCCGCCACTCTTGTCGCCATATACCAGCGAAGCTTTGAGGAATGCACAAATCTTGCCAGAGTCAACTTCGCTGGCAGCGCCGGGGAGTGGGCCGCGATTACTGTAGGGGAGCACAACGAGCCGCTGACCAAGGCTGAAATCAGATTCAACAAATAAACAAAAACGCACATAACCGCCCGGAGGTGCCGGGCGGTTTTTGTGTTGTGCCGCCTGCTGCGGATGTTCGCCTGCCTGTCATTTCATGCTCAGGGCGCGAATATATATTCTGTAAAAAGGCTACAAGCGGATATAACGGGAGTTTAACATGAACGACGCGAAGTTCCGCGGGGGGACGCCCGGCGCGCCGCGCGCCGGACTGGCGCGCGGCGGCCGCCCCGCAGCAGACGGCAGCAAGCCAT
>DURE01000046.1 GCA_012837425.1 Clostridiales bacterium
AGCGTACCCCTAATCGGGGGTCCGGGGGCAGCGCCCCCGGATATTTAATCGAGAATCTCGCCCTCGGTTGACAGAGTGACCACCTGCCAGGGGATGAACTTGCCGCTTGCCCGCAGGGCAGCCTTAGTATTCCCCAATTCAACTCAATTTCTTCGATCTCTGCTTTTTTTATGCTGTTATAAGCCGGAGGAGTCATTTTGTCTTTTTTCCCCGACTGCTCAGACGTTTATTACCTCAATCCCTATAGACTCGAGCTTTGATATAAGCTCGGAATTGTCTGTATTGTTGGTGACGATAATATCGGCCGAGGTGACGGGAGCAACTTTTGCAAAGGTGCTTCGTCCGAGCTTGGAGCTGTCGGCGGCAACGATGACGGTGTCGCTGTTTTCTATCATTGTGCGGACAAGCTCGGCCTCGTTAGAATAGTAAAGGGTAAGGCCCGAGACCGGGTCGATTCCATCGACCGACAAAATGGATTTTAAGGTGTGGTAGCGCCGGAGCTGCGAAATTGAGTCGGCACCGTAGGTGAACTGATACTTGCTGTCGATCTGCCCGCCGAGCAGGATCACGCTCATGTTCGGGTAGGACGCGGCCTCGGTGGCGTTGGCGATAGAATTGGTTATGATGCTGATATTTTTTTTGCCGCGGATCGCCCGCAGCACATATGTCAGGGTGGTGCCGGCGTTGAGCAGTAGGGTGTCGTTATCCTCGACGAGGTTCGAGACCGCATCGGCGATGGCCTTCTTCTGCGCTGAGTTCGACATATAACGCTCGGTGATGTCCATGTCAATATAGAGCTTTTCAAGGCCGACGGCGCCGCCGTGATTACGCCGGCACTGTCCCTGCGCCTCAAGGTTCTCAAGGTCGCTGCGTATGGTTACCTCCGAGACTTCAAAGAGCCTTGAGAGCTCGCGCACCCTAACGCTGCCTTCCTTTCGGATTATTTCTGATATTTTCTCTCGTCTTTCCTCAGCTGTGCCGGCCATTGTGTCCTCCGCGGCATTTTTTTATATTATACTGCATCATTCTGAAAAATGCAATACGCTGTTTAATTGACTCTTGCGCTTAAGCACGGATGTGCTTAGCGCCTGTCAAGCATTACATTACGGCAAGATAATCCGCAAGCACCTCGGCGAGGGATCGGAAGTTTAGACAGCATTTAGAAATATTGGTTTGAAAGCTTGTTATATGACGCCATCTGTTTTCTTCCGCCCTTAAGGCTGAACATTCTCATCTTGCAATAAAACCTGCCACATGTGTTTTGTGCAAAGCGCCAAAATGGAAGGCCGCTCCAAAAAAATATTGACAAATAAGCTATATTGTGATATAATACAAACGATAACGAAAAACAATACAAACGAAACACAAAACGAAAGTAATTACCCGAAACCGAAAGCTACATAAACAATAAATAAGGGACAAAAGAGATGAATTTTCTTGGAATTGACCTGGGAACCACCTCGGTTAAGGCCGCCGTATTCGACGAGAGCGGCCAAAGGCTTGCGTTCGCTGCGGTCGAATATACCCTTGACACAAGTAAGCCGGGGATGATTGAATTTCCGGCCGAGCGGTATGTCGAAATATGCCGGGAGCTGATAGATAGGTTCGCAGCCCAGTATCGGATAGAAGCCCTTGCCGTCGACTCACAGGGAGAGACATTGATACTTGCCGACGGGGAGGGGAAGCCGCTCTGCCCCGCCGTCAACTGGATGGATACGCGGGCAGTTGATGAGGCGAAGCTTATAGAGGATAAATTCGGGCGGCGCGAGGTTTACGAAAGAACCGGCCAGCCCGAGATCACCGGGGGGTGGCCGGCGTCAAAGCTCCTCTGGTTCAAGCGCCGCCGTCCCGAAATCTTCGGCAGGGTCAGAAAGATATTTCTCCTTGAGGACTGGATTATATACAACCTTTCGCATGAGTTCGTGAACGAGCCGACCCTCTTGTCCTCCTCGCTGTACTTTGATATCCGTCGGCGGACCTGGTGGAGTGAGATGCTCGATTTTATCGGGATTACGCCCGATATGCTGCCGCGCGTCGTGCCGTGCGGGAGTGCGGTGGGGGAATATTGTGGGATAAAGGTTGTGACCGGTGCGCTCGATCAGATAGCCGGCTCACTCGGCGCGGGGGTTGCAAAGCCCGGTGAGGTCAGCGAAATGACAGGCACGATAATGGCCATCTGCGCCCCCTGTCTTGATATTCCCGAATACGATCCCGCGAGCATAATACCCTGTCATCTTCACGCCCTTGACGGTATGTATTGCCGGCTGCTCTGGTCGTCGACGGCTGGTGCGGCATTGAAATGGTTCCGCGACGCCTTCCTGCCGGGAGAAAAATTCAAAGAGCTCGACAGAATCGCGGCCGAGGTCCCGCCGGGCAGCGGGGGACTGACCTTTTTGCCCCATCTTTGCGGTTCGTCTATGCCGGTCTACAACCCGGACGCAAAGGGCTGCTTCTACGGCCTTACTCTAGCACACGGTCTGCCGCATTTTGTCCGTGCGATACTCGAATCGGTTGCATTTATCCTAAAGGAAGACCTTTGTTATATAGGATTTAGCGGCGAGAAAGACCTGCGCATAACCGGAGGTGGCGCGTACGGACAGCTCTGGCCGCAGATCAAGGCCGATGTCACGGGCTATCGCCTTGCTACATTGAACGAGACCGAGTGCGCCTGCCTTGGTGCGGCGATGCTAGCGGGGGTAGGGGCCGGTGCCTATCGCTCGATTGAGGAGGCTGTGGCGAGGGCTGTGAGTATAAAAAGGGTATTTTCACCTTCGGGAACCGATTACGGCGACGCGTATCGGGCATATATAGAGTTGGACACGCTGCTCAACCGCGGCAGGGGATGATTACTTAATATAGAAAGGAAGATGCTTCAATGACAAGATGTGCGTTTTTAGGCTTTGGTGAGGTCAACACGCCATCCGAGGTGATCCGGCGCAAATGTGCGGCTGCCGAGGCGGCGCTGAAGGATGCCGGGGTCACGACGGTCTCGGTCTGGCCCATCTCGGACGATTACGAAGAAAAGGATATAAAAAGAGCGCTCGCCGCGCTTGAGGGTGAAAGATTTGATTCGCTCGTGCTCTGCGTGGCGGGATGGATTCCCTCGCACGCTGTGGTCAAGATCACCGAGCTATACCGGCATTTGCCGATGGTACTCTGGGGGCTGTGCGGCTGGTATGAGGACGGACGCCTTGTGACCACCGCCGACCAGGCCGGGACGACCGCTCTCCGCTCGACCTTCGAGGGTCTTGAATATAAATTTGCTTATTATTACGACATAATCGGCCAGCCGTCGTCGGCGCCGAAGGTGGCCGGATTCTGCCGCGCGGCTTCGGTTGCCGCTCATCTCAGAACGGCTAAGGTGGGTATGGGCGGTTACCGCGACATGCAGCTTTACGGCACCCTCTACGACGGGCTCTCGCTCAAGCAAAAAACCGGAGTTGAGATTGAAACCTTTGAGCTGCTTGAGGTCGAGCAGCGGTACCGGAAAATTTCGGATGCCGAAAAGCGCGAGGTTGTGGATAACCGTATCAAGAAGTGGCGTTTTCTCGCCGAAGCGAAGGATGAGTCGCTGATGAAGGCCGCGGGTTACTATCTTGCGGTGAAGGCAATAGCCGAGGAGAGACATTATTCGGCGCTCTCGCTGAAGGACGTCGACGGTATGAAAAAGCTACTCGGCTTCCCGCCCGCGCCGGTTTTCATGCTACTCGGTGAGGACAGATACACTACAATCCCCGAAAACGACTCGCTCGGCTGTGTCACACAGCTTATGTTATCGGCGCTGACCGGCCAGCCCGCGGCATACCTTGAATTTTATGAGTTCTTTGGCGACCGCGTGCTTGCGGGAGTGCCCGATTTTGTCCCGGCGGGGGTGGTTGACGGCGAGGTAACCGTCATGCCGGCCACTTTCGGCGAGCTGTCGGAGGGGATACTCAACGTCTCAAAGATAAAGACCGGAATACTTACAATGAATAGACTTGTATATTGGAACGGTAAATATAAGATGCAGTCGATACTCGGCTCGGGCGTCACCCCCCGAAAGTGGGAGGAGTGCGGTTGGGCTCAACCCGCCCCACAGCTGCCGGCGCTTGAAATACTGCTCTCGGATGTCCCGGCCTTCGCCGAGCGGGTCGCAAGCCAGCACTATATAATCACGCATGGCGACAACCGTAGGGCGGTGCGTGACCTCTGCCGGATTCTTGATATTGAGGTTGAGGAAATATAAGGTTTCATTGCAGAGGAACTGGCGTCAGATATAATATACACAGGAGAATAAAAAATGGAATTCAAGGTTTATCAGAAAGAACTCGAACTGCAGTCCCGCGGCTGGATACCCACCTTTCACGATATCTCGCGCGAGGTGGTCGAAATAGTGAAGATGTCTGGGGTAAAGAACGGCACCGTCACCATCGCGTCGCACCATACCACCTGTTCGGTCATGATCCAGGAATGCTCGCACGATATCGACTCCTTTGACCTCGAATACCTTCAGCACGATCTGCTTGATATAATGCGTAAGCTGGTGCCCGATTACCGCGAGGAGCATCAGTACCGCCACCCGGGGCCGGTCCATGCGCAGTTTGGCCGGTATGTCGGCGAGCCGGGCGACTTTACCAGCATGAATACCGACGGACACCTGCGCTCGGTATTTTTCGGCCGCAGTGAGACCATGACAATCAAGGATGGGGTCCTTGACGGCGGCGAGTTTGCTCATATCTACTTTGTCGACTGGGATCAGGTTCGCGCCCGAAAAAGACAGGTCAACGTGACAGTGATGGGAACGAGCGAGGATGTCGGCGACCGCAAGTGGCGCGACGGACAGGTAATCGACACCTTACATAAATTTTCTCCCGAGGAGAAGGCATACGACCCGCGCTACGACTTTCAGCTCAAGGACAGGATCTGAACATGAAGGAAGCCGCATTTGACGCCGCTTATCACTCAATAGAAAAAGAGGCCGAGACGGTTGCCCGGGTGCTCGAATACCTCGATAAAGCCGAATTCGAAAAGGCCGTCGGGCTGCTCGCGGCAGCCCCCCGGGTTATGACAGCCGGCTGCGGCAACTCGGGGATCGCAGCGAAGAAATTTGCCCACTGCCTTTGCTGCATTGAGAAAAGCGGAGCATTCATGCCGACCGGAGAGGCGGTCCACGGTGGGATGGGCTTTCTCAAGGCGGGCGACGCGCTCCTACTTATCTCGCGCGGCGGGAAAACAGCCGAGCTGATACCCATGATGGAGATTGCCAGGAAAAAAGGTGCGGCGATAATAACCGTAACAGAGAATGCTGACTCACCGCTCGCGCGCGGCGCCGATGCCCTCCTTCTGCTTCGGGATATCGAGGAGAGCGACCCGACCGGACTTATGGCAACCTCGAGCTTCATGGCGCCGGTCGCGCTGCTCGACGCCCTTCTCTCGGCCCTGATAGTCGAAACCGGTTTTACCAGCGGGAAATTCGGGCTTATCCATCCCGGTGGGGCGGTAGGCGAGCGCCTCAATAACAAACAAGGACTGTGACATGTATAAGAATTATAAGATAAGTACTCCGTTTTTTGAGTTCGGTCCAAAGGCGTATATTTGGGGGGAGGAGCTATTGGCCCTTGCCAAACAGCTTGACCGTCTGGCAAACAAATACGACATCGACATAATTCTCGAACCGCAGACCACCGACCTGCGGCTTATAGCCGGGAACACCTCGGAAAGGATACACGTTTTCGCCCAGCATATGGACCCGATCCGCCCGGGGCGGGGAATGGGGACAATACTCGCCGAGGCGGTGCGGGATACCGGTGCCGTCGGGGTGATGCTGAACCACGCCGAGCGCAAGCTTACCCTGCCCGAGATCGCCAGTGCGATAGCCCGGGCCGACGAGGTGGGGCTTGCCACGATGGTGTGTGCCGATACCGAGGAGGAGATAAGGGCAGTCGCTGCGCTTGAGCCAAACATAATCGTCGCTGAGCCGAGCGACCTCATCGGAACCGGGATTGCGGTGGGTCGGGAGTATGTAAAGGCCTGCGTAAAGCTTGTCGCCGACGTCAATAAGAATATACTTGTCCTTCCGTCAGCGGGTATCTCCTCCGGGCAGGACTGTTACAACATAATCCGCGCCGGTGCTGTGGCATCGGGTTCGAGCAGCGGAATCTGCAAAGCTCCCGACCGCGCTGCGATGGCCGAGGAGATGATCGTGGCGGTGCGGCGCGCGTGGGATGAGGCAAGGCACTTATGGGAGGTCTCTGATGCACAACGTAAACATTGATTTTTCAAAGACTATCGGCAAGATTAAACCACTGCACGGCCTGAACGCCGGTCCCCGCAACGGCCCTCACGGGGTCTATAACATGGACACCTACAAAGCGGCAGGTATTCCCATCGCCCGTCTGCACGATATTCTCTACCCTTATGGTGCCGGGCATTACGTCGACATCCCCTGCATTTTTCCAAATTTTGATGCCGATCCGGATTGCCCTGAGAGCTACGACTTTAAGCTGACCGACGACTACCTTAAGAATATAGACGACTGCGGCACCCGGATACTCTACCGCCTTGGGGTCAGCATCGAGCATTTCAGCAAGAAATATCACATATACCCGCCCAAGGACTATCAAAAGTGGGCGAAGATCTGCGCCGGCATAGTCCGCCACTACACAGAAGGCTGGGCGGATGGATTTTATTACAAGGGCATGATGTGGGAGATCTGGAATGAGCCCGAGGGCCGAAAGAACATGTGGATCGGCACCGACGAGGAGTATTACGAGCTCTATGTTGTAACGGCCAACTACCTTAAGTCACAATTCCCGGATATCATAGTCGGCGGCCCTGCCGCAACCAAGTGCAACGATTTCCTCCGGGGTTTCCTCGCCTATATCACAAAGGACGGAAAGCGGGCCCCGCTCGACTTCTTCTCCTACCACCGTTATACCGCCGACCCGGCCGAGGTAGCCAGACAGACCCGAATAGCGAGGGATTGGCTTGACGAGTTCGGCTATACCGAAACCCTCAACGTGATTGACGAGTGGAACTATGTTATAAGCTGGGCCGAGCAGGATGTGACAAAATCCTACAGAGTAATAGAGTCGCAGAAGGGCGCGGCGTACTGCGCGGCGGTTCTCTGCCTGCTTCAGGACTCACCCGTCGATATATCGGTCTACTACGGGGCCGAGGTGCACCAGCCCTGGTCGGGATTTTTCAACCGCTATGCACAGCCGCTAAAAATGTATTATACCGCCTACGCTTTCAATCAGCTCTATATGCTCGGCGACGAAGCTGAGGTGAGCGGGCTTTTCGAGGGTCTATACTGTATCGCCGCATGTGGCAAGGCCGGAGGCGGAGTGCTTTTAACCAATTTCAACACGCCTCTGCGTGAGGTCTCGCTCACTCTTACCGGCGCTGATGGACGTATGGCCGAAATCCACCTGCTTGACGAGGACCATAACCTTGAGAAGATAAGCGAGGTCCCGGCTGACTCTCCTATTATGCTGAGTTTGCCCGAGGATTCAGTGGTCTGGCTCCGGGTTGTATAAATAGGGTAGCCGTATGGACAGTATTAAGCTCGGTTGGGCGGAGGAAGACATCACGCCCGTAAAGAAGATAAGGCTGATGGGCCAGTTTTATGAGAGGGTCTCGGAGTTTGTCGAAACGCCGATCTCGGTTACCGCCCTTGCCATCGAGGGTTGCGGCGACGCGGCGGTGATCTGCTCCTGCGACCTGGTGGAGATATACGATCCCCTCGTGGTCGACGTACGGAGAAGGCTCATCGAAGCCGGAGCCGGGGAGCTCGGCCTTGAGGTCGACAAGGTAATCCTCAACGCCATACACACGCACAATTCATATACATATATCAGCGAGGACTCAGGTGAGGGCTCGACCCTCTCGGTGCTGCGGAGCCTGCTTCCGGCGGGGCGCGGGGAATATGTTCCGCTGGTAGATTTGAATGACGACATAATGTCGCCCGAGGAGGCCATGGCACTTATTGCCGGGCGGATATGCTCCGCGGTACTGCGCGCGTGGGAAAGCAGGCGGCCTGCGTATTTCGCCCCAGGGTTTGGTCGCGTGCCGGTGGCGCACTGCCGCCGCACGGTCTATGACGACGGCTCCGCGCTCATGTGGGGTGACACAAACACACCTAATTTTACCGAACTTGAAACCGGAACCGACACCGGCATGGAGCTAATTTACACCTTTGACGCGGACAAAAAGCTGACCGGCGTCATCGCCAACCTGTCCTGTCCGGCGCAGGTGCTCGAACACCGCAGTTTTGTTTCTTCCGATTACTGGGGTAAAACCAAAGCCCTTTTGCGCGAGAAATTTGGTCCCGATATATACCTGCTCGCCCTCATCGGTGCGGCCGGTGACCTCTGTCCCCGCGACCTTATACGCTGGGTCGAACCCGAATCCCCGATAAATGATCCTAACATAATCAGAAACAACCCTCCCGCACGCCGCGCTGACCCGTCGATGTTCGACATTTCGGGCTGCTGCCGGGTGGCAAGGCGTGTGTACAACGAGATTGTGTCGGTTTACGAGGAGCTTGATATGTCGGCGCTCATATCGCGGGCCGAATTCCGGCACAGGGCAGAGAAGGTAGCGCTTCCCCTGCGCAGGGTTAGCGGCGAGGAGTACAGAAAAGCGCTTGAGATTATCGACAACTTCGCCAAGGATGCCTCGGATTTTGATTACCGCCAGAACGCCGCGCTGCACGTCTATGCCGGGACAATAGTCCGCTATCGCTACCAGCAGAACCACGACCTCTATTCTGCCGAGATGCACTTTCTGCGCCTTGGGGACGTAGCGCTGGTCTCCTTCCCGTTCGAGCTTTTTCTTGACTACGGCAATAAAATACGCGCGCGCAGCCCCGCCGCTTCGACCTTTCTCGTTGAGCTGTGCTGTGGTGCCGGCGGGTACCTGCCGACCCTGCGCGCCGAGCGGGGCGGCCACTACAGTGCCTATGCCTCGAGCGGTAAAGTCGGGCATGAGGGGGGAGAGTTTCTCGTCCGGCATACTCTTGAGATACTGAGAGACTTATGGTATACTTACAAACCCTATAATAATTGAAAGGAGATATGCGAATGGAGAAAATTCGAATCAGGCGAGTTCTCATACCCATTGTATTTTTGTCTCTCCTGCTGACCATACTGCCGGCCTGCACGACGGGCGATAAGAACGGGAACGACACCGGCAGTGAGACCACCGCCACGGGCGGGCCAGAGGAGACCAAGATTGAGTATGACGAATACGGGCGTGAGATCATCAAACCCGACATCCCCTTGGGTCTTGACTACGGCGGCCGGGACTTCGTCGTGCACACGCGTGGCGGGGTTGAGCAGTATGAGTGGAAGGCCGACACTATCACCGGTAACATCCTCAATGACGCCATCTATACGCGCAACCAAAGAGTCGAGGAGCAGTTGGGCGTCAACATTGTCGTCATTGCCGAGGGCACCTGGTCTGATTACACCGCGACGACCCTGCCCAAGATGCGGGCCAGCATAATGGCTGGCGACGGATCTTATGACCTTATCGCCGGCTTTTCGACCCCGATAGCTACGCTGGCAACCACCGGTCTCATTAAGAATCTCTACGAGGTCGAGTACATCGACTTCGACAAGCCCTGGTGGTCGCGGAGTATCGTCGACGAGCTGACCATTGACGATGTCACCTATTTCGGGGTCGGAAGCCTGTCGCTTTCGATGATATACTCGATGGAATGCATTTATGTCAACACCGAGATACTCGAGAACGTATCGCCGGGATATAACATTTACGAAACGGTGGGTAACGGCGGCTGGACCTGGGATGAAATGCTCCGGCTCTCGGACCTCGCGTACGGCGATCTCAACGGCAATGGCGTCCGCGACGAGGGAGACCGCTTCGGTCTTGCCTTCTGCGACAACTCGAACACCTTGATCGGCTTCTTTTATTCGAGCGGTATAAAGCTGACTGCCCGGAATTCCGAAGGGTACCCCGAATTCAAGATAGACATCGAAAAAGCCTTGGCTATAGTGGATAAGATGATTGTCATGCTATATGAAACCAACTCTGCTTATCCTGCCGACAAGCCCATCCTCGACTTCTCAAAGGGAGACATCATGTTCTATAACCACTGGTTGTATTGGGGGCAGACCCAGTATTCATCCCTTATGGAGACCTACGGGGTGGTTCCCATGCCCAAGTACGACGCTGCGCAGGAGCGTTATTTCACACCGGTTCAAGCCGGAATGCACATGTACTGCATCCCGGTTGACGCGAAGAATATAGAGGCGGTCGGAATCATTACCGAGGCGCTTGCGGCCGAATCGTACAGATCCCTGATCCCGGCCTATTACGAGCTGGCCCTGAAGACAAGGTATGCCAAGGATTCCGAGACCTCGCGGATGGTCGACATCATGTACGAAACGGTTTTCTTCGACTTCGGCTATATCTTTAACAACGACCTCGGCATTATGAATAACATCACCAACGTGATCAAGAGTAAAACCAACACCCTCGGATCGGTGTTGAAGGCAACCTCAAACATCTATCAGACAAAAATCAGCAACCTGATCAATGAAATAACCAAAGTAAGGAATTGAGTGGCGTGGCGCTTCAAATTTAATAATATTTAAGAAAGGGTAAACGAATGAAAAGAAATTTATAGTGGCTTCCCTCGCCCTTGCAATTATTATGACAGTGCTGCTCATGGCTGTCGGCGCGTTGGGCGGGAGCAATCCGAGCAACTATGCCGAATACGGGCAAAAAACTCTGTACGCAGAAATCGGCGGTGCCGCTCCGAGCATTGATGGCGTCGTTGCCGAAGGTGAGTATTACAACACTCTTGTCTTTAATGCGTCCACACCCGGTGTAAGATTCAACAGTGACAGCTTCACCGGCTATCCGAGCACTGTCAAGGTCGGCATTACAACCGATAACGACTTCATCTACCTCGGGATAACGGTTGACGAGCCATATTATAAATACCGTGTCGGAGGCACTGCCGGCAGCTATATGGCCTTCTCGTTCGGTTTCAACATGGGAGACATCTTCTATCAGTGCATGGACCGCCAGACCCTGACCCTTTCTGTTTATGACGACAAGACCGCATTTGTCGCCAACACCATAATGGTCTACGGTCAGGACGGCAAAGCTGTGACTACCTATAACTCCAATATTTATGTTGAAAAGGCTTTCATCCGCGACGATTTAGCCAAGCTGACGACCTATGAGGTCCAGCTGAGCAAAGCCGAGCTCGCCGCGAACTCGGGACTGACCAAGCTCCCTGAAACCTGTTACATACATTTCCTCAACAAAACCTACGACTCGGCCGGAAACAACGCCGAATTCCAATACCGCTGCGCGCTCGATGCCACTACCCAGGCCATCATCACGGCTCAGGACGGCTGGTGCGCCTCCTTCGCTCCCCACCTGCTGACATTCCTTGCTCCGGGAGCGGTGACCACGGCCGCACCGGTGATTACTACCGCTCCGGTTACTACGGCTCCCGTGACCACAGCTCCTGTGACCACTGCTCCGGTCACCACCGAAAAGGTGACAACCGCGGCCGTAACCACCGAGATACCCGACGTAACCACCGCTGCGACTACCGCCGCCGCGACCACCGCCAGCGGTAAAGATAAAGGCTGCGGCTCGTCGGCTGCCATTGCGGTTCTCCCGCTCCTCTTTGTGGCTATTCCTGCGATTCGCCGCAGAAAAGACTGATCACCGCGCGAAGGGATAAGCAATTACAATGACGGGAAAAGAGAGAATCAGCGCTCTTATAGGCGGCGGCAGGACCGACCGTTTTTCCTAGACCACCATTTCGGACAACATAACCCGGCAGAACATGCCCGAGGAACTGCGGAGCATATCAATCATTGATTTTTACCGGCATATCGGGTGCGACGTGCTTCAGTTCGGGAATTACGAACTTTTACCCGAGGAGAGAATTACTTATCCCTTCAGATACATTTATGAGGGGACCGAGAAAAGCACCGAGGTCGTCGAGCAAATCTTAGGGTATGACTTTCTGCGCGGCGATTTTGAGCTCTCGCCGAGTTTTTGTGACGCCGCAATCCCCGAGGATTACACCTTTGAATATACCACGTCCTCACTGCGTTCCCCGCG
>DURE01000047.1 GCA_012837425.1 Clostridiales bacterium
CGGCCTTCCTTCTGAACCTGGGGCTTGAGACCCTGCACCTGCGCATGCCCCGGCATTCCGAGAATGCGCTTGCGGTCGCGAGGTTTCTGCGGGAGAGCAGCCGGGTGGCATGGGTCAATTACCCGGGGCTTGAGGGCGACAGCCAGTACAGCGCGGCACAAAAATACCTGCCGAACGGAGCCGCGGGGGTTGTGTCCTTCGGCATCAGGGGGGGCAGGGGGGCAGCGGTTCGGTTTTTGGATTCGCTCGAGCTTGTGGCCTTGGTCGTGCATGTCTGCGACGCCAGAACCTCGGCGCTGCACCCGGCCAGCACAACCCACAGGCAGCTGTCCGACAAACAGCTCGAGGATTGCGGAATCACCCCCGATTTTATCAGGCTCAGCGTCGGAATTGAGAGTGCCAACGACATAATCGCCGATATAGCCCAGGCGCTTGAAAAATCCCGGGTTGAGCAAAGGAGAGAGCGGCATGCCGATTAAAATACCCAATTCGCTTCCGGCGACCAATATTCTTTTGGAAGAAAACATATTCGTCATGACCGAAACGCGGGCTATAACCCAGGACATACGTCCGCTGCATATACTCATGCTCAACCTCATGCCCACAAAGATAGTCACCGAGACCCAGATTGCCCGACTTATCGGAAATACGCCGCTTCAGGTCGAGCTTGAGCTGCTTCACACCGCTACTCATAAAGCAAAGCACACCTCGCCCGAGCATCTGTTGGCTTTTTACAAAACCTTCGACGAGGTCAAGCACCGCAAATATGACGGGCTGATCATCACCGGCGCGCCGGTTGAGCAGCTTGAGTTTGAGGAAGTCGAGTACTGGGATGAGCTCTGCTCGATAATGGAGTGGAGCAAAACCAACGTCACCAGCACCTTCCATATCTGCTGGGGGGCTCAGGCCGGGCTTTATTATCACTACGGTATCAAAAAATATCCTCTTGAGAAAAAGCTTTTCGGCATATTCAGGCACACCCTCGACTATTCGCGCTCAATGCTGGTCCGCGGATTTGATGACGAGTTCTGGGTGCCGCACTCAAGGCACACGACTGTCCGCCGCGAGGACATAGAGGGGGTGCCGGGCCTTAAAATCATCTCAAGCTCAAAGGAGGTCGGGATATATCTCTGCATGACCGAGCGCGGCCGGCAGGTTTTTGTCACCGGACACTCTGAATACGACGCCGATACGCTTGAGCGTGAATACCTGCGCGACAAGGAGGCCGGACTGCCGATTGAGGTGCCGGTCAACTACTTCCCCGACAACGACGAGACAAAACGCCCGCCGGTGAAGTGGAGGAGCGCTGCAAATCTGCTTTTCTCAAACTGGCTGAACTATTATGTCTACCAGACGACGCCCTACGATATAAACGCCATTTCGGGACCCGGGATGGACAGCGGTATGTAATGTTGCTTCTATCGGTCCGGACGCTGCGGAGAATATTGTCGGTATGTGTTTCCGCTCGGGTTTAGGTTCCGGGTGCAACAGGAGTTGGGGGGAAAAATGAATCCCGAAAACATAAAGAAAATGGTAACCGCAGCCCTTTTTGCGGCGATTGTATGCATCTCGACACTTATAGTGCTCACCTATTCGGCAACAGGGTATATTCACCTCGGAGACTGCTTTGTGCTTGTCGCCGGCTGGGTTCTCGGCCCCTTCTGGGGCGCCTTGGCCGCGGCGGTCGGCTCTATGCTCACCGACCTGATATTGGGCTTCGCCGTTTACATGCCCGCGACATTAATAATCAAGGGACTTATGGCGGCTGCGGCCTTCTGGGTCATGAGCCTGATACGCGGCGGCAGGGCGGCGGGTATTCTTAAATATATAATAAGCGCTCTGATTGCCGAGCTGATAATGGTCGGCGGGTATTTTATATATGAGGTATTCCTGTACGAAACCCCCGGCGCGCTGGCAAATGTAGTCCCCAACCTGATACAGGGACTCTCGGGCATAGTCCTCGCGCCGCTTATAATTCACCCCTTAATGAGGGTCAGGTATCTTGGGGAGATGAGCGGCAGGGAATAAGTATAATGAAATAACAGGCCTGCGGCTGGCGCCGCAGGCCTTGCGCATTTTTGAGAAATCTACCACAAAGGGCCGATTTTGCGGCAAATTTCGGTTTTCGTATTGTAATATCAGCCGATAACTGTTATAATAATACAACAGGCATTTATCTGCGGGGGGCTTTATGCGGCTTCTTATTGACAACGCCCTGATATACGACAGCGCATCTGCCACATTCGAGCGCGGGCGTCTTGTTACACTTGACGGTATAATCCTGCCGCCTGATACCGACGGCATTGAATTTGATTTTGTGCTCGACGCCGGCGGGGCATATCTTATCCCCGGGCTTGTCGACATACACACCCACGGGCGGGCCGGTAATGATTTCTGCTACGCCGGGTTTGATGAGCTTGGCAAAATGGCAAAATCATACCTGAAGTCGGGTGTTACAACCGTCATGCCGACGCTGGCCACCGCGCCCTTTGACGAGTTGCTCTCAGCCGCGGACAGGATAAATGCGGCGAGGGATACCGGCGGCGCCCGGTTTGTCGGACTTCATCTTGAAGGCAGATATATAAATCCGGGCAAGCGCGGGGCTCAGTCCGAGCGGCTGCTCTCGCTCCCCGACACAGACGAGCTTGATGTGCTGGTCTCTCGGGCCGGGCTGCCCTTTCATGTAACATTTGCGCCCGAGCTTGACCCCGGCGGGGAGTTCCTTTCCCGGGTGCTTGAGCTGGGGGGCAGTGCCGCCGCCGGGCACACCATGATGACCTATGCCCAGGCGCGGGCGGCCGAGCAAAGCGGAATTACGGTTTACTCCCACCTGTTCAACGCCATGCCGCCGCTGCACCATCGCTCGGGGGGCGTGGTCTGCGCGGCGCTGACCGGTAGTGCCTTCTGCGAGCTTATCTGCGACGGCATCCACATCTCGCCCGAGATGATAAGGCTGGCCTACCGCTGTCTTGGCCGGGAGCGGACTGTGCTTGTCAGCGACTCGTCGGCCGGCACCGGCTGCCCTGACGGGCATTACCGGTTGGCCGGAGTTCAAATCACAGTAAAGGACGGCAGGGCACTGACCGCCGACGGCGCGCTGGCCGGCAGCACGCTTGACCTCTTTCGCGGCATGCTGAACCTGATGAAATTCTGCGACATCCAGCTTGAGGAGGCCGTGGTCTGCGCGACGCAGAACCCGGCGCGCGCTGTCGGGATTGACAATCTTGTCGGCTCGCTTGAGCCGGGTAAATATGCCGACGCGCTGCTGCTGCGCCCTGATAAAAGTCAGGGATATACGATTGAGCGGATAATACTTGCCGGCAAGCCGGTAAATATATAGATTGCGGATTTTGGGATGTTGTCATGGAGCAATACTGCTTTTCGGGTGATATAGCCGGCTCGCAGGTAAAGGCCGCAAAGGATGGGGCGCGGGAGTTGCTTGACAGCCGCGAAAACCGGCTTTTGTTGATTCTGGCTTTTTTGCTGTTTATGATGATGACAATATCGGTGGGGACGCTTACCGCGGTGCTCTGGATGCCGCTTCTGCCGCTGTTTGAAGGTTTTTCGTGGTACGACAACCTATATGAAATATCGCTTGTGATTGATTATATCCTGATGCTGCTTTTCACGCTTCCGGCGGCGCTCGGGGCGCTGAGGATGGTACACCAAATGTGCCGGGGGGAGAGGGCCGGTCTGACAGACGTCTTTTATGCCTATCGCCACCTGCCCCACACCTGGGCTGTCACCCTGATTCTGTCGCTCCCCGCCCTGATTATTGCCGGAATCTGGCTGGTCACTCCAGCACTTTTAACCTATCTTAAAGGAGCGGGAGTAGAGCCGCCCGCTGAACTTGTCCTCCGGGTTTGTGTTATTGTGGCGGCCGCCCTGCTGAGTGTCGGCGCTCTGGTCCTTGCCCTGCGGACATTCTTTTTCCCGGGGCTTGCAATGCGGGGGGATATGGGAATCCGGCAAGCGCTCATGGCCTCATTTTCGGCCTCGCGCGGGCGAATGCGCGAGATAATCAGGTTTGTTTTCAGCTTTTCGGGCTGGGCGGCGCTCTCGCTTGTCACCTTCGGGGTGTTCTTTCTGATCCAACTGGCGCCACATTACACGGTTTCGTATATGCTTTATTGCGACCGTGCGACAAATGATTGCGACAAGGAAGCGTCTTTGACATAAGGGGAATATGAAAATGAAAAAAGAGAAGTTTTATATAACAACGGCTATTCCGTATGCCTCGCAGAAGCCGCATTTCGGCAATACGGCCGAGATAATCACCGCCGATGCAATCGCGCGCTACAGGCGGGCGATGGGATATGAGGTGTATTTTTGCACCGGAACCGACGAGCACGGGCAGAAAATCGAGAACTGCGCCGCCGAAGCCGGCATCAGCCCGCAGGAGTACGCAGACCGTGTGTCCTCCGAGCTGCGCGGCATCTGGGATCTGATGAACACTACCTACGACAAGTTCATCCGCACCACAGACGACTACCATGTGAGGGCGGTTCAGAATATTTTCAGAAAGCTCTACCAGCAGGGCGACATATACAAAAGCGTGTACGAGGGCTGGTACTGCGTGCCCGACGAGAGCTTTTACACCGACACGCAGATTGTCGACGGCAAATGCCCCGACTGCGGTCGCCCGGTGCAGAAGGCCAAGGAGGAGGCCTACTTTCTGCGCCTGACCAAATATGCCGACCGGCTGATTGAGTATATCAACGAAAACCCCGGCTTCATCGAGCCGGAATCCCGCAAGCGCGAGATGATGAACAACTTCCTGCTCTCCGGGCTGCAGGACCTGTGCGTCTCCCGCACCTCCTTCAAGTGGGGGGTGCCGGTCAACTTTGACGAGGGGCACGTCATATACGTCTGGATAGACGCCCTCTCAAACTATATCACCGCGCTGGGATACGACCCGGCAAATAAGCGGCAGCCCGAGTTGTTCAATAAATTCTGGCCGGCTGATGTTCACATTATCGGAAAAGACATAGTCAGATTCCACTCGATTTACTGGAGCGTGATATTGATGGCGCTGGGGCTGCCGCTGCCCAAGAAGATTTTCGGCCGCCCCTGGACCAACTTCGGGGTTGACAAAATGTCAAAGTCGCGCGGGAACGTGATATATGCCGATGACCTTGCGCGTGACTTCACGGTTGACGGTGTGCGCTATTACGCGCTGGCCGAGACGCCCTACGCTACCGACGGCAGCATTACCTATGAGCTGATGATAAGCCGATACAACACCGAGCTGGTAAACAATCTCGGCAACCTTTTCAAGCGGACGCTTGACATGCAGAAAAAGTATTACGGCGGGGTGGTGCAGCCGCCGACCTCACCCGAGCCGCTTGACGACGAACTGAGGGCCGCCGCCACCGACGCATATGCCACGGTGGTTAAGTGCATGGACACCTACCACATCGCCGACGCGGTGGCCGGCATATTTTCGCTGCTGCACCGCGCCAACAAGTATATTGACGAAACCCTGCCCTGGACGCTCTACAAGGACGAGACCAAGCACGCACGGCTCGGAACCGTGCTCTACAACCTGCTCGAGTCATTGAGAGTCGCTGCAGTGCTGCTGATGCCCTTCATCCCGCACTCTGCCGAAGAAATACTCAAAGGTCTAAACGCTAAACCCGAGCTTGACGCACTTGAGAAAACCGCAAAAGAGACCGGCCACAAAAACGGAGGGTATCTGCTTTTCTCCGAGTTTGCTAGGTTCGGCGGGCTTGTGCCGGGGAGTGTTACCGGCGAGTCGAAGGTGCTCTTTGCAAGGGTTGACGAGAAGGCCTTCTTTGAGAAACTCCGGGCCGAAAAGCAAAGTGCCGAATCAGGCTCCAGAGCACAAAACGAGACTGCCATGCCCGAAGGGTGTGCCCTTATCAGCATAGACGACTTTATGAATGTCGAGCTGCGCTCTGCTAAGGTAATTTCCGCCGAGGCGGTGCCGAAGGCTAAAAAGCTGCTCAAACTCAACCTTGACCTTGGCTGCGAGCAGCGGCAGGTGGTCTCGGGAATCGCAAAGTTCTATAAGCCCGAGGAGCTAATCGGCCGGAATGTGGTGCTGGTCGCTAACCTAAAGCCGGCCACCATCTGCGGTATCGAGTCGCAGGGAATGATACTCGCCTCCGGCGAGGAGACAATAAGGGTCGTCTTTCTCTCCGACGACACCCCTCCCGGCGAGAGGATAAGGTAATTTCCTCCGGGGGCGCTGCCCCC
>DURE01000048.1 GCA_012837425.1 Clostridiales bacterium
AGCACATCGCAGCTGCGATGTGCTGCCCCGCAAACTCAGTTCCCTTCCTCGGGTGCCGCTTCCTTGTCCCCGGCCTTGCCTTCGGCCTCTCTGGCCTTCTTTTCGGCTTTTATTTCGCACTCAAGCTTTTTGATTCTGGCTCTCAGCCGGTCGATTTCGGCTATCACCGCCTCGGCGGCGTCCGTGGGAGTCCCCTGTTTGCAGGACCTGTATGTCAGCCGGCCGAGCTTTTCATACTCCTCGCAAAGGCGCAGCTTAACTCCCTGCAGCTTAATCCGCGCGGCTGCGGCGTCGGCCAGCTCCCCCACTCTGCATGCGGCCTTAGACGCTATTTTCCCGGCGCCGCTCTTGAATTCCTCCCATCCCGACACTTCTTTTCCCTCCGCTAAAATCATTGTGCGCAGTATTTTAACTCTGACAATATTATATAATCTTTCGGGCGAAATGTAAACTATTTTGAAAAAACAAATTTCAGCCCGCACAAAAGCGGCGTTATGCCCCGGACACCGGCAGGTCGTTAAAAAGCTAAAATCCCGTATCCCTCAAGCAAAATTTTTATACCGATTAAGACCAGAACAACCCCGCCGGCAAGCGTCGCCCCCCGCTTGAATTTCGCTCCGAATTTGCAGCCTAAAGCCACCCCGGCAACGCAAAGGGTCATGGTGACAAGTCCGATAACAACTGTGGCCCGCCACACGTTTATCTCAAAAAAGGCAAATGTAATGCCCACGGTCAGCGCGTCAATGCTGGTGGCGACCGCCATATACAAGAGCTCCCTGTAATCGAGTTTCTGGCAGCACGCACAATCGTCGTCCTTGCCTCGCAAAAGGTCGACTATCATTTTGCCCCCGATAAAGGCCAAAAGTCCAAAAGCGACCCAGTGGTCAAACGCCCTAATATAACTCTCAAACCGGCTGCCTAGCAGCCAGCCCAAAAGCGGCATCAGCGCCTGAAAGCCCCCGAAAAACAAGCCTATTGTCAGCGCCTGCGAGTAGTTGATTTTTTTCATTCCGAGTCCCTTGCAGACCGAAACCGCAAATGCATCCATCGAAAGCGCCAATGCAATGCCTATAAGTTCGATTTGTCCCATACAACCTCCGTCCTGCCGCCTGCATAAAAAAACATGCATGGCAGGCGCCATAACATGAGTCTTGTCAATTATTAAAGCGACGCATGCCGCCTTAACAAGGCAAGCCAGGCAATGCATTGTCGGCTTCTGTGCATCTCCCGCAAAGCGGCGACGGGTTGTCGCCATCACAATGATGCCGGTATGTTGACTTGCCGCATATTTCTATGCCAGCTACTCCCTCACGGTATTGTTTGACAAAATTGTTCCCGAAACCGGGTCTAATCATTATATCAGCAGCCCCCGACTTTGTCAACCAGAAAAAGCTCATCGAAAATTAATTCAAAAAAGTGTTGACAAATTCAGTTTGCCTGTGTATAATAATATGCAAGCAAAAAATACCGGATGCAAGAGGCCACAGGATGAAAATCTACTCGGCAAGCGCATACTACTTTTATTACTTCTTTAGCTTTTGTCTAAAGAAGTGATTTGTGCTGCCGCGGAAATAGTACTTCCATAAGAGTATATAGACAACAGGAAGGCTGCGCAGAATCACTGCGCGGCCTTCTTGTATTTTCCGGCATTTGATTTTCATACCTCAAGACACAGCTTGGCACCGGAAACACGGAGGTGGCATAAATGATAGTCGTACTGAAAAAAGGCACTTCAAAAGAACAAAAAGAGAGTCTTTGCAAATGGTTTGAGAATATGGGCTTATCCACTCATATCTCACAAGGGGTATATCACACGATAATCGGGCTTATCGGTGACACAAGCAAGGTTGACATCTCCCTGCTTGAGAGCCTCTCGATTATCGAGTCGGTAAAGCGCATTACCGAGCCCTTCAAGAAGGCCAACCGCAAGTTTCACGAGGAGTCGGCGGTCATCGACGTCTCGGGCAGGAAGATCGGCGCCGGGCACTTTCAGATAATCGCCGGCCCCTGCTCGGTGGAGTCGCGCGAGCAGCTCACGACGATTGCCGAGAGCGTCAAGGAGGCGGGGGCCGGCCTGCTGCGCGGCGGAGCCTTCAAACCCCGCACCTCTCCCTACGACTTCCAAGGGCTTCACGCCGAGGGCATAAAGCTTTTGCTTGAGGCAAAAAAACAAACCGGGCTTCCTATTGTGTCAGAAATCATGAACATCAACGACCTTGACCTCTTCGCCGAGGTCGACGTGGTTCAGGTCGGCGCGCGGAATATGCAGAACTTCGACCTCTTAAAAGCACTCGGCAGAACAAACAAGCCTGTGCTGCTCAAGCGCGGACTTGCAAACACCCTAAAGGAGCTTTTGATGAGCGCCGAGTATATCATGGCCGGGGGCAACGAAAAGGTAATCCTTTGCGAGCGGGGCATCCGGACATTTGAAACCTACACGCGCAACACGCTTGATTTGTCGGCGGTGGTCGCGCTGCATGAGCTTTCACACCTTCCGGTCATAGTCGACCCAAGCCATGCTACCGGGCTTTCAAGATTTGTCGGGCCGCTGGCTCTGGCCGCCGCGGCCGCTGGGGCCGACGGGCTGATGATTGAGGTCCACAACGACCCGCAGCACGCCCTCTGCGACGGCCCTCAGTCGGTTACCCCTGAGCAGTTCTCAAGAATTGCAAAAAAGGTGCGGCGGGTCCGGGAGGCGATGGCAGAATGACTGTCGGGATTGTGGGGCTGGGGCTTATCGGCGGCTCGCTGGCAAAGGCATACAAAAAAGCCGGCGGGATAACCGTTTTTGGATACGACATAGATACCCAGACCGAGCAGCTTGCGCTTATCTCGGGCGCTATTGACCGGGCTCTCACAGAAAAGACGCTCCCCGACTGCGACTGCATATTTTTGGCCATCCTCCCCGACGCAGCTATCGGGTGGCTGTATGCCAATGCAGGCAAAATATCCCCCCGCACGCTGGTTTTGGACTGCTGCGGCACAAAGCGCAAAATCTGCGAGGCAGGATTCAGGCTTGCCGCAAAATACGGGTTCGAGTTTGCCGGCGGCCACCCGATGGCCGGCACGCATAAGTGGGGATTTGCCCACAGCCGCGCCGACCTGTTCTCGGGCGCCTGCTTTGTCATAGTCCCCCGCGTCTATGACGACATCTCGCTGCTTGAACGTATAAAGAAGTTTGTACTGCCCGCCGGATTTGCCGGCATCTCGGTGACTACAGCCGAGGAGCACGACCGCCGGGTCGCCTTCACCTCGCAGCTTGCCCATATTGTCTCAAACGCCTATATCAAAAGCCCCATGGCAAAGGAGCACCGGGGAGTTTCGGCCGGCTCCTATCAGGACCTCACCCGGGTCGCGTGGCTCAGCCCCGGCATGTGGACGCCGCTTTTTCTTGAAAACAGCAACAATCTGATACGCGAGCTCGACATCCTTATAAAATCGCTCGGGGAGTACCGCGAGGCGCTCGCGTCGGGCGATGCCGGTACGCTCTATCGGCTGCTCGACGAGGGGAGGCGGCGCAAGGAGGAGGTGGACGGAAATTAATACTTCTGTTTTAACTGTCAACACGCCCTCAAAAAAATATGACGTAATTCTGGGGCGCGGAATTCTGGTCGGGGCCGGCAGGCTGACCGCAGGGGTAAGGCGGCCGGGGCGGGCGGTTATTGTCACCGACAGCAACGTCGACCGGCTGTACTCCGACCGGCTCGATGCCTCTTTGTGCGATGCCGGTTTCGAGACGGTGAAATTCGTCTTTCCTGCCGGCGAGAAGTCCAAAAACGTCCCGACCCTGCTCTCGCTGCTGAATTTCATGGCCGGGGGCCGGATAACAAGAGATAGCACCGTCTTTGCGCTGGGCGGCGGGGTGGTAGGAGACCTTGCCGGGCTTGCCGCCTCGCTCTACATGCGCGGGGTCGGGCTGGTCCAGCTCCCCACCACTCTGCTTGCCGCCGTCGATTCCTCGGTCGGCGGGAAAACCGCGGTCGACCTTCCTGCCGGGAAAAACCTCATGGGGGCTTTTTACCAGCCCGACCTTGTAATCTGCGACACCGACACGCTCGGCACGCTCCCGGATAGCGAGTTTTCAAACGGCTGCGCCGAGGTGATAAAATACGCCTTCATTAGTGATGCCTCAATTCTTGACATGCTTGACGGCAGCCGGATTGACGAGCTTATCTCCCGGTGTGTTGCCATAAAGCGCGACATCGTGACAGCCGATGAGCATGACCGGGGCGAGCGGCAACTCCTCAACTTCGGCCACACATTCGGCCACGCAATCGAAAAATGCAGCGGCTACACAATCCCCCACGGCAGCGCGGTTGCCGCCGGTATGGTTATAATGGCCACCGCCGCCGTTAATAAAGGACTATGCGACACCATAAGCCTTGAGCTGCTCAAAACGGCGCTGCGTTCCTGCGGTCTGCCGGTTGAGACACATTATTCCGAAGCCGAACTGTTTGACACAATCCAAAGCGACAAAAAGCGCTCATCCGACCGGATTACGCTTGTTGTCCCCCGCAGGGTCGGGCTGTGCGAGCTGACGGAAGTAACCCTCGACATAGCCCGCGAATTCCTCAGGCTTGGTATGGGAGGTTTGTAACATGGATGCCATCATCACACCCCGGTCGCTTGGGGGCGACATTGCCGCCATCCCCTCAAAGTCGCACCTGCACCGGCTGCTCATATGCGCCGCACTCGGAGACTTACCCCTGAAAATCCCCTATCCGGTCAGTGTAATGCCGGAGGACATCAGGGCCACTGTGGGATGCCTCGCCTCTCTCGGCTCGGATATAAAAACCGAGGGCGACTGCCTTGTGGTAGGCCCGCTCGACCGCGAGGCTACAAGCATAGCTTGGCTTGACTGCGGAGAGAGCGGCTCGACATACCGCTTTTTGGTTCCCGTGGTCCTGGCGCTGGGGCGACCGGCGGTCTTTCACCTCTCGGCAAGGCTGCCAAGCCGCCCCATGGACGACCTTTTTACGGCGCTTGAAGCCCACGGCGCCAGAATTGAGGGCAGGGGCAGCCCGGATGTGTTTGTCACAGGGAGAATTTCACCCGGAAAATATATAATTCCCGGCAACATATCCTCCCAATATGTCACCGGCCTTCTGCTCGCGCTGCCGCTCCTGCCGAGAGATAGCGAAATTATAATCACCGGCAAGCGCGAGTCACAAGGCTACATCACCATGACGCTCGGCGTGCTCCGGGAGTTCTCGGTTGATATAAAGCCGACAAAGACCGGTTACCTCATCCCTGCCCTGCAGAATTTCCGCTCGCCAAAGACTATTAACCCCGAGGGCGACTGGTCGAATTCGGCCTTCTGGCTGGCCGCCGGCGCCATTCGCGGGGAAGGAATAAGGGTCACCGGCCTTATGCGCGATACCTCTCAGGGCGACAGCGCGATATGCGAAGCTCTGCAGCGCCTCGGCGCCTGTGTCGAGACATATGGAGATTATGTTGCCGTGAGCCCCGGAAGGCTGCGCGGAATAAGTATTTATGCCGCCGACATACCAGACCTTGTGCCGGCCATCGCCGCCGTCGCGGCTGCGGCCGAGGGAGTGACGGTAATTGAGGGAGCCGGGCGCCTGAGGCTCAAGGAAAGCGACCGGCTGAGCAGCGTATCGGCCGCGCTTAACGCGCTGGGCGGGCATGCCGTGTCCGACAGCGATTCAATAACAATATACGGCACCGGCAGTCTTGCCGGCGGGAGAGTTGATTCATACACCGACCACAGAATAGTAATGATGGCGACTGTTTGCTCGGTTATCTGCAAAAACACGGTGACTATTTCAGGCGCCGAGGCAACCGACAAATCCTACCCCGGCTTTTTCTCTGATTTTGCCGCGCTGGGCGGCAGGGTCATAAAAGGAGGTGGCAAAACATGAGCTCCACATGGGGACGCAATATAAAGATTTCAATTTTCGGCCAGTCGCACTCGGCGGCGGTCGGGGTCGTAATAGACGGCCTGCCCGCCGGCTTTAAGGTAGATCTGCCGGCGCTCATGACCTTCCTGCGCCGGCGCTCGCCGGGCAGAAGCCGGCTGTCCACCCCGCGCCGCGAGACCGACGAGGTCGAGTTTGTCTCGGGAATTGTGGGCGACACGCTTTGCGGGGCGCCGCTCTGCGCCATAATAAAAAACGCCGATGTTCGCCGGGGAGACTATACGGAATTTGCCGACCTGCCCCGCCCCGGGCATGCCGACTACACTGCCGCGGTAAAGTTTGGCGGGCACCAGGACCCCTCGGGCGGCGGACACTTCTCAGGCCGGCTAACCGCCCCGCTCTGTGTCGCCGGCGGCATCTGCGCCCAGATTCTTGCCGCGCACAATATTCATGTCGCCGCACATATCGAGAAAATCGCCGGTGTTACAGATAAGAGATTTGACCCCGTGATGCTCAGTGTCAACGATTTTTTGAGCCTCACGCACGAGCCGCTGACAGTCATAGACCCGGTGGCGGGTGAAGCGATGGCCGGTGCAATTGAGACGGCGAGGGCCGAGGGCGACTCGGTCGGCGGTGTGGTCGAGTGCGCGGTCATAGGACTTGAGGCCGGGGTGGGCTCCCCGATGTTTGAGGGCATGGAAAACAAAATCGCCTCGCTGGTATTCGGCATTCCGGCCGTCAAGGGAATCGAGTTCGGTAACGGCTTTGAGAGTGCTGCCCTGTGCGGCAGCGAGAACAACGACCCGTTTATATTCTCGGACGGCGATGTAAAGACCAAAACCAACAACCACGGCGGGATTTTAGGCGGGATTACCTCCGGCATGCCTCTGATTTTCAGAGTAGCCATAAAGCCGACGGCCTCCATTGCAAAACCGCAGCAAACCGTCAGCCTAAGCGGGCGCCGCGAGAAGGATCTGCGCATCACCGGTCGACACGACCCCTGCATTGTCCCGCGTGCGGTTCCGGTGATAGAAGCCGCGGCCGCGCTGGCTGTATATGATTCTATCCTCACAAAACACTAACTTCTCAGGAGATTATATATGGAATTTTCGGATATGAGAACCTCAATTGACAAAATCGACTTGCAGATTACCGACCTTATTGTAAAGCGCATGAAGCTTTCCGATGAAATTGCCGCATACAAAGCCAAACACAACCTGCCGGTGCATGACCCGCAGCGCGAGCGGCAGAAGCTTGCCGACATAGCCGCCCGGGTGGGCGACGACATGGCGCAGGTGACCGACGCCCTTTTCTCGGTGATATTTGACCTGTCGCGCTCCCGGCAAAACCGGATAATTTCGGGAGACTCGCCTCTGAAAAAGATGATACGCGAGGCTATTGCAAACACCGACCCGCAGTTTCCGACACGCCCGCTGGTGGCCTGTCAGGGCGTTGAGGGTGCCTATTCGCAGCTTGCCTGCGAGAGAATCTTCCCCTCCGGGAACATCATGTATTTCAGCAGTTTTGAGAGTGTCTTCTCGGCGGTCGGGCAGGGGCTCTGCAGATACGGTATCCTGCCAATTGAAAACAGCACCGCCGGCTCGGTCAGCCGGATATATGACCTTATGATGGAGCAGGATTTTTATATTATTCGCTCCTGCCGGGTGAAAGTCGACCACTGCCTGCTTGCCAAACGCGGAACTAAATTCGAAAACATCCGGGAGATAATTTCCCACGAGCAGGCCATAGCCCAGTGTCAGGGCTTTCTTAAGACTCTGAAGAACGTAAAAATAACCACCTGCGCGAACACCGCCGAGGCCGCGGCGACAGTGGCAAAATCCGGCCGGGATGACCTAGCGGCCCTCTCCTCGCAGAGCTGTGCCGGACTCTACGGGCTTGACTGCCTTGTCCGCTCGGTTCAGGACAAGGGCAGCAACTACACGCGCTTTATCTGCATTTCAAAAGAGCTCGAAATCTATCCCGGCGCAAACCGCACAAGCCTTATGATTGTGCTTCCCAACCGCTGCGGCTCGCTCTACCACGCGCTCTCACGCTTTTTTGCGCTGGGTATCAACCTGATAAAGCTGGAAAGCAGGCCGCTGGCCAATACCGACTTTGAGTTTATGTTTTACTTCGACCTTGACACCCCGGTTTATTCCGACCACTTCCTGCGACTGTTCGACGACCTTGAAGGGGCGGTGACCAGCCTGAAATACCTCGGCAGCTACACGGAGATTGTCTGAGATGAAAGGCAGTCGCAAATACGGACTTGTCGGCCGGCACCTGTCGCACAGTTACTCCCCCGCCATTCACGCGATGATTGGGGGGTACGAATACCGGCTCTGTCCGCTCGAGCCCGGGGAGCTGGCTGACTTTATTAGGGCCACCGACCTTGACGGGTTTAACGTCACCATCCCTTACAAAAAAGAGGTGATTCCCTTCTGTCAGGAACTCTCGCCGAGGGCTGCGGCGATCGGCAGCGTCAATACCATGCTCCGCCTGCCGGACGGCGGCTGGCGGGGAGATAATACCGACTACGATGGGTTTTTGCACCTGCTGGGAGCCGACGCCGCGGCCTTTTGCGGGAAAAAAGCCCTGATTCTCGGCGACGGCGGGGCGGCGGCGACTGTCCGCGCGGTGCTGGGCGACCTTAATATCAGCCACGAAACCCTGCGGATATCAAGGCATGTCATACCGGATATACACGACCGGCATTATGACGCCGACCTGATTGTCAACGCAACGCCTGTCGGTATGTACCCCGAAAACGGGAAGTCTCCGGTTGACCCCGGTGACTTCCCCGCCTGCCGGCTGGTGCTCGACCTGATATACAACCCCGCTAAAACCGCCCTGATGCTCATGGCCGAGCGGCTCGGCATACCCGCCCGTGGCGGGCTAGGCATGCTCTGCGCTCAGGCGGTAAGGGCCGCCGAGCTCTTCCTCGGGGAAAGCCTGCCCGAGGGGCTTGTCGACAGGATAACCGAAAAAATCAGGCGGGATATGCTGAATGTGCTGCTTGTCGGCATGCCGGGCTGCGGCAAGACGACAATAGGGCGCCGCCTCGCCGGTCTTACCGGCCGGCCGCTGCTCGACACCGACGAGCTTATCCAAGAAAAGGCCGGCATGAGTATTCCCGATATATTCGAAAAACACGGGGAGACATACTTCCGGGAGCTTGAAACCGCGGTGCTGCGCAAGGTGACAAAGGAGAGCGGAAAAATCATTGCCACCGGCGGCGGCGTGGTGACGGTACCCGAAAACTTTGATTTAATCCGCCAGAACAGCATATGCGTTTTCCTTGACCGGGAAAAAGAGAAACTTGACATATCCGGCCGGCCGCTCTCGCGCTTTGTCGGAATTGACGGGCTCTACCGGCAGCGCATTCCGCTCTACCGCGCCTGGGCAGATTTTACTTTCCGGGTTTACGACCCCGACACCACCGCCGGGAACATAAAAAAGGAGCTGGGATTATGAAACTATTAGTAATCAACGGACCCAACCTGAACCTTTTGGGCATACGGGAACCCGAAATTTACGGAAATAAGACGCTGGCCGACCTTGAGCGCGAGCTGCGCGAATATTGCGCCGGCAAGGATATTGAACTTGAGTTTTTCCAGTCAAACCACGAGGGTGCGATTGTCGACAGGATTCAGGAGGCCATGGGGCGCTGCGACGGTATAATAATAAACCCCGCGGCCTACACGCATACCAGCATTGCCATACCCGATGCAATAAGGGCATCAGGGATCCCGGCCGTTGAGGTCCACCTCTCGGACATCGGCTCCCGCGAGTCATACCGCCGGATTTCCTATACTACTGACGCCTGTGTTGCGGTCATTTCAGGCCGGCATTTTGAGGGCTACAAAGAGGCTGTTGACATTTTCCGCAAGAAGCTGTACAATGAATTATTGGCCAATACCAAGTAAATTACATGATTTGCAGGCATGGTATTGCCTGGCATCAGTATATTATTAGTATATATATTGTAACTTTTTATTTTTTTCCGGTACTAATGATTATACCGGAACAGGAGGTGCGGTGTGAAAAAGCCTGAGCTTGAATTTGAACAAATTTATATGGACCACTACAAGCGCGTCTATGCTTTCCTGCTTAAGCTCTGCAGGGACCCCGACGTTGCCGAGGATCTGACCCAGGAAACCTTTTATCAGGCGTACAAATCACTGCCGAGGTACAACGGCCGGTGTGAAATGTTCACCTGGCTGGCCGCCATTTCAAAAAATGTTTTTTTTAAATACCTGCGCAAGAAAAAGACCGAGTCGCTCCTTATCGACCTGTATATTTCAGACCTCACCGCACCGATAACCGAGGAACCGGGATACAGGCTGATGCGCGAGGTGGATATCACGCGTGTCAGACGGGCTATCGCCGGTATTCCGAAAAAGTACAGCGAGGTGCTGATACTGCGGATATACGGCGAGCTGTCTTATGAAGAAATTGCAAAAAAACTCGGCATATCGGTAAGCTCGGCCAAGGTCATATTTTTCCGCGCCAAGAATTACATCAAGGAGGTGCTGCTCAATGAGTAACAGCAGCTGCAGCATTGTTCGCGACCTGCTCCCCTTATATGACGACAAGGCACTCAGCCCGAAAACCGCCGAGGTGGTCAAAAATCATCTGGACAAGTGCCCCGAGTGCCGCGATTACCTCGCGCACATCCACCATGTGGTACGGGCAATGCAAAACCAGAACGCCCGGAACAATTACCGTTATTCCGAGGTGGTAAGGAGAATCCGGCGTAACTTCTTTGTAGAGCTGGCTGTCGGAGCGGCCGTATTTTCGTTTGCCTGTGCCGCTTTAATTAAGCTGGCGTCAAGAGAATAAGGCCTGGCACCGACTTAGATTTCCCCCCGCCCGAACACCCATAAGGACTCCAGGGGGAGAGAGTTAGAGGTAACAACTTTGACGAAAATAGACGGGGAGCTGTACCACAAAATGCTCTGCGGCGCGGCAGCCGCCCTCCAGAACAGAAAAGAAGAAATAAACAGCTTGAATGTATTCCCTGTTCCCGACGGGGACACCGGCACAAATATGTATATGACCATAGACGCGGTTCGTTCGGGCAGGGGCGGGATACGCAACCTTGCTCAGTATTCCGAAGCCTCGGCCCGGGAAATGATGCGGGCTGCCAGAGGCAACTCGGGAGTGATACTATCGCTCTTTTTCCGTGGCATGGCCAAAACCTTTTCCGGACACGAGTCGGCCGACGCCGAACTGCTGACCCGGGCCTTCCGCACCGGGGCCGAGGAGGCGCGCAAGGCTGTGCTCAACCCGGTTGAGGGGACAATTCTCACGGTTATGCGCGAGTGCTGCAGCGCGTATCCGGCGAGCACCAACCAAGATCTTTCAAGTCTGCTCGACAAATTTTACCATGCGGCAAACGAGACGCTGAAAAAAACACCCGAGATGCTGCCGGTGCTCAAAAGAGCCAGAGTGGTTGACTCGGGCGGGCTGGGCTTTACCGCGGTGCTTGACGGGATGATACGCGGGCTCAAAGATGAGCCGATAATCACTGTACCGGAGAAAACCGAATTAAGACCGGCGGCAAATTTCCATGAGTTTGAAACCGGGGATATTGCCTTTGCCTATTGCACAGAATGCCTCGTGGCCAGAAAACCCAGCGTCACCGACGGCATGATAAGCGAGTTCCGCGCCTTTATCACCGGGATAGGCGACAGTGTGGTCCTCACCGAGGATGAGGAGATAATCAAGCTTCACGTCCACTCAAACGAACCGCTGAGAGTCCTTGCCCGGCTGGCCGAACTGGGTGAGCTGCAGTTCTCGAAAATTGAAAATATGAGAGCACAGCACCAGAGTCTGACCTCTGCCGGCGAGCAACCCGAGAGCCGGATGCCCGACAAAAAATACGGAGTAATCGCGGTCGCAAACGGCTCAGGGCTCACAGACGTCTTCCGCGAGCTCGGCGCCGACGCCATAGTTGCCGGGGGACAGAGCATGAATCCGAGCGCCGAGGATTTTCTCAGGTCGCTGAAAAACCTCTCCTGCGAGCACGCTATTATCCTGCCGAACAACTCCAATATAGTGCTGACCGCACAGCAGGCGGCAAAGCTGGCCGAGGGCAAGTCGGTAGAGGTGATAAGAAGCGTCACTATCCCGCAGGGGATTTCGGCGCTTGTCGCCTTTGACAGTGACCTTGGCCCTGCCGAGAACATACAGAAAATGACCGCGGCAATGGCAAGTGTCACCTCGATAGCCATCACACGCGCGGTAAGGAGCATGGACAGCGACAAAATAACCGTGAAAAAAAACCAGATTATCGGCATAGTAGACAATGACCTCAGATACGCCGCCGACTCGCTGGAGGACTGCCTGCGCTCGCTTGCTTTGGACATTGAGGACAAAGAAATTATCACTATATACTACGGCAAGGGGGTCGGCGAGGACGAGGCACAAAGGACCGCCGGCCTGCTCTCAGACGCGCTCGGCCCCGACTGCGACATCCTGACCATTCCGGGTGAGCAGCCGGTGTATATGTATATCATATCTGCTGAATAAAATAAGTTTACCGCCCGAGGGCGGCACGGAGGATACTATGAACGACTATATTTTAAGCTGCGACTCAACCGTGGACCTCACGCTTGAGCATGTCAGAGCCCGCAAACTTGAGTTTATTTGCTACCATTTCTTCCTTGACGGCGTGATGTACAAAGACGACCTCGGCCAGACAATACCGCACGAAAAGCTATACGAAGCGATGAAAAACGGCGCCGACACCAAAACCTCACAGATAAACATCGACGAATACCTTGAGTACTTCACCCCTTTCCTCGAGAGAGGCAAGGACATTCTTCACGTTTCGCTGTCCTCGGGGCTTTCGGGTTCATACAACCACGGGGTCACGGCGGCTCGTGAGTTGTCCGAAAAGTACCCCGACAGGAAAATCTATGTCGTCGACTCGCTCGGCGCCTCCTCGGGCATCGGCCTGATTATGGATACCCTCGCCGACATGCGCGATGCCGGCAAGTCTATTGACGAGCTTTACAGCTGGGTCGAGGAGAACAAGCTCAGGCTTAACTATTGGTTTTTCTCTACCGACCTTTCATTCTATGTCAAGGGCGGCCGGATTACCAAGGCCGAAGGGATGCTCGGCGGCCTGCTCGGTATATGTCCCCTGCTGAATGTAAATTCCCAGGGCAAGCTGGTGCCCCGCGAGAAGGTGCGTACCAAAAAGCGGGTCATCCGCGAGATTGTAGCCCGTATGGAGGAATACGCCGAGGGTGGGCCAAATTACAGCGGCAAATGCTATATTGCACACTCGGCCATATATGAGGACGCCCGGGAAATTGCCGCTCTAATCGAGGCACGGTTCCCGAATCTCAGCGGCAAAGTGCTCATCAACAGTATCGGAGCCACAATAGGCAGCCATACCGGCCCGGGTACTGCCGCGGTCTGCTTCTGGGGCAAAAAACGCGAGGATTGAGGTTTTTTCGCGGAGCTCCGCCCCGCGAGACCACTTTTTTCGGGGACGCCGCCCCCGAACCCCCGCTCAAGGAACTTTTTTTCAAAAAAAGTTCCTTGAGAAATCCTCAAAAAAATTGCAAAGCAGCGCGGGCAGATACTATCTGCCCCTACATTCTGGGTATAAAGATAAGCGGCGCGCCGGGTTGTCGCGCACCCCACAACAGAAATAATATCGTCACGGACAAACAAAAATCCGACACCGGGTTGAACCCCGGTTTTTTTTATGCTATAATAATAAAAATCAACCACAAAGCGCGGCAGGAGGACATATGCAGGAATTAAGACTGGCTATAATCGGACTCGGATCCCGCGGCTTCAGCCTTATGAAAAACGCAATAATGCCTATTGACAAAGTTGAGATTGTCGGGCTCTGCGACCTATATAACGACAGGTGCGAGAGGGCGGCGTCTTATGTCAAGGAGAAAACCGGCAGAAGCCCCGTAACCAGCCTTGACTACCGCCATCTGCTTGAGACTCTGCGGCCGGATGCCGCACTGATTGCTACCGGCTGGGACACGCATGTTGAGCTGTTGCTCTTTTGCATGGAAGCCGGGATACCCGCCGCTGTTGAGGTGGGGGGCGCATTTTCGCTGAAGGAGTGCTGGGCGCTTGTCGACACATACGAGAGGACGCACACCCCTGTTATGCTTATGGAAAACTGCTGCTTCGGCAAGGCCGAGATGCTGGTAACCTCAATGGCGCGGGCCGGCGTATTCGGAAAAGTTGTCCACTGCTCGGGCGCCTATGCCCACGATTTGCGCGAGGAGATACTCACTGGTGAGGAAAACCGGCACTACAGGCTTGGGTTCTACAAAAAATACAACTGCGACAATTACCCGACGCACGATCTTGGCCCCATCGCCAAGTTGCTCGGCATTAACCGGGGCAACCGCATGGTATCATTGGTTTCGGTTGCAAGCGGTTCGTGGGGGCTGAAAGAATACGTTGAGTTCCACAAGGATAGAATTAACCCGAACCGGATTGGCGAGGAGTACAGGCAGGGCGACATCGTGAATACCATCATCACCTGCGAGGGCGGCGAGACAATCTCGCTGCGCCTTGACACTACCCTGCCCCGCACATACAACCGCGAGTTCACGGTCCGCGGCACGCGGGGCATGTATGAAATGGGCAACAACATGGTCTTTCTCGACGGCATGAAGGAATACTTCGACACCATGAAGGGCTACCTCACCTATCAGAACAACGCCAGGGAATACGAGGAAAAATATCTGCCCGACGAGTGGCGGCTGATAAGTGCCGAGGGGCTGAAAGCCGGGCATGGCGGCATGGACGGGATTGAATTCCGCGCCTTTTTCAGGGCGCTGCGCGAGGGAGGCGAGATGCCTGTTGACGTCTATGATATGGCGGCCTGGATGTGCGTAACCTGCCTCTCAGCGCGCTCAATTGCCGGGGGCGGCCTGCCGCATGCCGTGCCCGACTTCACGCGCGGGGCCTACAAAACCCGACCGCTGCGCGACGTGTTCACCCCGGTTGCAAGGTAAACCAAGAAAACCACAACCCCGGATATTTCAGCTCCGGCCACAGCCTTTTACGTCGATTCAAACAGCCCCCTCAGGCAAAACCGGCTGCCCGAAAACTCGATAAGCCCCTCGTCGCGCATGCGGCCAAGCTCGCGTGAGAGAGCCGAGCGGTCGGTGCCGAGGTAGTGCGCCATGTTGCTCCGATCAAAGGGGACTTCAAAACAATTCGAGCCGCCGCGCGTCACATACTGTGAGAAAAACGCCATGAGCTTTGCGCGTATTGTTGTTTGTGACAGTATCTGAATGCGGTCGTTCATATCGAGCGCCCGGTGTGCCAGCATTGATATAAACCTCTCGCGCAGCAGCGCGGCATAAGGCTCGGAGCTCTTCGCCGGGTTTTTGAGGTTGTTTGCCTTGAGCCAGTACAGCTCCACGTCGGTCACGGCGCAGATATAGACATCGGCGTCCTGCCCCAGCCAGCAGAGCGACTCGCCGAAGGTCTCGCCGGCGCCGACATTGGCAAGTATCATATGGTGGCCGTTTACGTCGTCGCGGTATACCCGGACCGTGCCCGAGAGCACCAGCCCGAACCTGGTCAGCGGCGCCGATATCCGGTTCAGAAAGCTGCCGCGCGGAAAGAACCTGAACTCGGCCTCAAAAAAATCAAGCGCCAAGGCAAGCTGCCGCTCGTCAAACCCCCGGAAAAGTATGCATTTTGTAAGGGCATTTTTGTCCATGAAGTCACCTCCGGTAGTTCTCATAAAAATTATACCTCACCGGAGTTGCATTTGCAACAAACAATGTTAATTTCACATATCGACAAAGCCGTATTTTTGTGATATCATATGAATAATAATCTACTGGAGCCGATATGAACTACAATTTTACAAGCATTGCCAACTTCCGCGACCTCGGCGGTTACCGGACAAAGACAGGAGGCATCACAAAATTCGGAGCCTTTGCCCGCTCGGACCTGCCCAAGACATTGACACGCGGCGAAGTTGAGGCGCTGCGGGCGGCCGGCTATACCACCGTCGTCGACCTCCGCACACCCGAGGAGACGATTATCTTCAAGCACGCGCTTTGCGGGGAGCCGGGCTTTACTTATTATAATTTAAAGTTTGACAATTGGCTCCGCGCCTCCTTTTACGGCCCCTGGGAAACCGCGATATACTATCACATGCTGCTGGCGCTGACCGGCAATGTCAGGGCGATATTTGAGGTTTTGGCCGAGTCGGAGGGCGGCACGATAATAAACTGCTATTCCGGGAAGGACCGGGCCGGCACGGTCTCGGCGCTGCTGCTCATGATAGCCGGGGCCGAAGACGGCGAAATTGTAAGCGACTATCACAAATCGCTGGCAAACTTATGGCCGGGCAGGAGCGCCGGGGAGCTCAGAGGTCACCGGCTGGTACCGATTGCCGAGGCTATGGAGATATTCCTTGACATGTTCCAGAAAAAGTACGGCGACGTCGGGCAATACCTAAGCATGACCGGGCTTGCACCCGAGGCGGTAGACAAAATAAAGGCAAAGCTGGTATGAATCCGGTCGCCCAATAACCGAAATTCCCGGATTGCAAGACGGCACACGGCTGTCTTTCATTGTCACAGTAACCTTTTGCAGCTGTGTCAACATATAATAATGACAGCAGGTAAAAAGCCGCGCCTTTCCGAACCTGCGATGATGGCATTATCTGCAGAATAAACAGCAAATCTGAACAGGCTGCGCGCCATGCCGCGCGTGAAGCCGGGCCGCCCAGCGGTAGCAGGAACCATACCTGTGGGACAGTAGGATGTTTCACGGGTATAAGATGAAAAATCGAATTCTCGGTGAAACGACTGTTAACAGCATAACAGCCGTTTTCCTTTTTTATCTCAGCCCGGCAAGTATGCACGCAAAAAAGGAGAAAAGGTATGAAACACACAAAAAGCGATGACACAAAAACCGCAATGCGCGTATCGGTAATTACGCTTGTAATCAACATCGTGCTGTCGCTGCTAAAGTTTATAGCAGGAATATTTGCCGGGTCGGCCGCGATGGTATCCGACGCACTGCATTCCGCCTCAGACGTACTCAGCACCTTTGTGGTGATAATAGGTGTGAGGCTCTCGGCAAAAGATGCCGACCTCGAGCACCCCTTCGGCCACGAGCGCCTTGAGTGCATAGCCGCTATAGTCCTTGCCGCCATGCTGTTTGCCGCCGGCGCGGGCATCGGGTACAGCGGATTGAACTCGATTATTGACGGGAGCTATCGGGATAAGGGAGCGCCCGGGGTGTTGGCGTTGCTTGCGGCGGTGCTGTCGATAGCCGTCAAGGAGTGGATGTTCTGGTACACCCGGGCGGCCGCCAAAAAAACCCGCATGACTGCACTGCACGCCGACGCCTGGCATCACCGCTCGGACGCCCTCTCATCGGTTGGCGCCCTGCTCGGCATCGGCGCGGCGAGACTCGGATATCCGGTATTCGACCCGGTAGCGTCTATCATAATCTGCCTGTTCATACTCAAGGTGGCGGTCGACATTTTCCGTGACGCCGCCGGACGCATGATTGACAAAGCCACCGACAGTGAAACCGAGCAGAGGCTGCGCTATATCGTACAGGGCACCGAAGGAGTGCTCGGCATAGACCGCCTTGCAACCCGGGTTTTCGGCTCGCGCATGTATGTCGAAGTCGAAATCAGGGCCGACGGGGGGCTCCCACTGAGTCGGTCACACGACATCGCCGAGCGTGTGCACAAAAACATCGAGTCGGCCTTCCCCGAAATTAAGCACTGCATGGTACACGTGAACCCGACCAGATAAAAAATCCGGCAGTCCTGCCGGATTTTTTTTGTAGTCATTGACATTATATTCGAGATGTGATATTATTGTACTTGCGTTTTGAAAGCGGGGCAGTGACTGATATGAACGATAGCGCGAAAGGTGCGGGGCTAGAAAACGAGGTAATATTCGACCTTGTTGACTCGTATAAAAACAAATACAGAGGTCTGCATGAGAAAAACACAGCCGGGTATTTTGACCATCTTGTCAGAAAATCCGGAATAAGCGTCCGGCAGAACCAGAAAACTAACAAAAAAATAAAAGAGACCGAAAGCCACATCAGGGAACTGGCCGACCGGATAAATAAAGGCAATACCCGGAAAAAACTGCTTGTCGGTATTATAATCGTATCGGCCATTCTTATACTCGTTCAGGTTATGGCCATGGCCGAGGTCGGGATGGGGCTTGTGCCGCTGCTTATCATAGGCCTGGGAGCCGCGTCGATTGCGATGTGTGTTTACCTTATGGTAAAGTTCAGCCAAAGGACCAGAAAACTCAAGACAGTAAAGTACGATCTCGAATCGGTGGTGCGGGGACTGAAAGCAGAAGCCAGGGAGCAACTGCGGCCGCTAAACGAGCTTTTTACTCCTAAAGTCTGCCCCCTGCTTTTCTCCAAAACCCTGCCGAATATAAATCTTGATAAGATTTTTGACACAAAACGCTTGGATTACCTTGTCGGCAAATTCGGCTTCGAGGCATCGAGAGACAACAACCGCTCGACCATTTATGTTCAGTCAGGAGACATAAACGGAAACCCGTTTTTCATCTGCTGTGACCGAACCCATGAGCTCGGCACGAAAACCTACACCGGCTCAAGAACAATCCACTGGATCACGACCCATAGCACGGGCGGAAAAACCTCCGTACGGCACCATTCCCAGACACTCACAGCCAGTGTCGAGAAACCCTGCCCGTATTATAAAAAACAAGCTTATCTGGTATACGGCAACGAAGCGGCGCCCGACCTGGTTTTTTCAAGGCAGGACTCAGACGCCGAACACATGGCCCAAAAAGAAATTGACAAACAGGTAAGCAAGAAAATTAAAAAGCTCAATAAGCGGGCTGAAAGGAACACTGCCCGGGGCGACAGTTTTACGGTACTCGGCAATTCCGAGTTTGAGGTGCTGTTCGGCGCCGTCGACCGGAACAACGAAGTGCAGTTCCGACTCCTCTTTACCCCGCTGGCACAAAAACAACTGCTCGAGCTGATGAAGGAAAAAGAGGCCGGCTTTGGAGACGATTTTGGCTTTGTCAAGCGTAAAATGATAAACTACCTGTATCCAAAACATTTAGAGGACATAAAGCTCAGTGTCACGTCCGAATATTTTCAGGGCTATGACATAGATGCGGTTAAAAGCAAATTCATCTCCTACAACAACGAATACTTCAGGCATGTTTACTTTGCCCTCGCCCCGATTCTGGCAATACCGCTTTACCAACAGCAAAAGCCGCGGGAATATATATACCGGGATTTGTACGACAGCTACGCCAGCTTCTATGAGGACGAGTACATCGCAAACAGCATTTTTCACAGGGCGCCACTCAATCCCAGGTCGACAACACCGAGCATTTTAAAAACCACGGTGCTTGCCAGCGGCGACAATTGCGACACGATAAGGGTGACCGCCTATGGATACTGCACCGAGCAGAGAATAGACTATGTTCAAAAATTTGGCGGTGACGGACGATTTCACAGAATCCCGGTAGAATGGACCGAATACATACCGGTAACTCAGGATACCGACCTTGTGGTGAATATCATCTCTGACGAGTCGGACAGGACAACATATTACAGTAAATTCAAAGAGGTCGTCGAGCGCCTGAGAACGCAACAACAGATTGACGAGAAAGATATTTTCAGGGTCGGCATGTCCCTGGCATACATACTCAAAAAGTAGGGCAGGCGAGCACAACTATTTGCCCGGCTGTGCCGGCATAACCAATATTCTATTGCGCCGCCAAATGCGGCAAGGGGGACTTTTATATGGCAAACGAACTTGATGAGATGACCGGTCCGGTCAACCAAGAGGGACGAGACGTGAATGTCATCGAAAAGCAGATCCCGGTTAAAATCGGGGTCGGCTCGGTGATATTTGAGTTTTTTCTGTGGTTTCCCTTTATTCTGCCGGGGCTTATATTTCTGTTCATGAAAATCAGTGCGAGAAATTACCTGCGCGCCCTGCAGCAGAAAATCCAGCACAACGCCTCTCAAATTGACAACTACCTTGAACAAAGAGTGCAGGTACTGCAGAATGTCGTGGGCATTGTCGAGAAAGCAGTCGAGCTTGACAAGGACGTGATGAAAACCGTCGCCGGGTTGCGCGGCGGAGCAGGCCCTAACGAGGAGAACCGGAACGAGTTGGCCGGCGCGCTCGACTCTGCAATGGGGAGCATCAGAGTGGCTTTTGAGGCATACCCGGACCTGAAGGCCCACCGCGCGCTTGCCGACGCCCTGCAGCAGAACAGCTACCTGCAAAGAGAAATTACCGCGGCAAGAGAGGTCTACAACGATACCGTGCTCAGATGGAATCAGGATATCTTCGCCTGGCCGACAAAAATGATTGTTGCCGCACGGGCCGGATATACGACAAGGATCCCCTTCACAGCCAGCCGCGAGGTAAAGGAACAGGCAAGGTCGAAATTCTTCTGATATGTGGGGCGCTGCCCCACGCCCCGCTTTTGCTCCGGGGGCGCTGCCCCAAAACCCCCGCTTAAACCCCTTTTTGAAAAAAGGGGTTTAAGAATCCCCAAAAACTTCAAAATCTATTCGCCAATAAAGCAGCGCGGGCCGTGCGGCCCGCGCTTTGCTGCCATCAGGTTTCCCCCTGAGCGTGTTTCTTTGGTTCATTTCTTTGTGCGCACAAAGAAATGAACATAGAATTGAAAGTTTTTAGCAAGGCAAATGACGAGGGATATACTTCAGGTGAGCATTTTCAAAACTTAAAAGCCCCGAAAGGCGTCCGTCAAAAGGACTCATTAACAAGTATTTTTTGACCGACACTTTTCAAGCTGAGCCAGAATAGTTTCAATCCGTGGACCACCGAGGAAAAGCTGTACAATAACCCCGTAAATGACCAAGAGCCCAAGAAAAATCGGCATAGCCAACTATGCCGATTTTTTCCGGAATAATAAATTCCTAAGACGCACCCCAAATTACGGGGCAGTTTTTACGGATTATAATAGCGCGGCGTAACCTAAAAGATATTTTCCGAAAATACATATACATAAAGCTGTCTGCCGACATATCCCCTCAGATTATAAGGCTCCGACTCAATCGTGAATTCCTCAACTATTTTCCCTGCATAGCACTGTGCACTCAGCCAGGCGCTCATGGCGGCATTCTCGGACTCGGTCAGAAGCAGGAAATATCTGTCGGTGTCCTTATCGTCAAAGCTGTCCTTCGGGACCTGATACTTGTAGGGCAGCGGCTTCGGCTGCCCGGCGGCGATATTTGCAACCTGCACCTCCCCTCCCGAGAGCATGGTGATAAGCTCGGCCCACCAGAAGTTTGCATACCCGTACTCAAGCCCGCGCGCCTCAAGCTCCCCGGCGGCGACATGCCAGGAGTTTTCGCGCCCGTAGTCCGACGACATCCCGGCAATTTTTATCGCCGGGACTGCGGCCATGACAATCAGGGCAGCCAGAAGCAACGCTCCCGCCCTTGCCGCTACCTTTTTTTGTTTTATCAGCTCAACCGCTGTCACGAAACTAAGTATCACAGAAGTGCCGAGCATCGGGGTCAGCCTCCAGTCTGCCCCGCCGAGCTTTCCGAAGGTCACCGCAAACAGGATAAAAGCCGAAACCGCAAAATGCCCGACAAGCAGGATTTTTACCGCCGGGTTTGTGATTTTGTTGTACCTGCAGAGCAGCACCACCGGCGCGGCCAGCAGTATAAGCCCGCCGAAAATCCCGACCATATTGTAAATCGATTCAAGGCTGACCAGCGGGTCGCCGGCAGAAACCGACACACCGAGCAGCGAGAACCAGTTTATCGGGAAGCTGAGGAAGTTGTCCACCCAGCTTGACATCGCGCTGTAGGTCGAATAGGCGTCGGCATACCCGGCGCTCACCCCGCGCGATATAACGCCGAGCAGCGCCAGCCCTATTGTGGACGCTACTATAACCGAGGCAAGCACCACGAGCGTCATTAAGTTTTTCTTTGAGGCAATTCTCTCCCCCGCGTCAAAAAGCCGCTCGGCAAAGATGCCGCAGACAAGCGGCAGGGTCAGGCATATCAGGGTCTGCAGTCCGTCTGTCGCGGCCAGCACTACAAACACGACAAAGACGGCCAGCCTCGCCCAGTCCGAAGCACGCCTTTTGCCGGTTTCATACACGAATCCCCCTTCCCTGAGAATCCGGCAGGCCAGACCAAAACCGAAGCAAAAGAACAGAAGCCCGAGATTATAGTAAAATACATGCTCCCACATAATCTCGCGCAGCTTTGCGCTCGAGGACATGATAAGCATGAATACCGCAACCAGCCCCGCCGAGCAGTAGCGGTTCAGGCCAACACCCGTGGCCAGATAATAAAGGGCGGCGGCAAAGAGCAGCGCAAAGACAGCAAGACCCGAGATCTGCGCCGCCATCGAATACCCGAAAAGCGCGACAAAGGGCAAAAAGAGCAGGTTGCCGCCAAACGGCAAAATCGCCGCGTAGTAAAAATTGTCGCTGACAAGCTGCCCCGACTTATAGGTCGCTTCAGCCCAGCGCAGCGAATCGGTGCAGTCCGAGGTCATATATCCGGCTGCCGGCCAGATGATGTAGTAAAGCACAAGCCCCACGCCAAGCGCAAGTATCAGCAGCGGCAGGATAAGGTCAAGTATGCCCCTTGGCATCGGCGTTTTTTCGCCCGAAAACCTGTCCTCGTCGCCCCTTTGGGTGTTTTCATTTGTCATTTTCGGTTTTCACCTCGTGATATTCCTTCTCGGTGTTCACTTCCCAGACCGCACTCTTGTCGGTGATACCGGCCTTGACGCAGCGTACGGCGGTCAAGGCCGTGAGCATTGAGTGGTCCATGTTGTTGTATTTGTGCTGACCGTTCCGACCGATGCACCAGAGGTTATCTATACCCGAGAGGTACTCGCGCACCCTGCCAAATTCGCGGTAGCTGCCGAAATAGGCGGGGTAGGCCTTTTTCACTCTGATGCGGACCGAGTCGAGCACATCAGCCGGGTCTATTATCCCTATTGTTGCCAATTCCCGTATTGCAAATTCAATGAATTTGCCGTCTTCCATATTCCAGTACTCGTCGCCCTCGTTGCAAAAGTACTCAAGCCCTATCCAGACGGTATTCTGCGGGTCTCTCAGCATATAGGGCGACCAGTTGTTGAAAATCTGCAGGCGGCCGAGCTTCACCTCGCGCTCCTGAATGTAAATCCAGCAGTCGGGAACTATGTTGCCCAGCGTTCTGAGTTTAGTCTTGTTCTCGATTTTCAGCTTTTTTACAAGCAGTCCCACGGTCATAAAATCGCGGTAGGGCAGCTCGAGCGCAACCCTTTTGACATCCTCGGGCACGCCCTCCATCCCGGCAATAAGGTCCTTTACCGGCATGGATGAGAAAAACACGTCGCCCGGAAATTCAAGCTCACTGCCGTTCTGCTCTGTAACCACCTTTGTGACACGGTTGCCCTCGGTTATAATTTTCGTGACCTTAGCGCCCTTGATTATCTTCCCTCCCAGCCGCTCAATCTCACAGGCCATGACCTCATAGAGCTGTCCCGGGCCTCTTTTGGGGTATTTAAACTGCTCGATTAGCGAGGTCTCGACTTTTGTCCCGCCGCGGCGGAAGGGCTTTGTTATCACCGTCCATACCGCCTTCATAAGCGAGAGTCCCTTGACGCGCTGCGCGCCCCAGTCGGCGGCAATATCACGGGGGTTTCTGCCCCAGACCTTCTCGGTGTAGTCTTCAAAAAACATCTCATAGAGCGGTCGGCCGAAGCGGTTGATATAAAAATTTGCGAGCGAGTCCTCTTTTTTCTTAAAAATCACCGACCACAAATACCCGAACCCGGCGGCGACGGTACGCCCCAGCCCCATGTTGCGGAAAGTCTGGGCGCTGAGTGTAATCGGATAGTCAAAAAACTTTTTCAGATAATAAATCCGTGACACCCGCCGGCGCAGCAGCATCACCCGCTCCTCGGCTTCGGGGTCGGGTCCGTCCGATGAGAGTTCTTTATCGGTTGTGCCAAAAATAACGTCGTCAAGCGACGGTTTGCCCTGCAGCGGCATGAGGCGCTCCCAGAGCGCATTAACCTCGCTGCTTTTTGTGAAAAAGCGGTGCCCTCCGATGTCAATACGGTTGCCGTTGTGCTCGGCGGTGCGCGAAATACCGCCGACAAACCTCTCCTGTTCAAGGACTATCGGCTTCATGCCGGTTTCGGTCAAAAGGCAGTAAGCCGCGCTGAGCCCTGCGGGTCCGGCGCCGATTATTATTGCGGTTTTTCCTTTATTGTTTTCCATCTCTGCTATTGTTCCCTACTTCCCCCTGTAAACAAAAATCTTCCGGCCGAGATAGTTCCAGATAAGCACAATCCCCTTCACCGCACAGGTCAAAAGGACGTACCATACTCCCTCCTCGCCGATAAAATACGTACCGGCAAGCGTCAGCACCACGGACAAGCCCAGGCCGACCACGCCGACAACCGCATATATCACAAAAGCGCCGGCCGTCATGCCTCTTTTACGCTGCTCGGACGACCTGAAGACAAAGGTATTCGCCAAAACAAAGTTTACCACAATCCCCACGACAAAGCCGGCCGCGACCGAGAGGGTCACCTGCCACCTGTCGTCTTTTGTAGCGCCGAGGATATAAAAAAGCATGGCATAGTTTGTCGCCATATCGACAAGTGCGGCTATTCCCCCGACAATAGCATACCGCACAAACTCAAAAAAATTGTCCCTGATTTTTTTCTTATCCAAAATATCCTCCGGCCCTCTGCATCACAGCCGTTGTTTTGGCGTTTTTCGCTCCAATTATACCATAGATTAGCATGTTAGGCAAGCGATATTATTGTCAGCCCGCAAAAACAAACCCGCTGCATTGCTTGGTTTAATAACCGGATTTCCGCGCCCCACGGCGCAATACGCAAAGGTACGACGTGCGAGTGCAGGTTGTCCTGAATACACACCCCCGCATTCTACCGGTATAAACAGCAAATCGACAAAAAGGCAGAGCTGCCGCAAATCAACCCAATTTGCGGCGGCTGCTGTTCTATTTAAAATTCTTAACCCAGCTTACAGCCAGGTCAATCCAGCACTCGACACGCGGTGCCAGATTTTGCGGCTTCTGCGCCCAGGTCTCCTCGTTGGCCAGCGCCAGGCCGTGCACCCCCTCGGGGAAAATGTGCAGCTCGAAGGGGATATTATTCTCGCGAAGCCTCTCGGCAAAGACAAGCGAGTTTCTCACATCAACCGTTTTGTCGTCAAAGGTGTGCCAGATAAAGGCGGGAGGGGTTTGGGGGCCGACATGCCGCTCGAGCGAGAAGCGGTTTATCTGCTCCTCAGTAGGCTCGGTTGTTCCGCAGAGATTGTGGAATGAACCCTTGTGAGTATACATTATTACCGGGTAGCAGAGAATCATACCCGTCGGACGGTTTATACCTTTCGGCGCGTCGCCGAGTTCTACCCGCACTTCGGGGAGATTCCAGAGCGTTCCGGTTGAGGCGGCAAGATGCCCGCCAGCCGAAAAGCCGCAGATAAAGACATATTCGGGGTCGATATTGTACTCCCCGGCGTGCTTGCGTATATGCTTTATGGCAAGCGAAGCTTCAATAAGCGGGGCATAGTTCGCAGCACCCGGGCCGACAGTGTAGCGGAGCAGGAAAACATTCAGTCCTGCGGCAAGTAACATTTTTACCACTGGCTCGGCCTCGCGCTCCGAGAGAAAGCGATATCCGCCGCCCGGGCAGACGACTACCGCGCGCCGGGGAGACATTTTCAGCTCGGGCGGGTCGTCGCTTACATATGTGGTAAGTGTGGCGCCGGGAAATTTCTCTGACAGCTCAAAAGTTTTGTGTAGCATAAAAAACCTCCGGAAAATACTTGGGTACATTCTAGCACAAAGGCCGCCGGAAATCAATACGGGCAATTTGATAGGTCGAAGGAACTTTGCTGTAAAATAAGCTCGGTATTGACTTTTATTGTCGTGCATGTTATGATTGAAAAAAGCACTCTACTCCGGATAGAGTTCGGAGTAGAGCCACAGTAGGAGATGTAATGGGAAACATAAAGGCCGTAATTTTTGATTTCAACGGGACCATGATATTCGACTCAGAATTTCACCGCAGGGTGTGGTACGAGTTCATCCCCCGCTATACCGGCCGCCGGGTGTCATACGAGGAGATTAACGCCAAAATCCTCGGCCGGGATAACGCTTCGATTCTCAAAAATTATATCGGAGAACACCTTTCTGACCGGGAAATTGAGGAGCTGACACAAGAAAAAGAGGCGGCCTACCGCCGCCTCTGCCTTGAGAATAAAGAGCGATTTAAGTTTGTCGACGGGCTGTATGAATTCCTTGATTACTTAAAAGAAAAGGAAATACCCATCACTATAGCCACCGGCTCCGAGATTTCAAACCTGAAATTTTACTTTGAGTATTTTGAGCTCTCGCGCTGGTTTGATTTTGGTAGGGTTATATACGATGACGGCAGCTTTCCGGGCAAGCCCTCGCCGGATATTTACCTGAGAGCCGCCGCAGCCTTAAGTGCCGAGCCTGCCACCTGCCTTGTTTTCGAGGATGCACATTCGGGCATACTTGCGGCTCATAATGCCGGTATAGGGTACATAGTGGCGGTCAGCGAAACCGAAGAAGCCTCTGCTTTTGCGAGCGCGGGGGGCGTTGACCTTGTCACCAAGAACTTTCTCGGGTATACCCGGTTTCTTGAACTCAAGCCTTAAGGTTATCATGCGTAAATCACTCCTTTATAGTTGTTTAATGTATCTATCAGGGCGCCCCGTATGAGACCCTGGCCTGCATAATTGGGGTGAATGCCGTCCTCGCAGAAAAACTGCTCAACCCGGCGATGGCGAAGGAAGGCTCCGCGCAGGTCAATGCATTTGCAGCCGGCCTCCTCGGCTATGCAGTCAACAGTTCGCGAGTAGTTCTCCTGAAACCGGTATATCGCCGTGATACTCCCCAGCCAGCCGAGTATCCTCTCCCGGTCAAGGCCGTCACGGCAGACCCAGTCAAGATAGCGCTCGGGACAGAGCGGCGGGAGATTCGACAACACCGGTATGATGCCCTGTTTTCGCAGGGTGTCGATTATCGCTCTGTAGACGCTGACAAACCGCTCGATGGGGGTTCTCGGAAAATGTTCGGCATCAGGCCGCGCCGCCACCTCGGCCCAGTTGAAGTCACAGTCGTTGCCGCCCAGCTCAAGCAAAACAGTGTCGGCGCGGCCGCCTCTTGCAAGGTGTTTTCTGATATACTCGTAACTGCGCTCAATGGTGCAGCCGAAGCGCGAATGGTTGGTGATCTCAATTGAGTACATGTCGGCAATGCTATCAATGCCGATACAGTCACTCACAGAATAGCGGCGGGTTTCGGTGTTGAGCACGACGCCGCGAAGGATTGAATCTCCGAATATTGAAATGCTGCGAATGCGGGGCATCTTTGGGCCTTTCCTGCCGGCAAAAACCGGCATTTTATCCTTATCATTAAATGAATATAGCCTTGTTCTGTTTTTATTATACACCCTGCCAGCAAAAAACGCACGCTACTGACTGTGCCGGCGCGCTACTCTGCCGCACAGGCCGGTAGAGTTGAAAAAATACGACTCTACCGGGGGTAGAGTCAATAATAATCGGGAAGGGAGACTGCGGCATGACCGAAAACGAGCTTAGACTTAATATTTCACGGAATATTATTGCACTTAGGAAACGCCATGATATGACCCAGGCCGAGCTTGCCGCAAAGCTCAGCTATTCCGACAAGTCGGTCTCAAAATGGGAGCGCCAGGAGGGGCTGCCCGACATTTATGTGCTTGTCCGTATTTCCGAGCTCTTCGGCGTCACGGTAAACGACCTGATAAGTGAAACCAAGGTCGAGCAGTTGCAGGCCGGAAAGGAGGGCGGCAAGTATCACTTTCTCATTGCCGCACTGTCCTGCGGGCTAGTCTGGTTTGTGGCGACGCTTTTGTTTTTCCTGCTTAAGGTTTGTCTGCCCGAGTCTGAATGGCTCTGGATGACCTTTGTCTATGCGGTGCCGGTATCGGCCATTGTGGCGGTGGTCTTTACCCATTTGTGGTGGGGACTTTGGGCTCAGGGCATATCGGTCAGCGCGCTGGTCTGGGGGGTTACAATATGCATTCACATCACCGCGCTGGTACCGAATGTTCAGAACATGGCCCTGATATATGCCGCCGCGGGGGTGTTTCAGGTGCTTGTGATTCTTTGGTATCTATACCTTTTGACCAAACGCAGAGCAAAAAAAGAAGAGGATCGTGGGGAACGGGAGGAGGCCCCGAGCGAGGCTTGCCCGGGCGAGACCGACCGGAGCCCGCAATAATTATGGCTATGAATAAAACAGCAAGATACGGAACCAATATTTTAGGCGGCTTTGGAATTGACGGGGTGGAGCAGCTGAAAATAATCAGGGAAACCGGCTTTGACGCCTTCTTTACCGGCTGGAGCAAAAAGGACAGGTCAGCGGTCATAAGGTATGCCGAGGCCGCGGCGCAGGTCGGGCTGTTCTACGAGACGGTTCACGCCCCCTTCGGGCGCATGAACAGCATGTGGGTCGATGGCCTTGAGGGCGACGACTGGCGCGATATGCTGATTGAATGCGCTGACGACACGGCCGCAGCCGGGGTTGGAATTATGGTGGCACATGTGACGGTGGCCTCAACCGCGCCCCCGCCGGGCGAGACGGGATACCGCCGTTTTCTGGAGCTGGCCGAGCACGCCGCAAAAATCGGCGTCAAGATTGCGCTTGAAAACCTTGAGATACCCGAGCATCTGGCCTGTTTGTTTGAGCGCCTGGGCAGGATGGATAACATCGGCTTCTGCTGGGACACCGGCCACAACCTCTGCTACACACCTGAGATTGACATGATGGAGCTTTATGGCGACAGGCTTATATGCCTGCATATAAATGACAACAACGGCATCAGCACCCCCAGGGTGATAACCTGGCACGACGACTCACACTTTTTGCCCTTTGACGGGAAGGTTGACTGGGAGGGAGTTGCCCTCAGGCTTAATAAAACAGGCTGGGACGGCATACTCACTCAGGAGGTAAACCGGGGAAAAGAGGGCTGCGAGAAACTTTCGGCTTATTCCGAAATGTCCTACCGGGAGTTTCTGGCCGAGTCGCTCAGGCGGCTCAAAAAACTCAACGCCCTGCGCGCCGAATGAGCGCCGGGGTGCGGGAAGTTTTGCTGTTTTCATTGTTGACAACGGTAAAAAGGTTAATTCTCTCCTGAGCCGGTAACCTACCGAGCCGGGGACTGAATTTTCGCCGGCTGCGGCAAGCACAAAAACATCCGACGCGTCTTGACACGGCCGGGTGTGCGATGTATAATATGCATACAGCTATATGCTGAATTTATATTCTGAAGAGTAAAGGCTCTGGCGTTAAGTGTCGGGTGAACGGGGAGTTGTCACCCGAACGAAAGGCTAGGTGCGGACGGTGGCTACCGGTGCCGCAACTGCCTGCGGTCAGGGTCTTGCATCCCGCTTCATAAGGCAATTAAGGAAGACAGGACATGCAGGTCATGATGCCTTCTTTCATGCCGTATGGGTGTGGAAGGGGGGGTTTTTTAATGGACAAACAAAAAAAGAAAATCGGACTTTACGGCAGCCTGCGGGTTCTCACGCTGTCGGCGATGCTGGCGGCGGTCAGCGTGGTAATCGGCATTGTTTGCAAAAACTTTTTAACTTTCAATGTCTATTACCGGGTGACATTTGAGAACCTGCCTGTGATTTTTGCCGGAATTCTGTTCGGACCTCTTGTCGGGACGGCGGTCGCGGTGGTCGCCGACACGGCAAGCTGCCTGCTCTCGACAAACCCGGCAATCAACCCCTTAATCTCGGTTGGGGCGGCCTGTGTCGGCTTCTGCGCCGGGGCTGTCCCGCGCTGGATAGTAAGGCGCCCCGGAGCGCTGCAGACCGCTCTGTCGGTTGCCTCGGCACACCTTTTGGGGCAGGTGGCAATCAAGTCGGTTGCCAAAATGCTCTGGTACGGCATGCCCTGGTGGGGAGCTTTCATAGGTCTGGGCATCTCGGCGGTGGCGGGCACTGTCGAATTTTTTGTGCTCAGATACTTGTTTAGCCGCAAAAGCATTATGTCCGCGCTGGAAGGTATTATTGACAGATGAATTATACCCAAACCTTAGAATATATTGAATCGCTCGGCATCAGCAGCCGGCCGGGGCTTGAGAGAATCAGCCGGATTCTCGGGCTTATGGGCAACCCGCAGGAGGGCATGAACTTTATTCATGTCGCCGGGACAAACGGCAAGGGCTCCTTTTGCGCCATGACCGAATCAATTCTGCGCGCCGCAGGCTACAAGACCGGCTTGTATATCTCCCCGCACATAATGCGCCTTAACGAGCGTATGAGCGTGAAGGGCAGCGAAATATCCGACGACGAGCTGGCCGATATTGCCACCTTTGTCCGGCAGCTTTCTGACCGGCTTGAGGACAGGCTGACCGAGTTTGAGTTCAAGACGGCCGCCGCCTTTGAATACTTCCGGCGGTGTGGCTGCGACGTGGTGGTGCTTGAGGTCGGCATGGGCGGGCGGCTCGACGCGACTAATGTCATAACCAGCCCGGTGCTCTCGGTTATCACCGGAGTTTCACTTGACCACATGTCCTACATCGGGGACACAATTGAGAAAATCGCGCATGAGAAGGCCGGAATAATCAAGCCCGGCTACCCGGTTTTCTGGGGAGGGAAGAATAAGGCGGCAGCAAGGGTTATTGCCGCACAGGCTGCCGAGCTTGGCTCGCCATATCATACAGCCGACTACTCAAAGCTTGACAATGTCCGCTGTACGCTTACCGGCGCGGATTTTGACTTTGGCGAATATAAAAACCTTCACATAAACCTGCTCGGGCTGTATCAGCCCATAAATGCCGCGGGTGTGCTTGAAGCCATCCCGGTGCTGCGCGGGCGGGGGTTTGTTATCCCCGTGGAGGCAGTCCGGCGCGGGCTTGCGAGCACGGTCTGGCCGGCAAGGTTTGAGCTGCTCTCGGCAGACCCGGTGATAATCTATGACGGCTCGCACAACCCCGAGGCCATAGAAGCCGCAACTCGCAGCATAAGGGCTCTTCTCGGGGGAAAATATGAAAGGGTGAATATCCTGACCGGCGTGATGCGCGACAAGGACTACGCTACAATGGCCGGGTTGCTCTCGGGTATCGCCCGGAAGGTCTTTGTTGTGACGGCAAATTACAGGCGGGCGCTGCCTGCCGACGAGTATGCAGAGGTATTCAGGCGGCGCGGGGTGCAGGCATACCCGTATGATGTGCTGGATGCCGGCATAAGGGCGGCATATGAGGACTCGGAGGCCGCCGGTGTTCCGCTTGTCATCCTCGGCTCGTTTTACCTGTACGCCGACGTCAAGGAGGCATTGGGCTTGTAACCACCCTTTCTTTAACCGGTGAAGAATCAGCAGCCGGTTGCCTTAACAAAAAAACAAGGAGCGGTATATTGAAAATAAAAAAAAGCACCCTGTTTGTAGCCCGCGCGGGCATTATTGCGGCGCTTTATGTCGCGCTGACACTCTTGTCGGCGGCCATGGGGCTTTCCTCGGGGGTTATACAGCTGCGGCTGTCCGAGGCGCTCTGCGTTTTGCCGGTCTTTACCGCAGCGGCAATCCCCGGGCTTGCGGTCGGGTGTCTTATTGCGAATTTCGTGACCGGGGCAGCCGTGCTCGATATAGTATTCGGCTCACTGGCCACCCTAATTGGCGCACTCGGCGCCTGGGCGCTGAGAAGGTGGAAGTACCTCGCGCCGATACCGACTATCCTCGCCAATATGCTGATTATTCCCTTTGTGCTCAAATATGCCTATTCGGCCGGGGAGGCAATACCCTTTATGATGCTGACCGTCGGTGTCGGCGAGTTTTTCGCCTGCGGCCTGCTCGGAACCGGGCTGACTGCAATACTCTCCAAAAAACCGGTTAAGCTGTTTGACTGATAAGATTGTAGCTGTTGACTGTTAAGATCGAAGCTGCCGCAACTCAGATTTGCGGCGGCATTATTTTTTGCTTTATTTTGCGATTCAGTTCAGGAAGTGTTGGGGTTCTTAAGGTGCTTTATTCAAAAAAGCCCCGCAAGCAGCCCTTATTATTTGAGCTTATTTTTCCCGAAGCTCTCGGGCAAAAGCTGGCTGAGGGTGTAGGTGTCATACCGCCCCTGCCCCCGGCTGACATATATTAAGAAATCCAGGTCGCAGAACTCGGCCATCACCTGCCGGCAGACGCCGCAGGGCGGGCAGGGCTCCTTAATTTCTTTATCCCTTCCTCCGGCTATTGCAATGGCGACAAACCCGCGCTCTCCCTCGCTTACAGCCTTGAAAAAGGCGGTGCGCTCGGCGCAGTTGGTCGGCGATAAGGCGGCATTTTCGATGTTACAGCCGGTATAAACCTTGCCCGACGCACAAAGCAGCGCCGCCCCCACATAAAAACCCGAATAGGGCGCGTAGGCCGCGTCCCGGGCTTCCTCGGCAAGCCTTACAAGTTCGATTGGTTGCATGTTCTCACCGCCCTTTGCATCAATACCCGGGTTCGCTGATTTTCCGGTCGCGCACCGCCTCGGCAAGCGCGCGGTTTGAGTATTTTTTCTCCAGCGTCACCTCGCGGATAACGCGGAGGAAGTCGGGGAATTTAACCTCGTCATCCTCGCCGGCAAGCTCGACCTCGGCAATCGCGGCCTTATGCCAGAACGGGTATATGTCAAGCTCTATACAAGCCCCGCCATGAGGCAGGCGCCACCTGACTTTTTCAATCTTCATCGGCGGATAACCGGCAAGCTTTTTCAGCCTCTCGTACTCGTCGCCGCTTATCGAGCGCTCCTCCTCGATCCGGGTCAGGTCGGTGACAGGCTTTTTTACGGTATGATAATATTCGGTCGCGCCGTCAGAGCAGATTTTCCGGATTCTTTCGGTATCCTCTCCCAAATCGGGCAGGTAAATCTGCTCGATTTCATATTTCTTTGCGCCATGCTGCGCCAAAATGTACTCGTCGGGCCGTTCTACAAGATATTTCCGCTCTATTTCAAGACGCGCCGCACTCATCTGTCCACCTCGCTGGCAAAGCTGCCCCCCGGTGTCTCAAGCCCGACGCCAAACCACCAGGCCAGCGTCGCGGCAATATCGGCAAAGCTGCCCCGCGTACCGAGATTCACCGGTCGGATACTGCTGCCACAGACTATGAGCGGCACATACTCGCGCGTGTGGTCGGTGGTTTTGGTGAATCCCGGGTCGCAGCCGTGGTCGGCCGTAATCATCAGGATGTCATCCTCGCGCATCCCCGGCAGAAAGCCGCCGAGAAGCCGGTCAAACTCGGCCAGCGCGCGCGCATATCCGTCGATGTCGCGACGGTGGCCGTAGCTTGAGTCAAAGTCCACAAGATTTGCAAAGCAGAGCCCGCGCCACTCCTGCCGCTCGCTAATCCCCTCGATTATCCGCATCCCGTCTGCATTGCTCCGGCTGGGGTAATGCTCGCTTATCCCCCGGCCGGCGAAAATGTCCTTTATTTTCCCGACGGCAATTGTATCATACCCCGCCTCCCTCAGCGCGTCAAGAATCGTCATGCGCGGCGGGGCAAGCGAGAAATCCTGCCGCCGCGTGGTCCTTGTGTAGTTCGGGTACTCCCCCTCAAAGGGGCGCGCGATTATCCGCCCGACGGCGTGCTCGCCGGTCATAATCTCCCGCGCCACACGGCAGTATTCATATAGCTGCTCGACCGGAACAACCTCCTCGTGCGCCGCTATCTGGAACACGCTGTCGGCCGAGGTGTATACAATCAGCCTGCCGGTCAAAATATGCTCGCGCCCGTAGTCCAGAATTGCTTGCGTGCCCGAATAGGGCCTGTTGCAGAGCACGCCGCGGCCGGTTTTTTTGACAAACTGCTCGATTATCCCCTCGGGAAAGCCGTCGGGGTATGTGGGCATCGGCTTGTCCGAAACAATTCCGGCTATCTCCCAGTGCCCGATGGTCGTGTCCTTCCCGCGCGACTTCTCGGCAAGTCTGCCGACCGCGGCCGCGGGAGACGCTACCCTGCCGAGAAAATCCAGCCCGGCGATATTCCCGACTCCGAGACGCATGAGGTTGGGTATGTTGAACTCGGGCGAGGCTGAGAGACTTTTCAGTGTATTTGCCCCGGTGTCGCCGAACTCTGCCGCGTCGGGCGCCTCGCCGACGCCTAGACTGTCAAGGACAATCAAAAAAACTCTTTTATTCTTCATTTTTGTTTTCCTCAAGCGCCGCCGCCACATCCAGCGCAAGCTCAATCATCTGGGTAAATGAGGTCTGCCGCTCCTCGGCGGTGGTGGCCTCACGGGTTATCAGGCTGTCGGATATTGTGCAGATAGCCAACGCCCGCCCCCCTGTTTTCGCCGCGGTCATATACAGCCCCGCGGCCTCCATTTCGACCGCCATCACCCCGAGCCTGCGCCAGCGTACATGCGAGTCGGGGTTGTCGTCGTAAAAAATATCCGAGGACAGGATGTTGCCGACATGGTACCTCACCCCCGTCCGCCCGGCCAGTTCGGCCGCAAGGCAGAGCAGCCCGAAGTCGGCCAGCGGTGCAAAGCTGCCGGGCAGGCCAAATTGTGAGGCGAAATTTGAGTTTGTGCAGGCCCCCATTGCAAGCACAATGTCCCTGATTCTCACATCCTCGCGCATTGAGCCGGCCGAGCCGACCCGGATAATGTTCTTGACCCCGAAGATGCTGAACAGCTCATGAGAATATATCCCCATCGACGGTATTCCCATGCCGCTGGCCATGACCGAGACGCGGGCCCCCCGGTATGTCCCGGTGTACCCCTGCACCCCCCGAACATTATTGAAGAGAACGGGATTTTCAAGAAAATTTTCGGCTATGAACCTTGAGCGCAGCGGGTCGCCGGGCATAAGGACCGTTTTTGCAATATCTCCCGGCGCGGCATTTATATGCGGGGTCGGGTAGGGCTTGTCTGGCATCTTTTCACCTCCGGTATGATATGAGCTTGTATAAATTCATTTTCTGAAAATAAATAAGTATTCATGCGCGATTAACAAGAAATTGTATTTTATGCTCTGATTTCTCCAGTATCCTGTTGAACTACAGTTGTGTTGCTCCTTAATTATTATTTCCTTTAACTTAAAGCCTGTCCGCAAGAAAATTTCCATTATATTAAAACCAATAGGAATTATATGACCTCTTTTACGGGTGTCCCCGATAAGAATTGCGCAATATTTATTTTTCTTTAGCACCCTGTTACACTCTGTTGCAACTTTTTCCATTTCTTTATAAAACTCTTGAATATTACAATGTGAAAGGTCGCCCTGTATGTTTTCGCGGCACGTTCAATATCCGGCAATTTATTATTACGAGAATTATATGGCTCGATGTAACGTCGTATAGTACCTTCAAAGAGTTGGGAAGGATAAAACCTGACAAAAGTTTCGAGTAATTGGCTTTTCCCTCCGGCCCACTTTACAAAAGGTTTCGCGTATTCAGTCAGGTTACTGATATCATTTGTAAGTCTCAATATGTTTTCTCCCCTTGAATAGCTTTTCTCTAACTTCGAGTTTCTCATGCTTACAATACTGTAATCAATACCGTATAAAATTTTGATGTGTCTCCCTGTTATGGCTCCTGATATGTATTTCACTTGGGGTTTCTACCCTCCATCAGGTATGCGGCCTCCATGTCGGCTACTGAGAGGGCAAAGGCCAACGGGAACATCTCAAGCGCCTGCCCGACGGTTGACTTGTCCTCGGTACCAGAAAATCCCATGTGATATCTGATTGCAAAGGCCTCGTCGCGGGTCAGCCGCATGAATCCCGAGATGATGTATACCGATTTTTCGCCGTGCCCGTAGGGCAGCGAATCCTCTATTGTAAAGTAGGGCACGCTCTGCCAGCGGCCGGTGTCGTCCTTTACATTGCGGTGTGCGGTTCGGTAAAAGTTCACCTTGCACAAGTCGTGCAGCAGCGCCACAATGGCAATGCTCTCATCGGGGTATGCAATTCCGTAGTATTCGCGCATGCGCTTCCGCGACAGAAAGTCGCAAAGGCAGTCATAGACATTGAGGCTGTGCTCGCAGAGCCCGCCGACATACGCCCCGTGATAGCGGGTGCTTGCCGGGGCGGTGAAAAAGTCGCTGGCGTCGGATAAGAGGTAGTCGAGCAACCTCTCGGAGCCCTCCCGGGTTATCTTTGAACGGTAAATATCAATAAACCTTTCCCTGCAGGTCATCAGTCTTCCCTCTTCCATCATCACATCATTATCATTTTACCATCCTGCTCGGTTTCTGTAAATAGTTTTCGGACATATTTCACCGCCGGCAAGCAAATTCCGCGGGGACAGGTGTTTTTCCCGGCGGTTATTGACAAACAAACTATACTATGCTACAATTATGCAGATAAATTTATGAGGCGGATACGGATGAAGATTTTACTGAAAAACGCAAGAGTTTTTGACAGGACCGACTTTCATTTAGAAGACGTATTCGTTTCTGAAGGAATTATCTCATCCCCGGCCGGCCGGCGGCCGGATGTGGTATTTGCTCTTGACGGGCTGTATGTTTTCCCCGGCCTCACAGATGTTCACGTTCATCTGAGAGAGCCGGGCTTTTCGTATAAGGAAACCATAAAAAGCGGGACGGCGGCCGCCGCCCGCGGGGGCTTTACCACTGTGCTTGCCATGCCGAACCTAAGCCCGCCGCCAGACGGGAAGGCCGGGCTTGACGCCGAGCTTTCGGAAATCGCCCGAGGGGCGCTTGTACGCGTGCTGCCCTACGGGACCATAACAAAGGGTAGCCGGGGCGAGGAGCTCGCCGACTTTGGGGACATGCCCGAGGCGGTTGCCTTCTCGGACGACGGGCACGGCACGCCGCCGGCCATCCTTGAGACGGCGATGAAGAGGGTAAGGAAGCTCGGGAAAATCATCTGCTCGCACTGCGAGGATGTAACGCTCAGGGGTGGCGACCATATAGCCGCTGGCTCGCCTTATGCAATAAAACTCATGATACCCGGCATCAGCAACGAGAGCGAATATCTGCAGCTTGAGCGCGAGCTGGCGCTGGCAGAGAAAACCGGCTGCCCCTACCATGTCTGCCATGTGAGCTGCCGCGAGAGCGTCGAGCTCATAAGGCACGCCAAGTCGCGCGGGCTTGACGTCACCTGCGAGACCGCCCCGCACTACTTTACGCTCGACTACACCGATATCACGACCGACGACGGCAGGTTCAAAATGAATCCCCCGCTGCGCTCACCACGCGACAGAGAGGCAATAATCGAAGGAATATGCGACGGCACCATAGACATGATTGCCACCGACCACGCGCCCCACTCGGCAGAGGAAAAATCCCGGGGGTTACTCGGCAGCGCAATGGGGGTCGCCGGGCTTGAGACAGCCTTTGCGGTATCCTACACGGCGTTGGTGAGGACCGGGCTTATCAGCCTGCACCGGCTGGTTGAGCTGATGAGCCTGAGCCCGGCCCAAAGGTTCAAGACCGGTGCTCGCTGGGGTGAGGGCGCGCCCGCCGACCTTGCCGTGTTTGACCTTGACTCCTGCTACACCGTCAACCCCGATGACTTTCTCTCAATGGGAAAAAGCACGCCTTTTGCCGGGCGAAGGGTTTTCGGCGAGTGCGTACTGACAATCTGCGGCGGTAAAATCGTGTACAGGAAGGACGGTTTATGAAACAGGGATTTTATACAGTAATTGAAAATAAACAAATTGCAGATTCGACATATCTGATAAGGCTCTCGGGCGACAATTCCGAGACCGGGCGGCCGGGAACCTTTGTGAATATCAGGCTCGAGGGCTTTTACCTGCGCCGGCCACTCTCGGTCTGCGACAGCAGCTCTGACACTCTGACGCTGATATACAAAGTGGTCGGCGAAGGAACCGAGGCGCTCGCTGCCACCCCTGCCGGTGCTATGCTCGATTTGCTCACAGGACTGGGGAACGGGTATGACACAACTGTCTTAAATAATAACTCCCGCCCGCTGCTGGTCGGCGGGGGCTGCGGGAGCCCGCCGCTCTATCTGCTCGCCAAAACCCTGATACGGGCCGGAGTGCCGGTTGTGATAATACTCGGCTTCAACAGGCAAAGCGAGGTTTTCTTTGAAGAGGAGTTCAGGGCTCTCGGCGCGGATGTTACAATCACCACAGCCGACGGCTCGCACGGCAGGCGCGGCTTTGTGACAGACGCCATGGGGGACATCAAATACGACTATATCTTTGCCTGCGGTCCCGAGCCGATGCTCCGGGCAGTATATGAAAGGAGCGGCAACATCCCCGGGCAATTTAGCTTTGAGGAGCGCATGGCCTGCGGCTTCGGAGTCTGCATGGGCTGCTCCTGCCGGACCAAATACGGCCCGAGGCGCATCTGCCGCGACGGCCCGGTGCTCGCAAAGGAGGAAATAATATGGTAGACACAAAGGTCACGCTCTGCGGAATCGAGCTCGACAATCCGGTAATCCCGGCCTCGGGCACCTTCGGCTACGGGCATGAGTTTGCAGAGCTGTATGACATAAACATTCTCGGCACTTTCTCCTTTAAGGGGACCACTCAAAACCCCCGCTTCGGCAACCCCACCCCGCGTGTCGCCGAGGTTCCGGGCGGAATGCTCAACTCGGTAGGGCTGCAAAACCCCGGCGTCCGGGCGGTAATCGAGGAGGAGCTGCCCCGGCTTGAGCGGGTTTTTAAAAAGCCGGTGATGGCTAATATCAGCGGGTTCTCGCCCGAGGAATACGAGAGCGTCGCCGCCGAGCTTTCGGAATGCGAGCAGATAGGCTGGATTGAGGTAAATATAAGCTGCCCCAATGTCCACGGCGGCGGCATTGCCTTCGGCACCGACCCGGCGCAGGCCGCCGAGGTGGTTCGGTGGGTGAGGCGGGCTGCAAAAAAGCCGCTTATCATCAAGCTCTCGCCGAATGTCACCGACATATGCGAGATTGCAAAGCGCTGCGAGGCCGAGGGAGCCGACGCCCTGAGCCTTATCAACACGCTGGTCGGCATGCAGATAGACCTGAAGACCAATAAGCCGGTGCTGGCAAACATGGTCGGCGGGTATTCGGGGCCGGGGATATTCCCCGTCGCGCTGAGGATGGTATATCAGGTGTACAAAAGCGTGAGCATCCCGCTGATCGGCATGGGGGGCGTGTCGAGCGCCGAGGATGTGCTGAAAATGATGGCGGCGGGGGCCACGGCGGTGCAGGTCGGCTCGGCCAATCTGATAAATCCCTACGCCTGCCGCGACATTATCGCCGACCTGCCAAGGGTAATGGAGAAGTACGGGGTAGGTTCGCTGCGCGAACTTACAGGCGCGGCGCACAGATAAGAATAAGGAAGGTGGAAATACAATGGGAAAAGACGTAATCATCGCATGTGATTTTCCGGGCGGGCGGGAGTGCCTTGAGTTTCTCGATAAATTCAAGGGCCGCCGGCCTTATATCAAAATCGGTATGGAGCTTTACTATGCCACAGGCCCCGACTTCGTGCGCGAGCTGAAGTCAAGGGGGTACAGTATTTTTCTTGACCTCAAACTCCATGACATCCCGAACACTGTCAGGCGCGCTTCGACGGTGCTCGGGCGGCTGGGTGTGGATATGCTCAATGTCCACGCCGCCGGGGGCTCGGCGATGATGGCGGCGGCGCTTCTAGGGATTGCCGAAGCCGGCTCGGACACGCGGATTATTGCCGTAACCCAACTCACCTCAATCTCCCCCGAAGTGCTCAAAGGCGAGCTGCTCATTGACCAGCCGCTTGACATGGTGGTGCAACAGTACGCCAAAAACGCAAAGGCAGCCGGACTTGCCGGGGTGGTCTGCTCGCCGCTTGAGGCCGAGGTGGTGCACGCGGCCTGCGGCGTCGATTTTCTGACTGTCACACCCGGAGTGAGGTTTGCCGGCACAGATGCCGGCGACCAGATAAGGATTACCACGCCGGCCAGAGCAAAACAGCTCGGCTCTGACTATATCGTCGTCGGGCGTCCGATAACGAGCGCGGCCGACCCGACTGCGGCCTATGACCGGTGCACCGGAGAGTTTATAGGTTGAAGCCGGCGGGAAATCCGCCTGCAGATAAAAATCTTTACATTTGCCGAGGAGAAATGTAAAATGAACTACAAAATCGAGACTGCAAAGCAGCTTTTGCGCATCCGGGCCGTGTTCTTCCGGCCCGAGCAGCCCTTTATCTGGGCCAGCGGCATTAAAAGCCCGATTTACTGCGACAACCGGCTCACGCTGAGCGATGTTATGGCGCGAGGCGTCGTCGAGAACGGGCTTGCCGAAGAAGTAAAGACCTACTACCCTGAGGCCGAAGTGCTCATGGGTACCAGCACCGCCGGCATTCCGCACGCCGCCATTGTCGGGCATATGCTCGGCCTTCCGATGGGATATGTCCGCACCAGCGCCAAGGAGCACGGCCGCGGGTGTCGGATTGAGGGAAGGCTCCTGCCCGGTCAGAAGACCGTCATTGTCGAGGACCTGATCTCAACCGGCAGCAGCGTTGTCGAGGTTGCCGGGGTGCTGCGCGAGGCCGGTGCGAATGTGCTCGGAATTGTGAGCATATTCACATACGGCATGAAAAAAAGCGCCGAGCGCCTTTCTGCGGCAGCACTTGTAAACCACAGCCTGACCGATTTCGACACGGTGGTCTCTGTCGCCGCCGACCAGGGCTATATCGACCAGCGGGATATTGCCCGCCTGCTGTCCTTCCGCGACAACCCGGTCGACAAGAGCTGGATAACCTCAAAGTCTTAACAGGCGGAGGGCAATATGAAAGATATAATTAATATCCTTGACATGACCACCCGGGAGATAGATGCTCTGATAGATATGGCCGAGGATATCAAGGCCTACCCCGAGAGGTATTCAGAAACCTGCCGCGGAAGGACACTGGCCACCCTCTTCTTCGAGCCCTCCACCCGTACCCGCCTATCCTTCGAGGCGGCAATGTACAGCCTCGGCGGAAACTGTCTCGGTTTCTCTCAGGAGAATACCAGCTCTGTCGCCAAGGGCGAGAGCATAGCCGACACCGCCCGCATTGTCAGCATATATTCCGATATCATCGTCATGCGGCATTATGCCGAAGGCGCGCCCTACGCCGCCGGGCTGTATGCGACGGTTCCGGTTATTAACGCCGGGGACGGCGGCCACAACCACCCGACCCAGACCCTGACCGACCTGTGCACCATCAAAAAGGAGTTCGGCAGGCTCGACCGGCTGACAATCGGCATCTGCGGCGACCTCAAATACGGGCGCACGACCCACTCGCTTATTTCTGCCATGCTCAGATATGACAATGTAAGGCTGGTGCTGATTTCCCCGCCCTCGCTCTCGCTCCCCGATTATATAAAACGAGAGCCCCCGGCCGGCAGGAATGTCTCCTTCGTCGAGACTGCCTCGCTTGACGAATATATGGGGGAGCTTGACGTTCTCTACATGACCCGCATACAAAAGGAGCGCTTTGACCAGAGCGAGCGCTCAGGCGCCCCCGGAAAATATATCCTGACCCCTGAGAAGCTCAAAGGTGCAAAAAAAGAAATGTGCATCCTGCACCCCCTGCCGCGTGTGGACGAAATATCGGTGGCGGTCGACTCCGACCCGAGGGCAAGGTACTTTGAAGAGGCCGAGCACGGCAAGTATATCAGAATGGCTCTGATTCTGAGCCTGCTATCCGACACACAAACAAAAAAAACCCCGGACTGCGAGTGCCCGGGCGGTAAAAAATGCGTTAATAAAAAATGTATATCATATGTCGAGAGCACGCTCCCGCAGCGGGTCTACCCCGCCCCCGACAAAACCCTGCGCTGCTGCTACTGCGACGCTGATGTCAGATAAGGAACGTCCGGGGGCGCTGCCCCCGGACCCCCCGCTTAAGGAACTTTTCGAAAAGTTCCTTAAGAATCCCCTAAAACTTCAATAATCAAATCATTAATACTGTAACGCGGGCAGATAATATCTGCCCCTGCATTATGGGTATAAAGATAAGCGGCGCGTCGGGTCGCAGCGACTTACAGCCAGAAATAATTATACAGTCAATTAATCAAGCACATTGTTCGCTTATGTTACATAATGACCACAAACCAAGTAAGTCTTTTTGTATAAAACCGAAGTTTTTCCAGATTCAATTGACTTAAAACGCCCCATATGATAGAATTTAGTTGATTTTTTATCACCGCGGAATTCAGGTAATTGTTTTAAATGTTTAAGACCTCTGTTAGAAAAATCGACATGACCGAGGGACCGCTGCTCGGCAAAATTCTGGTTTATGCCCTCCCCCTGATGCTGACCGGAACACTCCAGCTGCTCTACAACGCAACCGACATGGTTGTTGTCGGACGTTTCGCCAAAGACGGCGAAACCGCCCTCGCAGCAGTCGGTTCCTGTGGTGCCCTTATTAATCTTACCATCCAGCTTTTCATGGGCCTGTCTGTCGGCGCCGGAGTGCTGGTTGCGCAGAATATCGGCGCTAAGAATTACGAGGATGTCAAAAAAACCCTACATACCGCCATTCCCACCGCCGCCTTTTTCGGAACTATAGTTTCTGTTTTCGGCTTTTTTGCGGCCGAGTCGCTGCTCCGCCTGACCGGAGTGGAGGAGAGCGTGCTCTCTGAGGCGGTGCCCTACATGAAGGCATATATGCTCGGAATCCCGGCAAGCATGGTATACAACTACTGCGCCTCAATGCTGCGTTCGGCGGGCGACACCACGCACCCCCTGTTATTCCTCTCAATTTCGGGAATAGTCAATGTGGTTTTGAACATTGCGATGGTTGTCGGGTTCGGGCTGGGCGCAATAGGCGTCGGTATTGCCACCGCTATTGCCACCTGGCTCTCGATGATACTTATTGTCGGGTTCATGCTGGGCGAGGAGGGTGTGTTGCACCTTGACCCAAAACAGCTGAAAATACACCCGGATAAGCTTAAAAAAATAATCAGAATCGGCATACCCGCCGGGCTTCAGGGCTGCATTTTCTCGCTTTCAAATGTGGTTGTCCAGTCAACCGTCAACAGCTTCGGCAAAACGGTGGTCGCCGGCAACGCGGCAGGCCAAAACATAGACGGTTTTTTGTATATCGCCATGAACTCCTTCTACCATACCACGCTGGCCTTCGTCGGCCAGAATGTGGGGGCAAACAAGCTGCACCGCATAAAAAAAATCGTCCTATACTGCTCGCTGCTTGTGGCGGCCTGCGGCGCGACGATGGGTGCACTTGCCTTTACCTTCGGCCCGCAGCTGCTCGGGCTCTATGCCCCCGGAAACGATGCGGCCATTGCCGCCGGGATGACGAGAATGTCTATTGTCACCGTCACATACTTTATGTGCGGGCTGATGGAAGTAGGGTGCGGCGCGATGCGCGGGATGGGAAGCTCCTTTATCCCCATGATGATATCCTTTGTCGGCTCATGTGCGCTGAGAATTGTCTGGATATTCACGGTGTTCAGGACGTACCCGACCATGAATGTGCTTTATTTTGCCTATCCGCTCTCCTGGGCGACAACCGCGACGGTTTTTTTCATCGCCGGTGCCATTATGCTGCACCACAAAAAAAAGAGGGGCGGCACATATCCAAAAATCATGACCAGCGACCACCTCAAAGCGGGCTGCCGGAGCTAAACGGGAGGATTAATTATGCCTTTCTGTGTCAGGTGCGGAACAAAACATGACGATACCGCAAACTACTGCCCCAATTGCGGGCTGGCCTTCGCCAAGGCTCAGACAGACGACAAGGAAGAACAAAAAGGCGCCTCCGGCCCCGATTTTCAGGAAAATCTGAAGCACATTGTCGACACAAAAGACACCACCGGGGACTTCGATAAAAACGACATCGAGCAAAATCGGGTCATGGCCATTCTTGCTTACCTCGGAATTCTCGTAATTATTCCCATTGCGGCAGCAAAAAACTCTAAATTCGCAACTTATCATGCAAATCAAGGGCTTATTCTGCTCATTGCCGAATTCATCTTATCTGCGGCAGCCTCTGTCTCCTCGGCCTTTTTCGGCTTGTTAAATATCGGATTCTTTATAGCCCTGTACCATATCACTGTCTGGCCGCTGTCGCTTCTTTTGCTGGCGCTTGTAATTTTAGGCATTTACAACGCCGCAAGCGGCAAAGCCAGGGAACTGCCGGTAATCGGCAGGTTCAGACTCTTGAAATACTAAAACGGTATTTCAAACCTGTCCCTGGCAAAGAGCAATATTTGTCTTGATTTCACACAAAATACACTATAAAATGTCTTGATAACCTGCCCGGTATGTTTTATAATTAATTCATATAATGGAAAACTATGTCCTGCAGCCGAATATCGGGAAGTGAGGTTTGTTAATATGAAACGTTTAATCGCAATCATGGCAATCCTGTCAATGCTCATTCTCTTATGCGCCTGTGCAGATCAGCCCGATGAGGGAAAGGAAACAGATGCTCAGACAACCGCAGACACCCTCACCGAGGAAGAAACCACGTCTCCCTACTACATAACCGATGACCTCCCGGTTAATCTTGATTTTGACGGCAGAGTAATCAACGTGGCCTCAAGCGACCGGAGCTGGTGGATTGACGAGGTCACGGTCCCGGAGCTCAACGGCGAGATAATCAACGACGCCGTATACAACCGGAATCTTTCCGTTGAAGCCAGACTCAACATAAAAATCAACAACATTAAGATTCCGTATGCCAACAGCAACTCCTCAACCGTCGATGCGGTCAGAATCGCTGTGACGACCGGCACAAACGATTATGACATTGCATTTGTGAATGCCTACCAGTCGCTTTACCATTCAATCAACGGCATTTATCATAACCTCTACGATTTCGACTATGTCGACCTGACAAAGGCCTATTGGGCCGAGGGGGTAAACCGCGCGGTCGAGTTCCGCGGGGCGCAGTATGCGGCTACCGGCTCTATTGCCCTGTCGACCATGCGCTTTGCCTTTGTCACAATCTTCAATAAAAAGCTGTTTGACGACCACGGGCTTACCTACCTCTACGACCCGGTAAACGCGCACAAGTGGACGCTCGACTACCAGTACGAACTTGCGCGGGATTTTTACTCCGACCTGAACGGAAACAACCGCGAGGACCCCGGAGACCTGTACGGGCTTATCACCAACGAATACATCAGCTCCGACCCCTATTGGGTAGCCTGTGAGGTACCGATACTCGGCCGGGACGCCGACGGATATTATAAATATGTGCTGGACGCCGGAAAACTGTCCGATGTGGTCGATAAGCTGCTGTCGCTTTTCAACGCTACCGGAACCCATGTTATAGTGCATCAGACCGCCGACGCCGAGCAGGATGTAATGCGCAAAATGTTTGCCGAAGGTCGCGGCACCATGGTGACCCTGCGGCTGATGGAGGTCGAGAACGCCGATATGCGCACGATGGAATCGCCCTACGGCATTGTGCCCATGCCCAAGTTCACCGAGCAGCAGGAGAGGTATCACACGCTCATGCACGACCAGTTTACGGTGGTATCGGTAACGGCTACGGTCCCCTATGAAGACTATGAGGTGATGGGCGCATTCCTTGAGGCGATGGCCTCCGAGAGCCACCGCACGGTAATTCCGGCATATTATGAAACCGCGCTCAAATATAAATACGCACACGACCCCGAATCCTGGGATATGCTCGACATAGTCGTGCAGAACATCACAACCGACGCCGGCATAGTCTACACCTCGGCGCTCTCCAATATCCACCACAATTTGCGCACAATAATGGGCTCGGGCACCAACACCGTGGCCTCAAGATTCAAAACAATGGCAAAGGTCATGGATAAGATGGTTGATACGCTGAACAAGGACCTGGAAAAACTGGCCGAAGGTTAAAAAAATCACCGCCCGGAGCGTCACGCTCCGGGCGGTCGTTTTTATGCCAGAATTCCTGCTACCATATGCCTGCCGATAGCCGAAATAAGATTGAGCAGCTCATTGTGCACATCGGGCGGGAAAATGCTCATGCAGTGGAAGGTCTCAAAGCAAAGGTCGCCGCGATACTTTATGTCGCGCAGGCCTTTGATAATCCCCTCCCAGTCTATAAGCGGATCCCTGCCGTTTCGGGTGTAGGAATAGGGCAGCATGTGCAGGTCGTTCTTCCCGTCGTTGTCATGTATATGTAGCACGGCAAGGCGCGGACCGAGTGCTGAAATATAATCGTACATATTGCGCGCCATGAGGTTTGCGTGCCCGGTATCAAAGCAGAAACCGAATATATCCGCCCCCGCCTCGGCGTTGAGCCGGTCAATGTACCAGATTGCCTCGCTGACGTCGGCGCAGGGTCCTTCAATGCAGTGTCCCATGGTGTTTACAAAGAGGTTTTCAAGGCAGATCTTCACCCCGTATTTCTGGGCTGCCGGCATAAGCGAACGGTAAATATTCAGGTTGAGCTCGCGCTCGCCCTCTTTGCCGAGCAAATCACGGGCAAAAACCGGATGAACCACAATATTGCGGCACCCGAGATACTCTGCTACTGCAAAGCACTTTTCGGTCGCCATCAGCACATATGGGTTCATATCCGCGTCCCGCCCTTCAACCCAGACCGGGAAGGGTCCGTGCATCTGCGATATTTCGATATTATACTTTTCTGCCGCTTCTTTCATCGGCCTGTAATACTCGCAGAGCTCCTCAACGCCTCTGTCGAAAAAACCGCCTATCTCTCCCTTTCTTATTTGTGAGCCCGGGAGCATTATATCGATATTGAAATCGACGCACCCGAATCCATGCTCTTTGAGCACACGGAAATTTCTGTCCACATCATCGGTAAACAAACGTGCCGACTGAACTCCGACTAACAGCATATTATGCCTCCTTGATTTTACTTGTCTCAAAGTGTATCACACATCCCGGCTCAAGTCAATGATAACCCGCAAAAAACGCCGATTTCACAAAGACACTTTTGCGTTGACATTTATTGCTCCTTGTGATATTATAAACTTGAAAAATATTTCGAGGCACACGCCTTGAGAAAGGACCGGACAACATGAGCTCGGCTGATACAGCTTTTATAAATACCTGCCGCGACATTCTTGAGAATGGCTCATGGGTGCGGGAGGGTGTCCGCGCCAGATGGGAGGACGGCCAGCCGGCCTGTACCAAAAAAATATTCGGTGTGGTGAACAGATACAACCTTGCCGAGGAGTTTCCGCTGCTCACCCTGCGCCCGATAAACTTCAGGGCCGCGGTTGACGAAATTCTCTGGATCTGGCAGAAAAAATCGAATAACATCAAGGACTTAAACAGCCATATCTGGGACCAGTGGGCTGATGAAAAGGGCTCAATAGGCAAGGCCTACGGCTACCAGATGGGCATCAAGCACAAGTACAAGGAAGGCATGTTCGATCAGGTCGACCGGGTGCTCTATGACCTGAGACATAACCCCTACTCCCGCCGTATTCTGACAAACATATATAACTTCGCCGACCTCTCCGAGATGGCGCTCTATCCCTGCGCCTACAGCATGACCTTCAATGTCACAGACGGGCGGCTCTGCGCGATTCTCAATCAGCGCTCGCAGGACATGCTGGCGGCCAACGCCTGGAACGTCGCCCAGTATGCCGCACTGGTGTTGATGTTCGCACAGGTCTCGGGCCTTGAGCCCGGCGAGCTTGTGCATGTGATTGCCGACGCGCATATCTATGACCGCCATATCCCTATCGTCGAGGAGCTGATAGAGCGCCCGGCATACCCCGCGCCGAGGGTTGAGCTCGACAAGAGCATCACAAACTTCTACGATTTTGTGCCCGAGAGCTTTACGGTCACCAATTACCGGCACGGCGAGAAAATCGGGAGGTTTTCGGTGGCGATATGAATCTGATTGTGGCGGTTGACCGGAACTGGGGTATAGGATACCGCGGCGAGTTGCTCGCGCGCTTGCGCGCCGATATGAAGCATTTTGCAGCCCTGACAACCGGGCGGGTGGTGGTGCTCGGCTCAAAGACTCTCTTGACCTTCCCGGGCAAAAGGCCGCTCAAGAACAGGACTAATATTATCCTCAGCCGGCGGGAGGATTTTAATCCCGAGGGTGCTTTTGTGGTGCATTCCGAGGCCGAATTGCTCGACGAGCTGAAAAAACACAAGCTCGAGGATGTTTTTGTTATAGGCGGCGAGAGTGTATACAAACTGCTCCTGCCCTACTGCGACAGGGCCTATGTCACCCGTTTTGACAAGGCCTTTGTTGCTGACGCCTATTTTCCCGACCTTTTGGCCTCGGGCGAGTGGGAGCTCATCTCCTGCGGTGAGCCGCAGATAAGCGACCCGTCAACCGACAGTGAAGGCGGGCTTGTCTTCAGGTTTTGTGAATACGTCAGAATGAAATAATAATACTTGCGGGGGCGATGCCCCGCTCCCCGCCAGGACTGCTTGCGGGGGCTCTGCCCCCATACCCCCGCTCAAGGGACTTTTTTGAGGAAAAAGTCCCTTGAGAATCCCCAAAAACCTTCTGAACAAAATCGCAAATCAAGCAGCGCGAGGTCCCGGCGCGCCGGGTCGCGCCCTACAGCTGTTAGGCGTAGCCACGCTGTGGGAAGATACTCGACATCAGCGGGTTCAGGAGCGCGACGAGCGGAACGCGGCGCTAAGGGGCCCAGCACCCTGCAAGGGCTCCGGTATACTTGATCCTGCGATAACAGGCAAAACCCATGTAGGCGGTTGACCCCAGACCCTATTCGAAACCACTCAACTCGGGCAAACCGGGCGTATAACTTCGACGTGTCAGCCGGTTTGCCGATGTCTTTGTGGCGAGAGCCTTCATAGTAAGGTAAGTGGTGTGAGAAATTATTTAGGCAGATAAATGCAGCGCCTCACACAGGTCACCGCGCACTATAACTTTATACCCATATCCGCCTTGTTCAAAAAAACACCAATGTTTGCCCCTGTCCGATAATAATGTTGACAATAAATTCAAAATAAAGTATAATTATTTAAAATTATTGAACATACAGCGTATTTTCAGGAGGCGGCTAATGCTTGCAATAGAGCGCAGAGCTCAAATTCTCGAACAACTAAAAAGAGAAAAGCGGATCCTAATAAACCAACTCAGCGTAAAATTCGGGGTTTCCGAAGAAACCATCCGGCGCGATATGGAAAAGCTCGAGCAGGAGGGCTATGTGACCCGCACCTACGGCGGGGCGGTTTACAACGAGGATACAAGGCGGGAGCTTCCGTATGAGATCCGCAAGCGCACAAACGTAGATGCCAAGCTGAAAATCGCCTCTGCGGTAGCCGACCTGATAAGCGACGGGGATTATATCATGCTCGATGAGAGCACCACATCAACCTTTGTTGCGCGCGCGCTCAAAGGAATGCGCAATATTACTCTGATAACCAACTCGGTAGAAATTGTGCTTGAACTTGCCAGCGACGTTCAGGGCTGGAATATTTTCTGCACCGGCGGCCTGCTGAAAAGCAATTCCCTAGCCTTCACCGGGAAGAGGGCCGAGAGCATGATAGAGTCATATCATGTGAATGTCACGGTTATTTCCTGTGAGGGCATCGACCTTGAAGCCGGCTATACCGACAGCCGCGAGGAAACCGCGCTGCTCAAGCGCTCGATGATGGCCTCGGCCAAAAAGGTGATTCTGGCCGCCGATTCCAAGAAGTTCGGCAAAGTGGCGTTTATCAACATCGGCAGATTCGCAGACCTCGATGTGCTGGTAACCGATGCCGACCCCGGCCCGGGATGGCGTGCCTGCCTTGAGGAAAACGGGGTAAAACTTGTAATAGCATAATATACAATTATTGAACAAATCCGGTAAAAAATTGTTTGATATTTGTCAAACAAAGAAAAAATATCAAAAACCCTGTTGATAAACCAACACCGATGTGGTATACTATCTTGCGGAACGGTCATATAATATTTGATATTTTATGAAAGGCGGACACTGAAGATGACCTACAATAAAAAAACAATCGAAAACATAAATGTCTCCGGCAAAAGAGTGCTTGTGCGCTGCGACTTCAACGTGCCGATGCAAAACGGAGTCATTACGTCGGACAAAAGAATTGTAGAAGCTATCCCCACCATCCGGTATCTGCTTGAGCAAAAAGTAAAGGTAATCCTCTGCTCGCATATGGGCAAGCCCAAGGGCACGGTAAACATGAAATTCACGCTGGCCCCGGTTGCCAAAAGGCTCACCGAGCTGCTCGGGTTTGAAGTGCCGCTGGCGGCCGACACCATCGGTCCCGACGCCAAAGCCAAGGTAGCCGCGCTTACCGAGGGCCGGGCGGTCCTGCTTGAAAATACACGCTTTGACCCCCGCGAGGAGAAAAACGACCCTGAATTTGCAAAGGAACTCGCCTCGCTTGCCGAGATCTTCGTAAACGATGCATTCGGCGCTGCTCACCGGGCCCATGCCTCAACCGCCGGCGTTGCCGCTTATCTGCCCGCGGTCTGCGGATACCTAATTCAGAAGGAAATTACAATCATGGGCAAGGCGCTTGAGAACCCCGTCCGCCCCTTTGTAGCAATTCTCGGCGGTGCCAAAGTCTCGGACAAAATCGGCGTTATCAACAACCTGCTCGAGAAGGTCGACACCCTGATAATCGGCGGCGGCATGGCCTACACCTTCTTCAGAGCCCGGGGCAACTCGATAGGCAATTCTATCTGCGAGGAGGACAAGATTGAGTTTGCCGCGGACATGATTAAAAAAGCCCGAGATAAGAAGGTCAATTTCCTACTTCCGGTCGACAATATCATCGGCAAGGAATACGACGAAAATACCGATCATATGTGCATATATTCCGACTCCATACCCGACGGCTGGATGGGGCTTGACATCGGCGACAAGACCCAGGAGCTCTTCTCAAAAACAATTAAGGGCGCCGGCACAGTGGTCTGGAACGGGCCTATGGGGGTTTCCGAGTGGGAGAACTTTGCCGCCGGCACACGCACGGTGGCCAAGGCTATAGCCGAGAGCGGCGCTATCTCGATTATCGGCGGCGGCGACAGCGCGGCTGCGGTTGAAAAACTCGGCTATGCCGATAAAATGACCCATGTCTCGACCGGCGGCGGCGCCTCGCTTGAGTTTCTTGAGGGGCTTGAGCTCCCCGGAATTGCCTGCCTTGCCGACAAAGAGTAAAATAAGCCGCTTGTCTTAATGACAGTCCGGAATTTACCGGGGAGAACGTTCGGCCTCCCCGGTAATAAAAATCAATCGGAGGTTACTTATGCCTAAAAAAAAGCGCAGGCCTGTTATCGCCGGCAACTGGAAGATGAATTTTACCCCCGCCGAGGCCGCCGAATTTATTAAGAAATTCAAGCAGATGCTCCCGGAGAATGAGGGGTGCGAGATTATCTTTTTCGCGCCCTATGTTTCAATTACGGCTGCAACCGAGGCGGCTTGCGGCACAAAGATCGAGATAGGAGCCCAAAATGTGCATTTTGCCCCCAAGGGCGCCTATACCGGAGAGATCTCGGCCGAGATGCTGAGAGCCATTGGCGTGTCCACCGTCCTTGTGGGACACAGCGAACGCCGCCAGTACTTCGGCGAGACCGACGAGACGGTAAACCTCAGGGCAAAGGCCGCGCTGGCCGCAGGCATGAGGGTTATGATTTGTCTTGGCGAGGTCAAGGAGCAGCGGCTTGCAGGAATTACAAATGAAATAATCTCTATGCAGACAAAACTCGACCTTGCGGGTATAAGTGAAGAGCAGCTGCAGAATATTATAATAGCATACGAGCCGGTCTGGGCTATAGGCACCGGGCTTACCGCCACCCCCGAACAGGCCGAGGAGGCCTGTGCGGTAATCCGCCGGGTTGTCGCCGGAATCTACAGCCAAGAGGCGGCAGAAAAGCTGCGGATTCTCTACGGCGGCTCCATGAACGAAAAGAACGCGGCAGAGCTGCTCTCAAAGCCGAATGTGGACGGCGGGCTTGTCGGCGGCGCCTCGCTTGTGCCCGAAAAATTCGCTGTCATCGCAAACTCGGCAGAGTAAACAATATTTGCCGGCGGTTTTTGCCGCCGGCATTTTAAAACCCGACATAAATATAACCGGCTTTCCCCGGTTGACGGGAAAGGAGCTTAGGGTATGGCAAAATACAGAAGAGGGCGACTGAACGACGAGGTCCGCGACGAGATGGCCGTAATTCTTAGCACAGTCAAAGACCCGAGAATACGAGAGGCCTTTCTCAGTATAACCTCGGTCGAGGTGTCGCCCGACCTCAAATTCGCCCGGATTTACTATTCACACCTGCAGGGCGACCTCAAAGAGGTCGAAAAAGGCCTAAAATCCTCGGCGGGATACCTGCGGACGATGCTTGCCAAAAGGCTTAATCTGCGGGTTACGCCCGAGCTGTCCTTTCATTTTGACAACTCTATTGCCCGCGGCGCGCATATAGCAGCGCTCATAAAAAGCCTTGAATTCTCAGATAGTGAAAAGGCCAACGAAAATGACGCGGGCGAGGAGCAAACGGAGGATCAGGAGGTATGACAATAACCGGCCAGGTTGCCCCGTCGGGCAAAAAAAGCTTTGCAGAGCTGGATTTTGTCGGGCTCTGCGACAGACTTGCCGAAAAAAAGGCCACCCTGGTTATATTCCACGCGCACCCCGACGGGGATGCCGTGGGCTCGGCCTTCTCTCTTAGCCTTCTGCTCGGAGCCGCGGGAAGTCCGACCTTTTGTGTCTGTGCCGACGAGGTTCCAAGGCGGTATGTCTTTGCGGTCGAAGGCCTTCAATCAGGCGTGCTCCCCGAGAACCTGCCCGGGAACTTCAAATATGAGCGGATAATATCGGTTGACACGCCTTCAACATCCCAGATGGGGAGACTTGCCGCGCTTTTTGAAGATAAGATTGATATAATGATTGACCACCACAGCCGCGGCGAAATTTATGCCGACAACTATATCGACCCTTCGGCGGCGGCAACCGGCGAGATAATTTATGATATTTCACGGGAATTTCTGCGCCGCGGACTGATAAAAATAATCCCCGAGCGCTTTTTTCTGCTCGCATATATAGCTATCGCAACCGATACCGGGTGTTTTTGCTACTCTAATACCACCCCCGCGACACACATGCGGGCGGCCGATCTGATGTGCGGCGGCAGCTTTGACTATGTCGATGTAAACTACAGGCTCTTTGCCGCAAAAACCCAGGAGGAACTTAAAATTACCCGCGCGGCGCTCGAAAATATTCAGTATTTTGGCAGCGGTGAAATTTCGGTTGTCTCGCTGGATTTCGGCCAGAAAACCGCGCTCGGCGTGCCTGACGAGTATCTCGATATTCTGATTGATGTCGCCCGGTCGGTCGAGGGCGTCAAGGTCGCGGTCTCGGTAAAACAGTTGGGACCCGACAACACATACAGGGCTTCCCTGCGCTCAAATTGCGAGGTCGATGTATCTGCGGTCTGTGCCAGATTCGGCGGGGGCGGGCACAAAAAAGCCGCCGGCTGTACAGTCAGCGCCAAGAGCATGAGCGAGGCAATAGGTATGCTGGTCGAGGAAATCCGCCGGGAACTGTGAACATTCGGGGTCCTGCCCCACACCCCGCTCAAGGAACTTTTTTGAAAAAAAGTCCTTAAGAATCCTCAAAAAACTTCAAAACTATAATCGCAAATAAAGCAGGCGCGGGAGTCCATATCCCGCGCTGCCTTAGCCTGCTAATTTACGTGGGAAAGTAGCGCGAGGTCCCGGCGCGCCGGGTCGTCGCGACCTGTTGCTGTTAGGTGTAACTGCGCAGAAATCCAAAATAAAAAAACATTGAGAACCGGTTCCGGTGCAAATCGGCTGATTTGCACCGGAACCGGTTTTTATTCTATTGCCGCCCGAAGCTTTTTCAGATTCTCCTCAAGCGAGGTACCGCTGATATAAAGGCTCGAGGTGCCGGCAACAAAAATACTGGCTCCGGCGCGGCTCATCTTTGCCGCGTTCTCGAAGCTGATATTGCCGTCACACTCAATTTCAATCTCAGGATAACCGGCACCATCAAGCATCTTTCGCAGACGGACGATTTTTTCAATAGTCCGGGGTATCAGCTTCTGTCCGGCATAGCCCGGGTTTACGGTCATAACCAAAACCGCGCCAATATCCGGCAACAGGTCCTCAACCACATATATCGGTGTGCCGGGATTAATTGCCAACACGGGTTTTGCACCGGCCTGCCGGATGGCGGCAAGGGTGCGCTGGATGTGCGGAGTCGACTCATAATGCACCGACACCAAATCCCCCTCCCGCAGCTCAAAATAGCCGAGCTTTGCGTCAGGGCGGTCTATCATCAGATGAATGTCGAGCGGAATATCGGTGGCGCGGTGCAGTTTTTTTATAAAATCGGTGCCTAGCGCAAAGTTCGGAACAAAAACGCCGTCCATGACATCAATATGCAGATATTCGATTCCAAGGCGCTCATATTCCTCAAGTTCGGCCCCGAGATTCAAAAAGTCGGCGCACATGAGCGACGGGGAGATTTTTTTCTTCATCACCATGTTTTCCTTTGGGGTATTTTCACATTATTCTATCACCCTTGGGGCGATATGTCAATTCTATCTTAAATAATCGCACCGGACTCGGAAATTATTGGGGCGATAGTGAATAAAGCCCTTATAACATGCCAAATGATAGAAATGCCGGCCAAAGCAATACAAAAAAACAGAAAGGAAGCCGAAATGAAAAAGCTACTTATCTTCACTTCGTCGATACTTATCGGTATTGTCCTGCTCGGCCTTTTGCCGACCCACGGAGAGGATCGGATATATGACAGCGTAATCAGGCTGCATGTCATCGCAAATTCAAATTCGGACTACGACCAGGCGCTAAAGCTCAAAGTGCGCGACCGGGTGCTTGAGAGAGCCTCGGAAATTGTCGCCGGCTGCCAAAGCCGGGCCGAGGCCGAGGCGGCGCTGCGCGTCTCCCTGGACAAGGTCGAGGCGGCTGCCGCCGAAGCTATCAGCGCCGCGGGCTCGGACTGCCGGGTGAAGGTTGAGCTCGGCGAGGAGGAATACCCGACAAAAAGCTATGAGAGCATCTGTTTTCCGGCCGGCAGATATATGTCGCTGCGGGTTTCAATCGGGGAGTCCGAAGGTGAAAACTGGTGGTGTGTGCTCTTCCCCAACCTCTGCCTCTCGGCCGCAACCAAAAAAAGGGTTGAAGAAGCCTTTGTTGAAGTCGGGCTGACTCCCGAGCAATACCGGATAATCACCGAGACCAGAGATGCAAAATACTCGGTGCGCTTTAAGGTGCTTGAGCTGATAGAACAAATATTCAGGAAATGCAAACACAAAAAATAAAATTTCACTCCGGGCCGCAAATGCGGCCTGAATTTTTTTATTTTTTTGCTATATATAGGTTTACTTTATAGATTTTTCATGGTATAATGGGGTTATAAACTAAAAAACGACCGATAAAAGGTACTAAAAGCAATAAACATAGGGAATTATGTCAGAAATACTCTTTTAAAAAAGGCATTGTAATTATATTGTTGAACGAGTATAATTGTATTAACAGGAGCTAGAATTATGGCTTGGAAGGATGAACTTGAGGAAAACATAAAATGCGGACTTGTCGATATTCTCATACTCCAACTTTTATCCACCGAGGACATGTACGGATACCAGATTAAGCAGGAAATATCGCAGCGAAGCGGAGGGACCATTAGCATAAAGGAAGGCTCTTTGTACGGCCCTCTATACCGTATGCTTGAAAAAGACTTCATATCAATCCGAAAGGAATTCGTAGGAAAAAAGCGGTTCCGGAATTACTACCACCTTGAGGAGGCAGGCAAGCAGTATCTAGACATAGCAAAGCGGGAATACGAGAGTATTATCGGCGGTGCAGATGCCATTATGAAGCGGAGAGTGTCTACATATGAATAAAACTATAAAACACGAGATAAAAAAATACTTCAAAGATATAAAACAACTCCTTTCCTGCCCCCGCTCAATGAAATCGGCCTTTATCGCAGAGCTGCAGTCAAGAATCGATGAACTCGGCGAGGGCGGTGACCTGACGCTGGAGAACATCATGCTTGAATTCGGAACCCCCGACCAGATAGCCCGAAACTTTGATACATACGAAAATCTAAAGGACCTGAAAATCAAGGCGCTCAAATACAAAAAGAAACAAATTTTTATTGTCGGGTTGCTTTCGGTACTAATATTTGTTCTAATAATGGTGCTAATATACTTGTGTAAAAATCACTTCGGGGAAACTTTTATTATGAATTATCAAATATAAAAAAGTGGGGAAAGAAAAATGAAAAGGATTGTGTCTTCTTTGTTGCTTGCAATGGTTGTTCTGAGTACCTGCGTTTTCCCGGTTTCCGCAAAAAGCAATGCGTTCATACCCGAAACCGCCGAAGTCATATATCTGGACAATGGCGGCTACATAGTGGTACGGAAGACTGCTTTACCTGTCCAAACACAAGGCGGTTCACTGGATTTTCTGTTAGGTCCGACCGCGGCTCCGTTTCATGTCAACGGTTGTGTGGAAGCCAATTATTATGATGCTTTTGGCCTTCACTGCTGGGATTTTTGGCTGTACGGTTCGTTCTATGTTGTGCCGGGAGTATCCTCAACCTGTATCAGCTCATACTATGATTATGAAATGTATTACGCCAGCTGGTCGTTCAGAGACGGTTGGTGTTCGCGTGAAGGAGATACGGCATACGGAGGCGGAACCTTCAGGCATTTATATTTCTTCCAGCATATTGTTAATGCCGACCTCATCTGCGACAAATACGGCGATCTTTACTGAGCCAACTTTCCGGATAGTCTTGCACTTTCACAAAAAATGATATAAAATAATACCGGCGAAAACTCGCCGGTATTATTTTTGAAAAGCCGCCACCGGCGGCACGGAGGACTGACATGACATATGCACAAAGCCTGAAACCCGGCTCATCCTTATGCTTCGGCAGAAAATTCGACCTTGAGACGCTGCGTGAGTATAAGTCTTATGGAATTGAGGCAGTCGAGCTCAGCGCCGGCTTCGATTACTACATGAATGTACTGAACTTCCCGAAAAACCGGCGCGAGCTGGCCCGGGTTGCAGAGGAGGCCGGAACTCAGCTCTGGTCAATACACCTGCCCTTTTCCCGCAACCTTGACATCTCGCATCAAAACAACGAGCTGCGCGCTATTGCCCTCTACACAAACAGAGCCCTGATTGAGGCCGCCGGGGACATCGGAATTAAAGTGGCGGTATTGCACCCGAGCAGCGAGCCGATTGCCGACGAGCAGCGCCCCGAGCGTCTTGCCCGCAGCCGGGAAGCGATAATTATGTTGCGGGAGGAGTGCGACCGGCACGGCCTGAGGCTTGCGGTTGAAAACCTGCCGCGCACCTGCCTGTGCAACCGCTCCGGGGAGATGATTTCCCTGCTTGAGGGCACCGGCGCCGGCGTGGTTTTTGACACCAACCACTCGCTCGCCGAGGACAGCGTCGACTTCCTGTCGGCACTCATAGACGGCGGGCTTGAGATATATTCGCTGCACATCTCGGATTACGACTTTGTCGACGAACGGCACCGGCTCCCGGGCGACGGAATAAACAACTGGCCCGGGTTGCTCGCACAGCTTGAGCGGGCCGGCTATGACGGTCCGCTCATGTACGAGGTTCCGCGCCGGCCTAAGGAGCGGGAGGAGCTGAGCTATGCCGAACTGGCCGACAATATGAGGCGCCTTGCGGCCGGTAAAATATAAAGCCCTGCTTGCCGCGGAGCCTTCTATCTTGTAATTATAACGGTCACAATATACAATACTATACATAAAACCGCCGGCACAGACCTTATCGCCGACTCGAGTGAGGCAAGCGTCTGGCGGGCGGTCAGCCCACAGGGGTACCCCGGCGACATGTTAAGCTCGGAATACCGCCCGAAAAGCCTGCCGGCCTGCCCGAAAAAGACCGCCGCCGACAAAAGGAAAAGCGCTGCTAAAATCACGATAAAAAGGCCGAGGCTGCCGGTAGTACGGTAGAATGTGGTCAGGTAGGGCTGGCTGAACAGCCCGAAGAGATTGTACAGAAAATGCACGGCCATAGCGCTAACAACCGTGCGCGCGACATACATAGTCAGCGCAAACAGCGCGCCGGCATAGATATATACCGGCAGGGAGCTGAGCTTAAAGTGCAGCAGCCCGAAGAAAAGCGAGCTGAAGACAAGGGCAGAAACAAGACCGCCCTCCTCGTACTCGGCACACAGAACCGAGCGAAACACAATTTCCTCACAGACGGCCGGCAACGCGGCATATACGATTATCAGATAGAGCGTGTTTGCAGCGTCCCCGTCGCTCTTGGATATGAAGGTGTCGTAGAGCGAAAAGCTGCCCTGCATCGAATCTATCCCGCCGAAAACAATTCCGATAAGAAAGCTGCCGGTGATGAGCGCCAACGCCGCCGCAATAATCAGTATGATATGCGGGAGTTTCGGCATTGTCAGCCGCAGGGCGGCAGCCTTCAGGCCGCGCAGTCTGATGTAGACGGCGGCGGGGAGCAGGAAAATCATCAACTCAAGTACCACGACAAGGAGATATTCGTTGTCGCGGCTGAGCAGGGCGACATCGAGCAGCCGTGAGAGCAAAAGCAACAGGTATGTCGCCAGAACCAGCCACGCCGCCGGGTTTTTCTTATGTGCAGGACCCCTGCCGAAGAAACGCGGCCTGCCCTCGCGGGGGGACGCAGCCGGTCGGGTGTCAGAAGAATTCATAACGGTCAGTCGGCCAGGGTCGAGGCGCGGAGGTCCTCTACGGTCTTTTCGCCCCTCAGCGCGCGGATAAGCTCAAAGCCGAACTGCAGGGCCACCCCCATGCTGGCAGCGGTTATAATATTGCCGTCGCGGACCACCCGCCGCTCAGACAGAGTTGCGCCGTCAAGATATTTTTCAAAGCCGGGATAACAGGTTGCACGCCTGCCCTTGAGCAGCCCACGTTTCCCGAGTATAGACGGGGCTGCGCATATGGCTGCGATGAATCCACCGCAGCTTATCGCGGCGCCGAGTGCGGCGTCAACAACCGGGGACAAATCAAGATTTTTGGTCCCGGGCATTCCGCCCGGCAGAATAACCATCTCGGGCGCCTTGTCGCAATACATGGAATCGGTCATATCTGCGTGAACCGTGATACCGTGCGCGCCGGTGACAGCCTCCCCGCCGACCCCGACGGTCTTAACCTCAATCCGAGCGCGGCGCAAAAGGTCGAGCGGACAGAGCGCCTCGACCTCTTCAAACCCCGGTGCCAGAAACAAGTATACCATAATAACCCTCCCTTCCCGCCGCCCCCGGGCGGCTTTTTTATTTTTTAAAATAATCCGCAATCTGCGAATACCCGACGGTCTGCTCCTCCCTTGTGGCCAGGTCCTTTATTTTGACCACACCTCGGACAAGCTCGCCGCCCCCCATAATGACGGCGTGGGTGCAGCCCGCCTTTGCGGCATTCTCAAGCTGCTTGCCCAGCTTTTTTGAGCCGAGATAATTCATTGCCGCTATTCCGGCTTCCCGCAGCTGGCCGGCAAGAGCGACATATTTCTCATATGGCACATCCTCAAACCGCGTTACAAGCACCAGTGTTTTCCCGCCCGGCTCGGGAATCAGCCCATGAGTTCTGAGAAAGTTTTCAAGCGTGACGTCACCCAAGCCGAATCCGACGCCCGGGATGTCGTCCCGGGCGACAAACAGCCCGACCAGGTTGTCGTATCTGCCGCCGCCAAACATGGCGCGGTTGTTCTCGGGGGCAAGGTCGTATACTTCAAAGACCGTCCCGGTATAATAATCCAGGCCGCGGATGATTCCGAAATCAAAGGCGCAGTACTTTGAGAGCCCGGCGGCCTCAAGCACCCGGAAAAGTTCTCTCAGCTCAGCCGCACCCCGCGAGTTTGGGCAGAGCGAGATTATATCGCTGAAATTCATCGAGTACAAGGAGTCAATCCCTGAGATTTCAGCATCTCCCAGCCCGAGTGAGCGCAGTTCGTTTTCATACCCGGCGCGCTCAATTTTCCCCCTGCGGTCGATAACCTTCGATATTGCCTTGACACCGTCCTCATCGGTTTTTGCGACAGAGGCTATAACATCACTAAAAAAGCGGCGGTTGTTTATATGCACGCGGAACATGCTCTCGTCGGCCCCGAATATGCGCAGCAGGTTTATTGCCACCGAGATTATTTCAAAATCGGCCTCATATGAGTCGCTACCGAAAATATCGGCGTTAATCTGCCAGAACTCGCGCAGACGCCCGCGCTGGGGGCGCTCGTAGCGGTGAAAATTCTGAACCGAATACCAGCGCAGCGGGAAGGCAAGCTCGTTTATCCGCGCCGCCACCATGCGCGCGACGGTGGGGGTCATCTCGGGGCGGATTGAAAGCGACCTGCCGCCCCGGTCAGTAAAATTGTATGTCTGCTCAGAGGCCAGCTCCTCGCCGCTTTTGGCAGCGTAAATTTCCAGCGGTTCAAGCGTTGGCCCGTTGTATTCCTCAAAGGCGCAGAGCTCAAGCGCCTCCCTGATTTTGCCGAAGAACCAGTTGCGCAGCCGCATATCCTCCGGGTAGAAATCGCGCGTGCCCTTAAGGGGCCGGGTTGAAAGCTTCGGCGTGCTCATCTGTCATTTCCCCTCCGACATCGGTACATATTTTCAGTACTAGTACGTATTACACGAATTATAAGTACTATGAGTACATATTTTACGAATTTTAAGTACTATGAATTATAGCATAAAAACCCGGGCTTGTCTACACGCGGGGGTCAAAAATGAACTTTGGTTTTTCGGATATATCACATAAGTTGTTGCAAAAAAAGTACTTTTGGTGTAATATTAATTTATGTGCCGCTGGCGCGGCAAAATCAAGTCCTCGAGGAAGTATGATGTACAAAACCGAAATGCATGTCCACTCGGCCGAGGTCAGTGCCTGCGGCAAGGTTGACTGCGCCACAATAGCGCGGCGCTATATTGCAGCCGGCTACACGACGCTTGTGCTTACCAACCATCTCAGCCGCTTCACCTACAAAAACAAGAAATTCGACCGTTCCTCCGACCCGTGGGAAGCTAAAATAGATTTTTACACAGCCGGCTACAGAAAATTCATCGAGGCCGCGGCTGGGCGGCTCAATGTCCTCCTTGGCGTCGAGCTGCGCTCAAACCGCGACGAGAACGATTATCTCATTTATGGAGTTGACGAGGAATTTTTGTACTCCATGCCGGAAATCATGGATATGAAGGTGGCCGAGGTCGCCGAGGCTGTCCGCGGGTACGGCGGGCTGTTTTTTCAGGCCCATCCCTTCCGCAACCACATGCGCATTGTAAATCCGGAAATCCTTGACGGTATCGAGGTATATAACGGGCATATAGGTCAGGAGTCGCGCAACGATATTGCCGAGCTCTGGGCCGACAAATTCGGGCTCCTAAAGATCTCGGGCAGTGACTACCACCACGACACCAGCGTCATCGGCGCCGGAATCCTGACCGCCGAGCCGGTGACCAGCCCGGCGCAGCTTGTGGACATACTCAAGAGCGGTAGATATGAGCTGATACGCTCGGGGGCGGTACCCTACACTAGTTGCTAGTTGCTAGTAGAGGCGGGGATGAGAAAAGTCAGGTTCCCTTGCTTTACAGATATTTGTGCGAGGGGCGCAATTATTAGACATTAGTGGAGGCGGGAGCGCTGCTTCCGAATTATGAGAGGGGGGTATAAATGAGTCAGAAAATCAGGGTCACGATATGGAACGAGTTCAGGCACGAAAAAAGAAAAGAGAAGGTCAAGGCGCTCTACCCGAGAGGTATTCATGCCCTCATCGGGGAGTTTTTGTCCGAAAACGACGACCTGGAAATCAGGCTTGCCGCGCTTGACGACGAATGCCAGGGTCTGCCCGACTCGCTGCTTGAGAGCACCGATGTGCTCCTCTGGTGGGGGCATACAGCCCACAAAGAGGTAGACGACGAGCTGGTTGAGCGCATTCGAACCCGCGTGTATCTCGGTCAAATGGGCTTTATTGCGCTGCATTCGGCGCACCACTCAAAGCCCTTCAAGCAGATTGTAGGCACAAACGGCAATCTCCAGTGGGGGCGCGAGCAGCGCGAAATTGTCTGGAACCTGCTGCCGGCTCACCCCATTGCCACCGGCATCCCCGAGTATTTTGTACTCGAGGAGGAGGAGATGTATTCCGAGCCCTTTTTCATCCCGCCGCCCGAGGAGCTGGTTTTTGCGAGCTGGTTTGAGGACGGCAACCTCTTCCGCTCGGGCGCTTGTTTTATCCGCGGAGCCGGCAAGGTGTTTTATTTTCAGCCGGGGCATGAAACCTGCAAATCCTTCTACAACCCCTATGTCCGGCGAATTATCACAAACGCGGTATATTGGGCAAAACCCGCCGATATGCCCTTGAAAATCACCAACTCTTGCCCGCACATCACCGAGCCGGTGATAAGTCAATTCAATAAATAGCAACTATACAAAGGCCTGCGGTGCTATTCTTGCCGCAGGCCTTTTTTATTTGTCCTCTTTTTTTGCCTTAACCGACAACGCGCCGATTGCAATCCCGGTGCCCCCGGCGCAAACAGCAACCAATATGTATATCCAAAGCCTTGACTCGGGCGGGGTTATTATGATATCCAGCGGGTTTGAGGTTGTGGTCTCTGGCTGGTCGTCGGTGTCGGTGGTTTGCAGGTCACTCGTATCCTCTGTTACAGGCGGCTCTGTCTCGGGCGGGTCGGGTAGTGTGGGTATGAGGTCGATCAAAAGGTCGGCAATAAGCATATGCCCGGCAGCGCTCGGCGAGATGTCGAGGCTGGCTATATGAGTAAGCTGGTCTGCTCTGCCCTCAAAGGCCCCGGCAAGGTCAAAAACCCTGCAGCCGTTTTTCTCGGCTGCCAGCTCAAGAGCGTCATTCATCATTTTTATGTAGGGGTCAAAGGCAACTTTCAGCTCCGAGAGCTGCCGTGGCCCGTCAAAGGGGTTGTAGAGCGACAGGAATACTATCCGTATACCGGGGTTGGCCTGCCTTATAAGAGTTATTATTTCGCCGAG
>DURE01000049.1 GCA_012837425.1 Clostridiales bacterium
GCGGCTATCGACGAGGCGATGGCCTGCTGCGAGACCGGCGAGGCCAAGACAATTCTATTCGGCCTCTCGGGAACCGGATACTTCGATATGACCGCCTACGAAAAATACCACGATGGCATAATGACAGACTATATTCCCACAGACGAGGAGCTTGAGCGAAGCTTCGCCGGGATTCCGAATGTAAATCTGTAAAAGGACGCGATTGTTGGGAGAAACTTCTTGAAGGAAGTTTCTCCCAAACCCACTTCAAGAACTTTTCAAACAACCTTTTACATCGCTAATACTGTAGCGCGGGAGCCCATATCCCGCGCTATGCTGCCATTAGTTCACCGGCTGACTTGGGGAGAACGCGCGGGGCTCTGCCCCGCATTCCGCGCCATGCTGCCCGTAGTCTGCTGACTGACATGGGAAAGCAGCGCTCGGCCCCGGCGCGCCAATTCGTCGCGCCTTACAGTAAACATGAGAAGTTAGTGGTTAATAAGGCGCGACGAGCGAACGCGGCACAGAGGGGCCGAGCGCACTTCAAGGGCATACATGCACTTCGTCCTGCGAATACAAGCAAACCCCGCGTAGGCGGTTGACAGGAAACTTCATTCGACACCACTCGGTGTGGGCAAACCGGGCGAATAACATCGATGTGCTAGCCGGTTTGCCGGTGTCTTTATGGCGAGACCTTCATAACCGCCGCGCTGTGCGCACGGCGGCAGAGGTGTGGGGTTCTCAGGGTGGAAACCATAGGTTTCCCCCTCTACGCCTTTCTTTGGTTCGTTTCTTTGTGCAAAGAATTGAAGTTTTGGCGAGCAAAAAAAACGGCGGTGTGCCGTGTCATCATGTCCTATCATATCGGGGCTGCCACAAACCAATTTGATTTGCGGCAGCCCCGGCGCTTTTACTTTTTGTTCTTCTTATTATATCCTATCGCACTTGATATGGCGCCGAAGACCAGCGCCGCCACCGGCCAGACAACCCAGGTAATGCCCCAGTCGCCGCTGATAAAGCTCCAGAGCAGGTATCCTGCAACCACAACCGGCCAATATATGCCGCTGATTTTCTCGGCCAGTTTGTTCTGCTCGACCACCCGGGGGCTGTACTCCCCGTCTTTGAGCAGGCGGTCAAAACTCCCCTTTACCGTGCCCGTCGTAACAAAAAGATAAGCGGCAGATGCCACCATAATAAGCAGCAGAGCTACGAAGAGCAGAATCACAATTTCCGAGGCGCCCGACACAGCCGCGACGATAAGCGGGACCGGGCAGAGGATGCAGAGTGCTACGCCGGCGGTGGTGCAGAAGGTATATCTGCCCATATAAGCGTCCCGCTTTTCTTTGATAATGCCGGCGACGCCGTATTCGAGCTCAAAGTCGCTGTTCTCAAGATACTCAAAGCGCCTGAGCCCCGCCTCGCTGTAGATGAATATCGCCACCGACACGGCAATAAACACCAGCAGCACTGTAACGCCGATTCCAACCGCTTCGCCCGTGCCAATCAGCGCACCCGGAAGCCCCGAGGCACCCGCAAGGAGTATCAAGAGCACCGGCGAGATAATGCAGAGCAGTACTCCGAGAGCTATTTGCCTGCCCTGCACCGCGCCGAGCCTTAAAAAATCGTTTGCCTCCGAGACCGACACACGCACCCGCTTGTCGGTTTCGTCCCAGTCGGTGTACTCGACTTCCTCGATTTCGTCCTTGAGCAGGTAGTCGGTGCTCACTCCAAAGATGGCCGACAGCTCGATTATCTTGTTGATGTCGGGAATGCTTGCCGCGCTCTCCCATTTGGATATAGATTGCCTTGATACGTTCAGCTTTTCGGCCAGCTCCTCCTGTGAGAGGCCAAGCTTTTTCCTCAGACTTAAAATTTTGTCCGCGAGAATCATAACTACCCCCGATGTTATTTATTCAGCCGGCAGCGCCGAGCTGCATGCTTATGATAGCTTATTCTGCGGTTGCAGGCAATAAACCTGACTTGGAACTTACGCAACCAGCGGTTGCAGTTTATGTGTAATTGCCGTAAACGTAGGTGCAATCGTCGATTGAGCCTTTTCTGCTTGTCCCGAGGGCGGTTATAAGTATGTATCTCTTGCCCTGCTCGGCCACACCATATGTGGCGAGGCAGTTACCGGCTTCTCCGGTATATCCGGTTTTAACGGCGGTGACTGTGACCCGGCCGAAAGTGGTGTCTGACTTACTATAATTATTTATACTGCTGAACCCGGTATTGCTTAGGGCTATGCCGTTTGGATGCTGCGGTGTCTTTGAGGTGGTATAGGATTTTGTCGAGAGAAGCTGCGCAACCAGCGGGTTGTCCATGGCATAGGCCATAATTGCCGCAATCTCGCGCACCGTCGAATAGTGATCGGGGTGGTGCAGGCCGCTGGCGTTGGCAAAGCGGGTTGAGGTCAGTCCGAGTTCCTCGGCTTTTTTGTTCATGAGCTTTGCGAACTCGGCCTCAGAGCCGGCGACGTAAATAGCCAGCGCGCTGGTCGAGTCGGCACCCGAGGGCAGAGCCGCGCCGTACATCAGGTCAAGTATGGTTACAGTCTCCCCGGCTTCAAATTTCGCGCGCGAGGCCCCCTCGCGTAATGCATGGTCGATTATGCTCTGAGTTATCGTAAAGGTTGCATTAAGGTCGTCGATCATTTCAGCGGCGACAATCAGGGTCATTATTTTTGTCATGGAGGCGGGGTAGATTTTATAGTCGGCGTGATAGGAGGCCAGCACGGTGTTGCTTTCAAGGTCGACTAAAATTGCATTGCCGGCATTCAGTCGGGATTTGTTGATGAGCTTTGTTTCTTCGGTTGTTTTCGGTATGTAGTCGCGCGTGGGGACCGGTACATCGGGATTTGTGGTCTCGGGTGTGTCCGGAGAGGTGTCCGGCGTGTCGGAGGTTTCGGCGTTGTGTGAAGTTGTCCCGGGTGTGTCGGTGGTCTCGGGCGAGCCGCCCGGCCCGGGCGGTTCGGTAGTCTCCAAAACTCCGGTTGTACCCGGCAGGTCCTCGGCGCCCTCGCCTGCCGTGGTTACCCATACGGCGGTAGTCTCGGGCGAGCCGTTGTCGCTGGTGCCTGTATAATCGCCGGTACTCGGGTCATGCTGCCGGCCGAGTGCCGATATGAATACCGATAGTACAAAGAGAAGGGTGAGGAAAGTGAGTATTATTAGCTTTCTTATGTATAAATCTTCGCGGTATTCGGTGCCGCGTTTTTTTCTTTCCTGCATAGAGCCACCTTATGAGAGTTTTTCTATTATTGCAATTTTATCATAAATCAAACGATATTTCAATATGAAGCCAAAAATTGACAAACACCTGAAGCTGCCGCTTGATTGCGCGATTTTTTTATGTTATAATGTAACAAATAACAACACATGAAAAGATTATGTCGCGGGGATGCCTTTATCCGGAGGTTAAGGAGCCGGGTGGAAATTTATGAAGAACGCGGAATCCTAAAAAAATTCTGCCAGATGGTGAAAACTTGACCTCCGGCACCGGCAAACCCGGCAAAATTTCAGGGAAGAAGTCATAGATGCGGATATTCCGATACATAAAAAACAAATGGTCAGCGTGGCGCTGCGGCGAGCTTGACGAGGACCGCGGCACGCTGCGCGACACCCGAAGGGTGTTCGGCCCGGGGGCAGCCCGGCGTGTCTTGGAGCGGGCGGCGATAGTATTGCCGTCTGCGCTCGCGGCATTCTGTCTATTATATTGGGTTGTATGCCTGATTGCGGCCGGGGGAGGAATAGACCTGCTCTGGGTCTGGCCGGCGGCGGCCCTGTTTTTCGGCTTGTGTGCCCTCTTTGCTGCCGGCTTGCTGCCTTTTCGCAGGCTGCGGCGCGTCATGTGGCTGCGGATAACCGCCGCTTCAGTGCTGGTGGTGCTTATCTGCGCTTTTGTCGTTGTCGAGTGCCTTGTTATCTCGGGCATGGACAACACCGGCGAGCCGGGGCTTGACTACATAATAGTGCTTGGCGCGCAGGTGCGGGGTACCACACCCTCCCTTGCGCTGCACTGGCGGATTGAAAGGGCATACGAGTATCTGAGCGGGAATCCGAATACCATTGCGGTGGTATCGGGCGGGCAGGGGAGCGGCGAGGATATAAGCGAGGCCGAGTGCATGCGGCGCGAGCTTGTCCGTCGCGGGATAGCCGAAGAGCGCATATTAATTGAAGATAAGTCTACATCAACTAAAGAAAATATAGCCTTCAGCCTTGAGATAATCGGGGACAAGACCGCCAAAATCGGGGTGGTCACAAACAATTTTCATGTCTGGCGGGCAATAAAGATTGCGCGCCACGCCGGCGCCGAGGACACCGTGGGTATCGCGGCTCCCTACCCCAACATGCTGCTAATTCACTATATGGCGCGCGAATTCTTTTCTGTGGTTGCGAATAGTCTTAGCGGAAATATGTAGGATTATTCTTTGGTTCGTTTCTTTGCACGCGCAAAGAAACGAACCAAAGAAACACGCTCAGGGGGAA
>DURE01000050.1 GCA_012837425.1 Clostridiales bacterium
TCAATAGTTATACATCGGAAAATTCGATAAGGTATAATAAATTTCGCAAATTGAAAAAAGAGCAAAAAAGGTAGACATGCTCGAAAAACTCTGGTAGAATGAAGTTGTCACACAAACATTCGAAAGGAGTTCAGAACATGTCCAACCCCATTATACATTTAAACGAGGAAGCCGTCAAGAGCGAGTTGAAGGATTTGGTGAGAAAAAGCGTTGAGGAGACGCTGAACGAGCTGCTTGATAAGGAGGCGGACGAGTTGACAAAGGCCGCGAAGTACGAGCGCTCCGAAAGCCGTCAGGGTTACCGCAGCGGCCATTACAGCCGCAAGCTAACCACAACCTCGGGGGAGGTGAGCCTAAATATCCCCAAGCTCAAGGGAATACCGTTTGAAACGGCAATCATCGAACGCTACCGCCGTCGCGAAAGCTCGGTCGAGGAAGCGCTGATCGAAATGTACCTTGCCGGAGTGTCTCTTCGCCGTGTCGAGGACATCAGCGAGGCGCTTTGGGGCAGCCGCGTGTCGGCGTCAACCGTCAGCGATCTCAATCAGAAAGCCTATGTTCACATTGAGGAATGGCGCAACCGAAAGCTTTCCGGCAAGTATCCGTACGTCTATGTCGACGGCATTTACCTGAAGCGCAACTGGGGCGGCGAATTTGAAAACGTCAGCATTTTAGTGGCGATCGGCGTCGACGAGGACGGTTACCGCGAGGTCATCGGCGCCGCGGAAGGCATGAAAGAGGACGGCGAGAGCTGGCGAAACTTCATGATCTGGCTCAGAGAACGCGGCCTTGACGGCGTAAAGCTGATAGTCGGCGACAAGTGCCTCGGCATGTGCGAAGCCGCCTGTGCGGTGTTCCCAGACGCGAAATACCAGCGCTGTACAGTTCATTTCTACCGCAATGTTTTTTCGGTCACGCCAAGAAACAAAATGAGCGAGGTTGCGCGGATGCTCAAGGCCATCCACGCGCAGGAGAGCAAGGAAGCCGCGCGGAAGAAAGCCCGGGATGTCGTGGAACAGCTTCGCGCCATGAAGCTGAGGGAAGCCGCCAAAAAGGTCGAGGAGAGCATTGAAGAAACGTTGACATATATGGCTTTTCCGTCACAGCATTGGCTGAGAATTCGCACGAATAACATGATCGAACGGATGAACCGTGAGATCCGCCGGCGTACCCGTGTGGTCGGCACCTTCCCGGACGGCAAGTCCGCGCTGATGCTGGTTTGCGCAAGGTTGCGTTATGTATCGGGAAAGGACTGGGGCACAAAGCGATATCTTTGCATGAAGTACCTGACCGAGAGTAACATCGAAATCGCCTGAGGGTAGCATCTGACGCCGTCGGAGTCAAGGGTCAAGATGCCGCAAGCGGCACGGCTTCGCCGCCCTTGACACCGCCGCCGTCAGACGCTCGACAGTTAATAAGCGGGGCTTGCAGCCCCCTCGCCGGGTGACCGGCTCACTTCTTCATTTTGTCAGAGATGAATTTGCGAAAAATTCTTGACAGTACCCATATTTTATGATAAAATACAATAAGGAACATCCGGCCGCAACACATAAAGCCGGCCAAACAGGAAAGGAGAGAGTATTATGAAGAAAACATTAAGGTTTTTCTCGCTGGTCTTCACACTGCTGCTGCTTGGTTCAATTCTGGCTTCCTGCCTTGACGAAAAAGAGGAGGCTCCCGGTGAAACCTCGTCGGACAGTCAAACAATTCTTGGCGACATGGGAACTACCGTCCCGCCCGACGAGGAGGACATAATAGTCAGCCGCGCCGATTACGACGACGGCATCGGTGAGAACAGATATGACGGTGAAAAGTTCCGGATTTTTGCCCAGGAGAGGTTTTCAGGGTATGCGTTTTCCGAGGGTATAGTGGGAGATGTGATAAAGGATGCTATTTATGAGCGCAATCTTAAAGTTGAGGAGCGCTTCGGGATTGATCTGGTCTTTATTCTCGGCGCCGAGGAGAAAATGTGCAACGACTTTAGGACCGTCGTGCTTGCGGGGTCGGACGAATACGACCTCTTTATGGGGCACCAGCTCTATTCAGCCAAGATATTTACATCAGGTGTATTTGCAGACTGGAATCAGACCGGTATAGACTTCTCAAAGCCCTGGTTCCCGGCCTTTGTCACAGATTCGGTAACCATAAACAACCGGATTTATCTGACAATCAGCGACATCTGCCTGTCGACGGCGGCCCGCTCTACCTGTATCTTTTACAATATGGACATCGCATCGCAGTATAACATCGAAAACCCCTATGCTCTGGTAGAGAGCGGGGGCTGGACGCTTGACAAGCTTACCGAACTTGCAAAGGATGTCTATCTCGACCTTGACAGTGACGGTACCCGGTCTGCGGCAGACCTTTACGGCGCGTCGGCCGACGCTACCAACAACTATGTGGCGGGTTATATTTACTCGCTTCAGATGGACAACGTGATTATAGGTGCCGACGGCAGGGTCTTAAGCAATTTCGGCAGCGAGCGAAACCTCGGCATCATCGAGAAGCTCTGCTACCTCTTTCAGGACACGGCAGGGGGCTACATGAAGGACAATTTTGCCGATAATGTCGCCCGCTTTACAAACGGCAAAGTTCTCTTCCAGCACGGGGTTCTTGAGTGGGGAGATACCTACTACCGCACCGGCTGCGAATTTGACTACGGCATTCTGCCCTATCCCAAATACGACACGGTACAAAAGTCTTATTATTCCTTCCCGGGCGGCGCGACATCCATAATCGGGCTGCCGATAACCGCCACAAGAAACGAGCTTGTCCGGGACGTTGTCACGGTAATGAGCGCCGAGACCTGGAAGGTGGCGTTGCCGCTTTACACCGAGCAGTCGCTCAAATACAAAATAGCGCGCGACGAGCAGTCGGTAACAACCATAGGGTTGGTACTTGACGGACGGGTTTTCGACTTTGCCGGGATGTATGACGGGTTCCAGGGCTATACATACAGCCTCTATAAGATGATGCAGAATCGCGGCAACCTGGCAAGCTACATTAAGACAATGGATAAAATTGTTTGCAAGTATTACGAGAAGGTTGCCGAGATGTTTTATAAAAACTAAATAAGAAAAGGGGGCTGTTAAAAAACAGTCCGAAAAAAGGCGGAAGCAGTAATCGAAAGGTTACGGCTTTCGCTTTTTACAATAACCGGGAAAGAAATCGGAAAAATCAATCAAGAAAGCATGATTGAAGTACGACAACAAAACCTGCGTCTTTTGCCGAGCAGCGCCGCCCCCCTGGCCGCGTCATATGCCTGAAGATAAACGCCGACAGGACGAGCCGAGAATTCAAGGCATTTGGGGCTTTTATCCCAGTATGACCTGTCAACCTGAATGTCGTAGTGGTCTACATGCGAGCCGGTGCAGATTGTATGCGGGGTAAAGGGATTTATGAGATAGACCCCGCCGCCGACAATCGGGTATTGTATTCCCCCTATCTCCTGCATGCCCGTGCCGCTGACACAGTAAAAAATCTCGACAAACTCATGGTTGTGCTCGAGCATTGATTTATTGTGAATCGTACGGCAGACACGAATATCGGCCCCCGCAAAAAATCCGAGCTCTTAAGTAGTCTCATGGAAATCTCCGCCGGAGCCGCTTCTGTTTTTCATGTTGCAGCAAATATATCAGAAAAACAAACCCCGCGCCAAAACGACGCGGGGCTCTGCTTATTAATCCGACTGAAGTGCGGCCAGGCTTTCGTTTATTCTCTCAAGGCATTTTTCAAAAACCCTGGAGTTTACCTTGAAGTCTGATGCCCAGCTTCCTGCCCTGTTGTTCACACAGGCGTTTCTGAAGATCGAATATGAATAGTTGTTCAGCTCGGTGGTGAAGATGCGGCCTATGTCAATGCTCACCGACTCCCGGATGATGTCGTACATCTGAGCCGACTCGTTGTCCGAGGTGTACTTGTACTTCATCGTGGTCTCAAAAAGCATGGGAGTGGTCTGCCTGTAGGCCTCGGAGCAGAGAACCTCCAGAGTTGCGGCGGTTGCCTCGGGTTGCTTTGTGGCGGTAGAAATGGTATACATTGTATAGGGGAAACCAAGGCAGGTAACGTATTTTTCCTGCGCCTTGTCAAATTTCGGTACCGGAACGATTCCGTATTCAAAAGTTATGTCGTTTTTGCGGAGCAGCGCCATATAAGAGCGGTCTAGTGTAAAGAGGGTGTTGTCGAGCGAGAAAATTCCGCCGGTGGCGCCGTGGTAGCCGTCGTTTCCGTTCCACATAAAGGCGGTGACGTTATTGAGGAGGGCTAGGGTTTTTTCCGAGTTGAAGGTCGGGGACATAATCAGCCAGTCGTTGGCTCCCTTTTCAACCGTGTTGAGCCCGGCGCCGGTAAAGAAGGCGTCGTAGTGAATTGAGGATGTGGCAAAACCATAGCGGTCGTTTATATCCCTGTTATGGTTGCCGTTGAGGTCGTTGTAAATGCCTGTAGCCATCTCAAACATCTTTGTATGGGTCCAGGCGCCGCTGTTTACCAGGTCATAAGGCGACTCAAGGTTAAAATCGGTAATCATCTTCTTGTTGAAGAAGACGGCATACATCATATGCAGCATGTTTGTCGAAATATCGCCCGAGGCAAAATACAGCTTGTCGCCTATAGTTGCCTGACCGATAAGCGACTCGGGCCACCAGGGTTTTTCAAAGTCAAGGTATTCAAGGCTGTTGAGGTCCTGCACGTATCCGTTTACGGCAAGCGTGGCGCCGGTCATGCTGTATCCGGCAAAAATGTCATATTCGCCGCCCGAGGAGATGCTGTTGAAGGCCTGGGTTATAAAGTTCCGTTGATTGTCGTAGTTGCCGGGGGTTCCCACCCACTCCAGGGTGATGCCCAGGCGCGTTTCGGTCTGAAGGTTACGGCTATGTATGGCGTCGGTGACTAAATCTCCGGTCATTTCTTCAACCTTAAATTCGGGCTGTTCGACGTCGGACCAGAATAGGATAGTGATGGTTGTGCCGAAATTCAGGTCGTTTGGCACAGAGTCGAGCAGATAACCGTTGCTGTCTACCGTGGACGGTTCGGTTTCACCTGAGGTGGTGTCAAGGGCGTTACCAGTTGTATCCTCGCTGTCAGTATTTTCTGATTCGGCGCAGGATATCAAAAGCGCTGAAAGCATCAGCAAAGCCAGAAAGACAGCCAATAGTTTTTTCATTTACAGCACCACACCTTTTTTAGTAATGTTGTGAATTATTATACACCATACAAACAGGCAGGTCAAGTAGATTTTGCAAAACCGCCATAACTGCAGTGTGCAGTCGTCAATTATAGGTAACACACAACTCAAAAAAATATAATAACTTCATTTTGTCAAGGTGGAGCGGTGGAGATTTTTTGACTATGGTGTCAAAAAATACTACCGACTACCTTGACAACGGGATAGTAATATAATTGACTTCTGCGCTAAGCACGGATGTGCTTAGCGCCTGTCAAGCATTAATTTATGGACACGAGCCTGTGCGAGCGGATATTGACATGCCCCCCACGGAATGATAAAATATCTGTGACCGGTATATCTCCGGTTTATTTCAAAACTGCGCGTCCGGGCCTGCTACCCGATTTAACCTGACTTTACTGGGAACATCTCGAAATTTTCCCGGCGCGCCCGGCGCAAAACTGCGCGTTTTGATTCTGTTTCCCATAATAATTTGAGCCGAATAGTTTTTGAAGGGCGGGAAAAACCATGAACCTAACCGACACAATAGCGGCGGTCTCAACTCCGCGCGGAAAAGGCGGCATTGCGCTCATCCGTATATCCGGCCATGATGCTCTTGAAATTGCCGCGAGGGTCTTCAGGCCGAAAAACGGCAAACCTCTTGCCGATATTGCGTCAAGACAGGCGGTGTACGGCGACATATATATAATAGAGCCCGACGGCTCGCCCCGCCGCGCCGATGACGGTTTAGCCGTGATTTACCGCGCGCCCGCCTCCTTTACGGGGGAGGACACGATTGAGCTGACCTGCCACGGCGGGGTGCTGATTACCCAAGCGGTGCTCGAGGCGGTATTCTGTGCCGGCGCGCGTCCAGCCGGGGCCGGGGAGTTCACCCGCCGCGCCTTTGTCGCCGGGAAAATAGGCCTCTCGGAGGCCGAGGCGCTCGGCCTCTTGCTTGAAGCCAAGACACACGGGCAGCTGCGGCTCGCACGCGCCGGCATGGACGGAGCACTCTCCCGTGAGGTGCAGGAAATGTACGGGGAGCTGCGCGGGCTGGTTGCCGGCATGTTTGCCCGCATTGATTTCCCGGACGAGGACCTCTCGGGTATCAGCCGGCAGGAGCTTTGCGAGCGAGTTGGTAGCCTGCTTTGCCGCCTACGGCGGCTTGCGGCGACCTACAGAACCGGAAAGGCCATATCCGAGGGGGTCCGCACGGTTATCTGCGGGCGGACAAACAGCGGCAAGAGCTCGATCTACAACAGAATATTAGGCTATGAAGCCGCTATCGTGACGGATATTGCGGGCACGACAAGGGATGTGCTTGAGAGTACCGTTTCCTTCGGCGGCGTGACCCTGCACCTGCTTGACACTGCGGGGCTGCGCGAGAGCTCTGACCGGGTTGAGCTGATAGGCATTGAGCGCGCCCGCCGGGAAGCAGAACGCGCCGAGCTGGTGCTGGCGGTCTTTGACATTTCGCGCCAGGCCGACGACGAGGACCGGCGCTTTGCCGAGTATATTTCCTCGCTCGGCTCCCCGGTTATTGCAGTGCTGAACAAAATCGACTTGCCCCCCGTCCCGGATGCCCTGCTCGAACTGAATTGCGCCGCGGTTGTGCGGGTCTCGGCGCTTTCGGGCGAGGGTATGGACGAGCTTGCCAGGACGGTGAGAAATATGTTTGTTGACGGGAGCATTGACCTCTCGCAGGACGCGGTTATTGCCAGCGCCCGGCAGTACGCGGCGCTCAGCCGGGCGGCAGAACTTGTCAGCCAGTCACAGGCCGCCCTTTTAGCCGGGCTGCCCGAGGATATATGCTGCTCGGATTTGGAGCTGGCGATGAGCGCGCTGGCCGAAGTAGACCGGCATGAGGTCACCTCGGATATTGTGGAGGAGATATTCGCAAAATTCTGTGTCGGAAAATAAAAGCGGGGCCCTGCCCCACACCCCGCTAAAGGGGACGCGCGTGGGGCTTTGCCCCACACCCCACTTAAGGGGCTTTTTTGAAAAAAACCCCTTAAGAATCCCCAAAAACTTTCAAAAACTTATTCTTCGCAAGTCAAGTGGCGCGGGAGCCCATATCCCGCGCTTTGCTGCATGCGCTTACCAAATTGCCCGTTTTACTCATTCATGGCATATGCAGCGGGGCTGCCACATAGTTTTGTGGCAGCCCCGCTTTTATTTATTCGTTTTCCTCAGGCTTCTTTTTGAATCCGAAGAGGTAGATGCAGAGTCCGCCGCCCAGAACCACAATTACGGCGACCGCTGTAATCCATGCCCAGGTGTAATCTATCTTAAGGTCGACGACCGCAAAGGTGGATAGGCTGTCAACCGTGACGGTAAGGTAGCCGCCCTCTCTGACCGTGAACAAATGCTCGGCCTTGCCCGAATCTCTGACATGCATCACCAATACAAGCTCATATTTATCAAAAATATCGGGGATTTTGATGGTTACCCGGCCGTCAGGCTGAACCTCCAGCTGACTTTTCATCAGCGAAATGTCATAGGCCGCTATAACCTTAGCGTCAATCTGCTTTGAGATATCCTTTTTCTCAAGCATCGTAATTACAAGCCTTAAGTCGGGGTCAAGCCCGGCCTCGGCGGTCAGCTTAATTCCGTAGCTGTTGCCCGACGTCTGAACCTCGGTCTGTAATATAGTGTAGGTTCCATTTATAAATTTGCAGTCGTAGTTGCCGCTCTCAAGCACTCCGGTAATTTCATACCTGCCCGGGGCATCTCCCGGCTGGCGCGAGAGAGTGAGATACTTCTCGTCCTGATTAACAAACCCGCCTTCCACCACCTCGTAGGTGAGCTCCCGGTTTCCGTCGGTAGCCGATATATCGTTTATTTTCGCGGTTACCGGGGCCTTTATGACCGTGAGCTTGCCCGGGACATAGGTGATGTCGTAGTTAATTGAGCTCAGGCCGCCGGGAGTTATGGTGTAGTTTGAGCCGACGTTGCCATACTGCTGGTAACTGAAGGTGTATGTCAGCGTGCCCGACAGTACACTGCTGCTCTCGCCGCTGATAAGGCCGTTGTATTCAACACCGTTGTCGGCCGGCTTCTCGCCGTATGTGATGGTGTGGTCCTTGGCGGTTATCTTGAGCGGCACCTTTGCAATGGTGAAGGTGACGGTGGGATTTGACAGGTAATAGTTGATGTCGCTGAACCCCTCTGCCGTGGCCGTATACACCCCGGCGTTGACCTTGGCTCCGGTCACGGTTATATTCGCGCTTCCCGTATAGCCCGACAGAGTCGCCTTGGGCTGGTGGGTTTTGCCGTCATAAGTGAATTCGGTGTCGGTCCAGACAACATTCACCGCCTTTTTGGCGACGGTCAGCGTCCCCGGAACAAAGGTTATATCGTAATTGTCCGAAGAAAGCCCGCTGGGCACTATCTGATAGGTTCCGGCGTTTGAATTCTTTGTATAGGAGCAGCTCAGCTTGAGTGTCCCCTGAAGCACGGTGTGGTTCTCACCGCCGACAAGCCCGGTGTAGGACACTGAATAATATGCCGGCACAGGGTCACCGTAGACAATGCTGATGTCGTTTGCCCTCACGGTAAGCGGCGCCCTGACTATGCTCCAAGTCAGCGTCTGGGGCATTGAGGTCTGGTCTGCCCACTGGTAGTTTGCCGGGTTCTTGATGGTTATAGTCAGAGTATAGGTCCCTATTTCCTTTGCCTTGTTGCCGGTTATATCCATCAGCGAGGCGTTGAAATCGTTGAGCACCGGGCTCTGCTCGGCGCCCTTGTAGGTGCAGGGACCGGATACCGTCGGCTTTTTGAGCAGCGCTCTCTCGATGTCCCAGTAAATCGTTACATTGTCGGTGCTGCCGTTTATCCACTCGTATTGGGTTTTGTCCTTGATTGCTATGACAATCGGGTAGTCCCGCCCTACATTTGTCTGCTTGTTGCCGCTGACAACCGTCATGGTGCTGCTGTCAAAGCCGGTGATTGTCGCCGTTTGTTCGTAGCCGGTATAATAATAGGTTTTGTTAACCAACGGGGTATTGAGCTTGGTCCGTCCGATGGTCAGGATTTTTATATCCGACTCGATGCCCCCCACGGTGACCGTGAAGTAGTAATTCCCGGCATTCGTGCTCGAGGTTGCCGAAACCGTCAGTGTCACCTTGTTGTCGTTGACCGTCCCTGCCGTTATAGTAACGCCGACAGGCTTGTATGCCGAACCCGAGGCCGATTTGCTGGCGTTGTTATACCAGGTTATGGTAGCAGACAGGCCGTTTGACATATTTGTGGTGGTAACCGTAATTGTGAGCCCCGAGACCGATTTTCTTCTCTCGAGTACACCCCCGGTAAGCTCGCCTACCGAAACCGACTGATTGCAGAGCCTCAGTATCTGATTGGCTCCGCTCCCCTCGTTCTTCAGGCCGAATGAGGAGTTGTCCGAGGAGAAGTAGCCGCTCAGGTTGGCATTCACCGGGTTGATTATATCGATAGGAGACCCAGCGCCGGGCGCGGCTTCGGTGGTTATGCCGATTCTCGCATTTCCCGAGAGTCCGTTTGTCGTATCGACGGTGACCACCCTGCCAACCGGCAGGTAAACATTGTTCGGGGCGCCGGATTTTGTGTTTCCGAAGACATACGCTCCGTAGGATACCCTGAGCGTCCCGCTTGCATACACGCCGCCGCCGTTTGAGGACGCAGAGTTGCCAGTGACGCTTCCCCTTAAATCAACCACGCCGCCGCTGACAATGTATATGCCGCCGCCGTCGACCGCAGTGTTGCCCGATATTGTCGCCGACTGACTCAGCATAATATCGACCAGACCGGCATATATGCCGCCGCCGCTTGAGGATACAATATTGTTGGTGATATTTGCGGTGTTTACCGTAAGCCCGGCAAAATCATTCAGGAATATTCCGCCGCCGTTGGCCGCCCTGTTGCCGGTTATGACTCCCCCGTTGAGTGTCAGGCTTCCGGTGTTGTAAACGCATATGCCGCCGCCGTTGCCGGTGTTGTAGCCGCCGGTGATTCTGCCTGTGGTGGTGGCGGTATTGTCAATAATCAGGTTGCCCGAAACTCCGATGACATAACCGCTGTCAGTAGCCGAGGTAAGACCTCTTGAGAGGGTATAGCCGTTCAAATCAAGCCGCACGGTCTTGCCGGCCGGGATTTCAAGCGCAGCTGTTGTGGTAATATTCCTCTGCATGAGGATATATGTCGTTGTGCCGTCGGCAATATCGGCCACGTAAGCCATCGCTTCGGCAATAGTGCCCCCGCCGTCGCTGTAAGATGAAGTAGAACCCCAGATAACGTCCTGAAGCGCGATTGCCACCACCTGCGCGCTCCCGCTGCCCGAGTTTACTATTATATACTTTCTGTTGTCGGATTCAAAGTAGGCGCTGTAGTTTGCGTTGTTTACGTTAGTGATAACAAAAGCCGTGGTCGCGGTCGGCGCGGTAGAGGCCGAAACGCCGATTTTTGCGTCGCCGCTAAGACCCGAACTGGCTATTGTTATGCTTCTGTTGGTGATGTAAATGTTGCTTTTGCTCCCGCCGCTGAGCACAGCTCCGCTGATGGTGCCGCCTGTGACGTTGTCAATAATTTTGGGAGAGCCCGAGACCGTCAGGTTCGTGCCGAAGTATACCCCTCCGGGGGCGCTTGCCGCAGTGTTTTCTTTTATTTCCCCGCCTTTAATCACGCAGGCGCCGTCGGCATATATTCCCCCGCCCTTTGACATGCTGGCATTGAGCCTCACCTCGCCGCCCTCGATATTGACAATGCCGGCCGAGGTCGCATAAATGCCGCCGCCGTTTGAGGAGCTTCGGTTCAGCAGAACAGAACCGCCCCTGAGCGTAAATGTACCGGTGACGTATACGCCGCCGCCGTATCCCGAATTATAGCCGCCGGTTATTATGCCGCCGCCTATGCTGCTGTCAACCGTAAGAGAGCCCAGCACGTTGAAAACGTTGCCGTTTGCTACCGCCGAGGTCAGACCCCGGTCAATTTTGTAGCCGGCAAGGTCAAGCACGACGGCTTTGCCGCTGTTGATGGTTGTCGCCGAGGTGGTGTTCACGTCGCGAAGCAGCTTAATATACGCAGTTCCGGAAGTAAGTCCGTTTGCGTAACTGATTGCCTGCGCAAGAGTACCGCTGCCTGTCGAATATTCTGTGTTCGGTCCCCACATCGCCTCGTTGCCGGCGTCGGCGCCGGCATACACAAGCGCGGCTCCCGCCGTCGCGGTTGCAAACATCAGTGCCGTCACAATTAAGGCAAGCGCTTTTCGGGTAAGTAGCTTTTTCATGTCCAAAAACGTCCTTTCTTCTTTGAATTGTTTTTGGTTAATTCCAGTATATGGCTATAACTATTTTAAGCCGGTTTCAAGGCTGATAATCACCAAATTTTGGACAATTTGTTAATTATGCCGTTGTTTTCCGGGCTGTCGTTAATTTTTCAGGCTCTGTATCGGCGCCGGGATGCGGCCGCCCCGCGAAATAAAGCGGGCCGGCGACCATTTGTTGACCGGCATCACCGGGGCGTTGCCCAAAAGGCCGCCGAAGCTGACCACATCTCCCACGTCTTTCCCGTACACGGGAATAACCCGGACGGCGGTGGTTTTCCTGTTAACCACACCGATTGAAATTTCGTCGGCGATAATGCCGCAGATAACCGCTGGGTCGGTGTCGCCGGGAATAGCTATCATGTCAAGCCCCACCGAGCAGACCGCGGTCATCGCCTCAAGCTTGTCTAATGTCAGCGCGCCTCGCTCAACCGCGGCTATCATGCCGGCGTCCTCCGACACCGGTATAAAGGCGCCCGACAGCCCCCCGACCTGCGAGGAGGCCATGACCCCGCCCTTTTTCACCGCGTCGTTGAGCATGGCAAGCGTGGCGGTGGTTCCGTGTGCCCCACAGGACTCAAGCCCTATTTCCTCAAGTATGTGGGCTACCGAGTCGCCTACCGCTGGCGTCGGGGCGAGCGACAGGTCGACAATTCCGAAGGGTACGCCCAGCCGGGAGGCGGCCTCGGCGGCCACAAGCTGCCCGACCCGGGTTATCTTAAATGCGGTTTTTTTGATGACCTCGGCTATTCGCGAGAGGTCACAGTCGCCGGCCCGCCTTACCGCCGAGGCGATTACTCCCGGACCCGACACCCCGACATTTATGGCGACCTCGGGCTCTCCTATTCCGTGGAAGGCGCCGGCCATAAAGGGGTTGTCCTCGGGTATGTTGGCGAAAACCACCAGCTTGGCGCAGGCTATCGAGCCATGCCCCCTGCTCAGATACGCCGCGCGCTTTATTGTCTGCCCCATTCTGGCGATAGCGTCCATGTTGATGCCGGCCTTGGTGGTGGCGACATTGACCGACGAGCAGACCAGCTTGGTCCCGGCCAGCGCCTCGGGGATAACCGAAATCAGGTTTTCGGCGCCTGTTGTAAAACCTTTATGTACCAGCGCCGAGAAGCCTCCGATAAAGTTTATGCCAATAGCTCCGGCGGCGCGGTCGAGTGTGTGCGCGACCTTGAGATACCCTTCGGGAGATATGCTGCCGCCGACAAGTGATATGGGGCTTACCGATACCCGCTTGTTGACAATCGGAATTCCGTACTGCTTTTCGATTTCCTCGCCGACCGGAACCAGCCGGCGCGCGGTGCGGGTGATTTTATCGTAAATTTTCTGACACAGGCGGTCTGTGTCCTCGGACACGCAGTCAAACAGGGATATCCCCATAGTGATGGTCCGGATATCCAGGTTTTCCTGGCGTATCATATTTATAGTTTCGAGAATATCAGACGTGTTAAGCATACAAAAGTTCCCGGCTTTCTTATATTCGGTGCATTGAATTGAAAATATCCTCGTGCATAACGTGTATGTCAAGGTTTCTGGCGCGGCCCAGCTCGGTGAGCCTGTCGGCAAATTCAATAAACGGAATTTTTAAATTTTCAACATCGACAAGCATTATCATGGCAAAATATTCGCTGAGCACTGTCTGCGATATTTCGAGTATGTTTGCGTTGCTCGCGGCGCATTCAGTGCTGACCAGCGAGATAATTCCCACGCTGTCCCGGCCCGTTACTGTGATTACTGCTTTCATTTTCAATATGATACCTTCCAGAATTATAGCTGTGCCAATATTATACAGCATTTTTTTCTGTATTTCAAGTGGCACATAACAATATAGTGAAAATATAAAATTGCAGGTTGTTTTGCCGGCGGGAATATTGTATAATAATGTGGAAAAATAAACGGCCCGGCAGACCTGCTTCCGCGGCTCCGGCCGAATCCTTCCACAAAGGCGGGTTTTTATATATGAACGAACTTTTCTCATATGAATTTACCGTCTCACAAAAGCATGAGGGCAGGTATTTCTGGGCGCGTGTCTTCCTTCTTGCGGCTTATGTTTTGTATGTTATAATCGTCCTCTTAATCGGCGCCATGACCCGTATTGTGGCCCCTATGCTCGCCTTTATTCCGCTGAGCGTATGGATGCTGGTCTTTATTACCTGGCGGTATGTGAATGTGGATTACGAATACTCCATAGTATCGGGAGTTCTGACCTTTACCAAAATATACGGAAACCGCTCGCGCAAAAAAATCACCGAGATCCGGCTCAAAGATGCCTCAGCCATCGCCCCGCTGGGCGACCGGCTGCAGAAAAGCAGGCTCGAGGCGTGGGGCGCCGAACGGGTCTGGTCTGCTATGTCCTCATCCTCGGCAAAGGATGCTTATTTCATCATTTATGTAAATGACAAAAACGAAAAATGCGCCTTCCTCTTCGAAGCTACCGAAAAGGCGCTTAAAATATGCAAATACTATAATCAGTCAACCGTCGTGACAAACGTGAGCCGCTGAGTTTGCGGGGGCGCTGCCCCCGCACCCCCGCTCATGGAACTTTTTTGACAGAATTGTCAAGTCAAGTGCAAGGATTTATGATAAAAAACTTCTTCGGGACACTTCCAACCGAGGCATTTTCGAGGCCGGCGGTTGAGAAGCTTAGCAACAGCATCTACATCTTCCTGAGAAATGGCAAATTAAGTCCTCTTAGGGAAAAACTGACGCAGTAAACCGTTAAAATTCTCGTTGGTTCCACGCTGCCAGGGGGCATAAGGATCAGCAAAGTACACCTTGCATTTCAGATTGGCAATATCTCACGATGATTGGCAAATTCTACGGTGACTACTCATCGTTTCTTCCTTTCTTGGTTTACTTGTCATTTACCATTATAAAGGATTTTTCGATGAGTTGCTATCTTTTTTGCTATATTGCACTTGATATTATAATCCAAGTGAAAAAGCACCTTGAGCGGGGGCACGGGTGCGGAGTCCCTGCACGTCCTTACTCGCTGTTTTCGATGATTTCCTTGCCGGTGGCGCGGTATTTGCCCGGGGTGACCCCGGTTGCCCTGGCAAAGACACGGATAAAATAAGAGGTGCTGTTGAACCCCGAGGCAAAGGCGGTCTCGGTAACGCCTTTGCCTTTTTTTAGCATCATTTTGCTTCGGCTTATACGCACGCTGCGGATATAGTCGTGCACGGTAAAGCCGGTATACCGCCGGAATACCCGCGTCAGGTAGTCCTTGTTCATATAAAAATGGTTGGCAATTTCGTCAACGCCCGAGAGCGTCCGGTAGTTTTTACGGACATATCTTATAACGTCATATATTATATGGGGCATGTCGGCCGGACCGTAGAGTTCCGAATTGCGCTCCGGGTATCCGGCCTCATTGTTGATGAATATCAAAAGCTCGGCAAGCCGGCCGAGGACGGTAAGCGGGGGCAGTTCGGAGGCCGGGTCGGTGCACTGTTTTATATCCTCAAGCAGCTCCTTAAACTTATCTCTGGTGTCCGGCGGGATTCTGAGCAGGTTTGTCCCCGAGAACCGCTCGTCATAGAATATGCCGAGCGTCGCTTTGTTTCCGCCTTCAATCCAGGAAAACGCGTCCCCGGGTATCCAAATAGCATATCTCTCATAAACCGAGTCCTCGGCCGCCAGTGCATAATGCGGCTCGCCCGGGCGGCAAAAAAAGACATCCCCGAAGCTGAGCCTGTATGTTTTCCGGCCGGCAAAGTGCAGCATTTTGCCCGACAGAATAAGGCAGATTTCCATGAAGGGGTGCTCGTGCATATGGTCGTAATAGGTTTCGGGCGACACCTTTTCCCTGGCATACCTGATTTTAGCAGGATGGTTCCCGCTAAGAGCAAGCACTACATGCTGCCTCATATTCCGCCCTCCTCCAGGTGTTTCTTGATTTATATTCCACACACGCCAAACCCTGTCAATCGCCGGCCTTATGACCCGAAAAACCGCCTGACGTCAGTAACCGGCGATTTAATATATAACAATATAATTTTTACATCTACCTTGAAAACTTTTATAAACAATGTTATACTGAGGGCGCGACTGGCAGTATATAATTGTATGCTATGACAAAATGCAGGGCAATTGTGCTAAGCAGTCAGGCTTGCCCTGAATTCGCTCGGTGTCATCCCCATTTCCTTTCTGAACACCTTTGAAAAATAGCACTGGTCAGAAAACCCGCAGCGCTCGGCCACCTCGCCTATCGAGACATCGCTGTTTTTGAGCATTTCGGAGGCCTTACTTAAGCGAACCTCGACAAGATACCGGTAAACCGTCTTCCCGTATGCCTTGTTGAAGGTGTTTATCAGGGTGGTTTTGCTGCAATTGTAATGCCGGCACAGGTCGCCGAGCTTGATTTTCTCGGCATAGTGCGAGTTTATATGGATTTTAATCAGCTCGGCCAGACTGCGCCCGTAGGCCTGCATGACGTTTTTCAGTGTTATGTATTCGGCACAGATTGTCATGATATTTACATAAGATGAAACCATGTCGGCCTTGATTACCGGAATTTTGGGGATAAGCCGCTCCATGTCGGCCGGCATCATATATTTTTTCAGCGCCTCCCTTATCTTGTCGTGTGCCCCCGGCAAATCGTCGATAACCTGGCCCATCATAAGGTATCCTGACAACACCCCGTTGTGGTAAACCGGGCTGATTGCCTCAATCAGACCAAAGTTGCAGTGGTAGAGAAAGCCTCGTCCGGTCTCATTGACTTTTTTGAACGCGCCGGCGTCCGACATAAGACAGCGCTCGCAGGCCTTAGGGTGGGATTTTAAGCGGTTGCAAAACTCAAGGTCATGCTCCGGGTATGCGGCCAGCACTTTATATTCGGTGTTAAAGAGGGTTATCTTAAAGCCGGATATTTTGTACAGTTCCTTCATTATGGGTATCAGCTTTTCAAGATACATCGACCGGCGCCTCCTTCCCCTGTACTGAAACTATTGTATTATGTTTTTTAAAAAAAGTCAACATGTTTTATTTTTTACACTAAAAACCCACACCAATACTAAAATTTTATGCAGAAAGGAACCTGCTATGAAAAGAATTGTCATTCTTCTGCTCGTTCTTCTCATGATTTTCCCGGCCGCAGCCTGCGCCAGGCCCGACGACAGCTCGGACACCTCGGCCGACTCCACCCTGCACGGGGAGCCGAATGAGACGGATACCGCCGAAGAGACCACCAACCCCAATGAGGCCGACGACCTCGGAAACCCGGACTTCGACAGCGCAATCTTTAATATTCTAACCCGAAAAAGCACCTCCTACGAGATTTAGAGCGACGAGATAACCGGTGACCTGGTGCCCGACGCTGTCTATGACCGCAATGTAACAATTGAAGACCGCTTTGGCGTAAAATTCAATATAATCGAGCTTCCCGGCGACTGGGGCGACCGCGACGGGTTTATGGCGGCAGTTCAAAACAATATTGCCGCCGGCCTTCATGACTATGACCTTGTGCTCACCCACTCGGCCTATATCGTGAATATCGCGGCCAAGGGCTGCGGCTACGATATGAGTCAGCTTGACAACATCAATTTCGACAAAAAGTGGTGGTGCCGCAAATATGTCGACAATGCCGCGCTGTACAGCCGCTATTACACCGCCATGGGCGACCTCTGCTATACGCTGTATGCGTATATGTCCTGCGTGTTTTTCAACAAAATGCTGGCCGAGAGCGTCGACCTGCCCGACCTATACGAGCTTGTGCAGAACGGAACCTGGACGCTTGAGAAGCTCAAGGAGTTCGCCTTCCTTGTCGGCCAGGACCTTGACGGCAACGGCGTCTACAACGAAAGGGACCTCTTTGGCCTTGGCATCAACAACCACTTCTGCCGGATGACCGCCACCTTCTGGGACGCGAAAATTACCGTGCCCGGCAGCGACGGCAAGCAGATGATAAACCTGCCTAACGAGAAGTACTATGCAATCTACGAGCAGCTCTTTGACCTTGTGCACAACCATAAGGAAAATGTCTTCTTTGCCGACGAGGGCTCGGTTATCCAAACCAACATGTTTATAAACGACCAACTGCTCTTTTTTACCGAAACCTTACGGAACGCCGCTACAATGAAGGATATGCAGTCGGAATACGGGATACTCCCGATTCCTAAATACGACGAACAGCAGGAAAACTACATATCCTCGGCGCGCGACTTCATGACCGCAATCCTTGTTATGGCTAATATAACCCGGCCCGAAATAGTCGGGACTGTGACCGAGGCGCTCTGCATGTACGGCTACCGGAAAATTACCCCGGCATATTATGAGACCACGCTAAAATACAAGTACTTAAGCGACCCGGTCGCCATGCAGATGCTTGACCTCATCCGCGACACCATGACATTTGAGTTTGCCGCTATCTACACCAACTCAATTATCCTTATCTACTCCACACTCGGAACACACGTCAGGGACGGCACCAAGAGTATCGCCCCGCTGATAAAGGCAAACTCAAAAATATGGCAGAAGTCGGTAGACATCCTTTACGAGGATTTTGCAAAAATCAACAATTGACTTCTACCTGCGGGGGGTTCTGCCTCCACACCCCGCTGGGGTACGACCGCTGGGCGCTGCCCTCATGCCCCCGCTCAAAAACTTCACAAAGCTAAATCGCAAATAAAGTAGGCGCGGGAGCCATATCCCGCGCTTTTGCTGCCAACTGATTTATCGGCTGACTTGGTAAGGGAGCGCGGGTTTTTGTCGTTTTGATACCCAAATAAAATTACAGCCGCAGGTCCGAAGACTTGCGGCTGTTGCTGTATAACAAATAAAATCGTATTAAAATTTTTGAGGTAGTTTTTTCTCGGGGGCAGCGCCCCCGACGCGTTGTCAATGCCACGTTTTATCGGGCGGGGGGGTGTTCTGCCCGGAGTTTTCAGCATCACCGCCGCCAAGAGCCCGCTGTTCGGCATCGCGCCGGGCCTTTTCGCGGTTGGCCTCGGCCCGCCGGCGTTTCTTTTCGGCGGCAATTTCCTCAAGCTCCTCAAAGGTCGGGGTGCTCTCCATGGTGCGTTTGAACTGGTCAGCGTCCATAACCTCGTTTTTAATAAGGAATTCTGCTATGAACTTAAGCTTTTCAATGTTCTCGGTCAGAAGCTGCTTGGCGCGCTGGTAGGCCTCGGTGATTATGCGCTGGATTTCGGCATCTATTTTCGCGGCAACGGCCTCGGATATACTGTTGGTGTCGACAAACGACCTGCCGAGGAAGACCTCGCCGCGGGTATTGGAATAATTTATCGGGCCGATAAGGTCGCTCATACCGAGCTGTGTCACCATCCGGCGCGCAATATCGGTAGCCTTTTCTATGTCGTTTGCGGCGCCGCCCGAGAAGTTGCCGAACATAATCTCCTCGGCCGCTCTGCCCCCGAGCATTTCGCAGATGCGCTCGTGCAGCTCATCGCGGTAGACGCTGAACTTGTCTTCCTCAGGCACAATCAGGGTATACCCGAGTGCTCTGCCGCTCGGGATGATGGATATATGGTGCACCGGGTCAAGGCGAGGCAGCAGGTAGGCGAGAATGGCATGGCCGGCCTCATGAAATGCGGTATTGCGCTTTTCGGTTTCACTCATGCGCCGGGACCTTTTCTTGGTGCCTACCATCACTTTTATGAAGGAATCCTCAATGTCGTTGCTGTCAATGAGGTTTTTGCCGCGACGGGCGGCCAGAAGAGCTGCTTCGTTGAGCAGATTTTCAAGGTCGGCGCCGGTAAATCCGGCGGTGGTCTGCGCGACCCTGGTCAAATCGACATCAGGGCCGAGCGGCTTGTTGCGGGCGTGAATCTTCAGAATCTCCTCACGCCCCTTTATATCGGGATAGTTTACTGTGACCGTGCGGTCAAAGCGTCCCGGCCGGAGCAGTGCGGGGTCAAGTATGTCGGGGCGGTTTGTCGCGGCGATTACTATAACGCTGTCATGAGAGCCGAAGCCGTCCATCTCAACCAGCAGCTGGTTGAGCGTCTGCTCCCGCTCATCGTGTCCGCCGCCAAGTCCCGCGCCGCGGTGGCGACCGACGGCGTCTATTTCGTCGATGAATACTATCGAGGCCGGGGCCTTACGGGCAGTTTCAAAAAGGTCACGCACGCGCGAGGCGCCGACTCCGACATACATCTCGACAAAGTCCGAGCCGGATATTGAGAAAAAGGGAACCCCGGCCTCGCCGGCTACTGCCTTGGCCAATAGCGTCTTGCCGGTTCCCGGAGGGCCGACCAGGAGCACGCCGTGGGGAATTTTCGCGCCGAGCCGGGAGAACTTCACGGGATCCTTGAGGTAGGCCACAATTTCCTCAAGCTCGGCCTTTTCCTCGTCGGCGCCGGCCACATCCTTGAAGGTCTTTCGGTCCTTGTCATTCGGGCTCGGCACTTTTACTCTCGCCTTGCCGAAGGAGCTGATTTTGCTTCCCCGACCGCCGGCCGCCTGATTTAAGGCGTAAAACCAAAGCGCGATAAAGACTATCAATACTATGGCATACGGCAGAAAGCTGACCCACCACGGCCACACGGTAGGCGGATCAAAATCATATTCCTCAAGGTTCTGATTGTTTAGATAATACTGCGAGAGGTCTGAGTGAAAAAGCTCAAGGCTCTGCAGCCTGTAACCAATCTTTTTTGTTGGATTTATGATTTTTCCGTCGGAGTCATAAACAAACTCGCCGTCCTCGCCGAGGTCATATATCTCGAGGTCAAGGTAATTGGTGTTTGAAACTTTAAATGCTTTAACCTGGTCGTTCTTGAAGTACTCCACAACATCGTCGTATCTTATAGGCTCAACCTCGGTAAACTGAAAGAATTGCGATACGACAAGTATTATGACGGCTATGACGGCAAGATAAACCAGTATTGTTTTGACGGTACTTTTCATCTTTTTGCAGGGTTCCCTTTCATAAATGACATTGGCGGTCTTTTGGGGTTGCTATTGTATATTTCGGGCTTCAGCACCCCGACATAAGGTAGGTTGCGGTATTTTTCATCATAATCCAGTCCGAATCCCACCACAAATCTGTCGGGGATAACGGCTCCTATGTAGTCAGGCTCAAAAGGTACCTCCCGGCGCGCGGGTTTGTCGAGCAGCGTGCAGGACTTAACGCTGCGCGCCCCGCGGCCGAGCAGCAGCCGGGTGAGATTGCTTAAAGTGCGGCCGCTGTCGATGATGTTCTCGACAATCAAAAGGTCAAGTAGGGGCAGGTCGGGGCGGTGAAAATCAAGCAGTATTTTTGTGTTTCCCGAGCTCACAGTGCCCGCGCCGTATGAGGATACCCTCATGAACTCGATTTCGGCGGGAATTTTGAGCGCGGTCATAAGAGCTCCGGCAAATATCACCGAACCTTTGAGGATCGAGACAAGCACAAGACGCTTATCCGGGGCCGAGTAGTCGCGCTCTATTTCAGAGGCCAGCCGGGTTATTATCCGGCCGAGCTCCTCTTGACTGATTAGAATGCTTTCAACATCAGGGTTCATCAAAGCCCTCCTTTAAGGGAGTTGTATTGCGACACAGGTCGCTGTAATATGAGAGAAGCAGGCCGCCTTGTTTAGTCTTCGCCCCGTCGCGCACCGCGACGCCGGGAATCCAGAGCACCCCGTCCGGGTCGCAGACTATCGGTACAAGATACCTCTCATCGAGCGGCAATCCGGTTTCCCGGAGCAGCCTGCGTACCTTTTTTGTCATGCCGCGAAACCTGACCGTATCTCCGGGCAGAAAGCTTCGCGCCACAAGACCCTCGCCGGCCCTGAGCCTGACGCTGTCCCGGCAGGTCAGATTTTCGGAGACCTCGGCCGGCCGGCGTTCAGAGGTCGTCAGCATGATGGCCCCGCCGGGCAAAAGGTTCAGCCCTTCGGCAAGCGGAATAGCAAAGTGTTCGGGCAAGACCCGCCTGCGCGGGTCGGCCACAAAGTCAAGACGCCCGTTTTCTATAACGGCGCGAATTCTCCCCGGGAGCGAGAGCGCCGAGCCCGGCAGACCCTTTTGCAGTAGCACGGACAGCGCGCGGACATGGACCTCCTCAAGCTCCCGGCCTGAGGCTGCGGCATATAGTTTTGAGAGAACACAGTGTTTTACAGCCCCCGGCAGTTTGTTCAGCCCGCTTACCGGCAGGCTTTCACCGTCTGTTTTGGCAAGGAATTTATCGGCCTCGCCCTCCACAAACTCCCACCCCTCGCGCGCCGCCGAAATCAGCCGAGCCGAGTTTTCGCGGATGCTCGGGCAGAGTTCCTCGAGCGCCGGAATGATTTTGTGCCGGATGAGGTTTCGCGAGCAGTTTATCTCCAAATTGGTCGAGTCGGTTACATAGGCGAGGTTGTTTTCTTCGCAATAGCGTATAATTTCACTTTTTGTCGCTGAAAGCAGCGGGCGGATAAGCAGGCCATCTCCGAAGGGCCGCACCGGGGGAATCGAGCAGAGTCCGCGCAGCCCGCAGCCCCGCGCGATGTTGAATATCAGGGTCTCGAGCCGGTCGTCGGCGTTGTGGGCGGTGGCCAGGAGGGGAATTCCCCGCTTTTCCATGACCGACCTGAAAAAATCGTACCTCACGCGCCGCGCCTCGGCCTCAAGGCCGGTCTTGTGCTCCCTTGCCAGCGCCGGGATATCGGCGTCGAGCACCTCGCACTCAATCCCGTATTCGGCGGCAACTCTTTTGCAGAACTCGCGGTCGCGCAGGGCTTCCTCGCCGCGGATGCCGTGGTTGACATGCGCCGCCAAAAGCGGCGTTTCGTGTTCCCGGCAGTATCGTGCGAGCAGGTGCAGCAGCGCGCGGGAATCGGCGCCGCCCGAGAAGGCAAGCAGCACGGGAGTTGTCCCGGGCAGGCCGCTCAGCTTGTGAGGCGGAATAAAACTAATGCCGATTTTATTTTTGTCCATTTTATTTTCTTTATGATAAAACACCCTTTCAAACAGTAACAATTATTTGTACAAGCCAGCTCATTTGTCAGGTTCAGAGACGATAGACCGGTATTTAGTATATTGTCCCAACCAGCCCATGCGTACCGTACTGGTCATGCCGTGGCGGTTTTTGGCGACAATGACCTCGACGATATTCCCGCCGCTCTCCTCGGGGCCCTTGTCCCGGTTATAATAATCGTCGCGGTACAGGAAAATAACGACATCGGCGTCCTGCTCTATAGAGCCCGAGTCGCGCAGGTCGGCCAGCACCGGCTTTTTGTCGGCCCTTGCCTCGGGGCTGCGGGAGAGCTGTGCGCAGCAAATCACCGGGATGCCGAGGTCTTTGGCCATCAGCTTCATGTTCCGGGTGATTTCGGCGACCTCCTGAACCTTGTTTTCGGTGCGCCGCTCGCCCTGCATGAGCTGCAGGTAGTCTATTATGACGAGTCCGAGATTGTTCACCCGGCGCAGCTTGGCCTTCATGGCGGTGGCGGTAATCCCCGAGGAGTCGTCTATCAGAATATCCATGCCGGCAAGCTTTGCCGACGCCTCGGCCACCTTTACCCAATCGTCCGAGCTCAGCCGGCCGGTGCGCAGGGTGTAGCTGTCAACCATGGCCTCGCTTGAAATCATGCGGTTTACCAGTTGCTGCGCCGACATTTCAAGCGAGAAAATGCAGACCGCCTTCTTTGTCCTTGAGGCGACATTAGAGGCGATATTGAGCACAAAGCTGGTTTTGCCCATACCGGGGCGAGAGCCTATTAAAATCAGGTCGCCCTCTCCCATGCCGGCCAGCACATTGTCAAGCCCCGAAAAGCCGGTGGGAATCCCCAGTGCCGATTTGTCGCCCTCATAGAGCTTGTTGAGGTTTGCATATACTTCGCCGAGCACGTCCCGGATATGTCTGAAACCGCGGGTATCCCGGCCCTGGGCTATCTGGTAGATTTTGTTCTGTGCGTTTTCTATAATATTTGTTGCCTGGTCCTGCTCCGAATATGCAGCGGCGCTGATTTCCTCGCAGGCTGCAATAAGCTGGCGGAGTACGCTCTTTTCCTTAATAATGCGTGCGTAATCCTTTATGTTTTGGGAGCCCGGTACAACCTGGCCAATTGTGTGTATATAATCCTCGCCGCCCGAACGGTTGTAGACCCCCTTTTTTACCAGCATGTCGAGAAGGGTCACGATGTCGATGTCATTGTCGGTCATGAACAATTCGTGCATGGCAAGGTATATGTGCCGGTGCTCGTCTATGTAGAAATCATCAGCGGTTATTATATCTGCCACATGGCGGATAGACTCGGGGTCTATCAGTATCGCGCCGAGCAGCGACTGCTCGGCTATCATCGAGAATGGCAGCTTTCTTGTCAACTCATCGTTCATGACTGTGCAAGTTCCTTTTAGTTCCTGTCAGCATTCGGATGTTTTCATCCGGCCGCAGCTTATTTTTCACATACCAAAAGGCTTATGGTCCCGTTAATCTCGGGATAGAGCTTTACCTCAAGGGTATAGTTTCCGTATGCCTTTATCGGCTCGGGGACAACAATTTTTCGGCGGTCGACTTCAATCCCGAAGTCGCGTTTCAGCGCCTCTGCAATATCCTTTGAGGTTACCGAGCCGTATAGCCGGCCGTCTGCCCCGGCGCTCATTTTGATTTTTATCAGCAGCCCCGAGATTTTCTCGGCCTGGGCCTTTGCCTCGGCGCGCTCGGCCTCAATGCGGCGCTGCTTTGACTCCTCGCGGTTTTTCAGGTCGGTAAGCGCCTTTTTGTCTGCTGGCACGGCAAGCCCCCGCGGGATAAGATAGTTGCGGGCATAGCCGTCGGCAACCTCAATTATCTGGTCCTTTTTGCCAAGAGCCCTGACATCCGATTTAAGTATTACTTTCATAGCAATCATTCCTTTCTTGCGACAAAAGCGCCGCCGGCAAGCTGGTCAGGCGTTGTCGAGATACTCGTCTATAGCTTCGGTGAGCAGCTTATAGGCATGGTCCATGGTTCCATTGACCTGCGCCGCAGCGGCGTTGAAGTGCCCGCCCCCTTTGAGCTTTTCAAGAATGAGCTGCACGTTTATTTTGCCCGAGGAGCGCGCCGAAACGCGGATTTCGTCATTTATGCTGACCAGCGCAAAGGCGGCGTCTACCTGACGAATGGTAAGCAGCTTGTCGGCCGCCTTTGAGGCGGCGGTGCGGTCCTGCTCGGCGTTTCCGGTGCCAATGCTGCGGGTTATCGCAATATTGCCACGGTAGAGCTCGATGTCGCTGCTGAACTTTGCCTCAGCCAGATAATCCGAGAAGTCCTCCTCAAAGTACTGCCGCACGACCTCGGATTTCGCCCCCTCGCTCTGAAGGTAAAGCGCCGCCGCGAAGGTGCGGGTCCCGGTGTCCTTTGTGAAAAACTTGGTGTCGAGCATGATGCCGGCGTACATGGCGTTGGCTTCGTCTCTCAGTATCGTGTCGGCCGGCACCGACTGCTCAAGTATCTCGGCTACCAGCTCACAGGTAGAGGAGGCGACCGGGTCGATATAGTTTACCAGCGGCTCGAAGTCGAACTGCTCGGTCTGGCGGTGGTGGTCGATGATTGCAATCCTGTCTACGCTGTCGGCGATGTCGGGTGCTTCTATTATATTGAAGTTGTTGGCGTCGCAGATTATAAGCAGGGTGTCGGGCTTTACAAGGTCAAGGCCCGAGAGCGCGTCGGTGAACATGTCGGCATACTCGCTGTTGCGCGAAAGCCGCTCGGCGATAATACGGAAGTTGTCGCTTTTCTGGTCGGCGACAATCCGCACCGGCACGCCGCAGAAAATACAAAGCCGAGCAATGCCCACACAGGCGCCGATAGAGTCGAAATCCGGGTTTTTATGTCCCATTACCAGCACGTTTGAAGATTCGGAAATCCTCGCGCTCAGCACCGCGGCGTTAACCCGCGAGCGCACGCGGGTGCGCTTCTGCATGCCCTTTGAGCGCCCGCCGAAAAACTCGGTCTCATTCCCGTGGCGAATTACCACCTGGTCGCCCCCGCGCTGAAGTGCCAGGTCAAGGGCGAGCATGGCCTCGTTCTCGCGTTCGGAGAGCGGGCCGATTCCGACCGAAATGCCCATCGACACGGTGACCGACATGCTATCATCGCCTAACCGGACATCGCGGATTGAGTCGAGTATTTCAAATTTATTTTTAATGCACTCGTCGAGCATTTCCCGGGTGATAATGAGCAGGTAGCGGTCGCGGTCGTACTCGCGCAGAAGCCCCTTCATACTGGCCGCCCAGTTTTTCAGTATGGCGTCTATCTCGTTTGCGGCCTGCCGGTAGCTCACCCGCACATACTGCGCCAGCTCCTCAAGATTGTCGAGCATGATAAAGGCGACGACGGTATTCTCGCGCTTCATCTTCTCGCGCAGCTCGACCAGCGCGGTTATCTCGGTGAACACAATCATATAGCAGCGGGTTCCGTTGACGGTCATCGGGTATCCCCGCGCCAAAAAGCGCCGGCGGCGGATACCGACCGTCATGCCCTCGCCCGGATATGCATATTCGGTTTTGCCGTTTTGAATGTCGAGCGAGAGCTGCCCGTTGGGCTCGCTGGCCGCAATAATCTCCCCGGCAGACGCCCCGCAGATTTCCTCGAGCAAAACCCCGAGATAAGGCTTGCCTAAAATCTCCTGTAGCGCGCGGTTTATTATGGTCACCCGGCCCTCGACCGAAACTATGGCATAGGGCAGGTCGATGGTCTCGCGGAACATCTGGTATATCTCGGTGTTGAATGCGGCGGCGCGCTCTTCTTCAATCGCTATTCTTCTTAGCCTGTTGCGCACCCCGAGAAAGGTGAAAATCGCCGTATATATATATATAACTGTAAGGATTATGCCGAACAGCGAGGGCGGCAGCGTAGTAAAAGAAACCACGACGGTGTAGACCGCGAGCAAAAAAACGCCGATGAGCACGCATACCATAAGCGGTATTCTTAGATCGGCCACAGAAGCGGGTTTTGACCGGTTCTTTTTCAAAGCCTACCTCCTTGCAGTATCGGTCGGAATGACTGGCAGCCGGCCCGAGCCTTACTATATCCTGTTTCAGTATTATATCATATCAGTGGGCATTATATTATATCAGGGTAAGACGGCTGATTTTACCACAGGCGAAGAATACGGGCTTTCGTCCTCCTCTCCGCGGACCCTCAAAATTTGACTGTACGTTATTATAACATATAAGTGTGAAAATGTAAACACTATTTATCGAAGGAAATGTGACGGCGCCGGGAAGGGAGGATGGAGGCCGCAAGTAAGAAAAAAAGATAAAAAGAAGTGCAGCAAGCGGCATTGGAAATAACCGGGAGCGAAGTTTATCGGTCTTGCCGATAAAATAGCCGAGTATTATAAAGCTTATGCGGATATTGAAGGTTTCCATTTGATTTTTTCATCACACGATTCTGCAATTGAAACAAGTATTAAGAATAGCATTTACAGCAATAAATGGCATTTGCATGGGTAATTGAGTATGAATAAAAAATTTAATGCATACCCCGGTCTGTTCATGCATACCGGGGTATGCAAAAAAATACATAAAAAACTATTGCATTTTCATTTCGGGTATGATATAATAACCGCAAGTATTATGGTTTGCGATGAGAGTGGGTTGTGAGGCCCACTCTCAATTGTCGAGGGGAGGGTCAGCGCTAGTCCCGACAGGCGCCAAAGGAAAAATGAACAACAAAAAGAATATTGCCGGCCGCGTGGCCGAGCTGATAGCGCCGGCCGCCAGAGAGGCCGGACTTGAGCTGTGGGATGTTGAATTTGTGCGCGAGGGGGCGCGGCAGATGCTGCGCGTCACAATAGATTCGCCAGACGGCATCGGTATCGACGACTGCGAGAGGTTTCACCGCATTATCGACCCGCTGCTCGATGAGGCCGACCCTGTTGAGAGCAGCTATTACCTTGAGGTCAGCTCGCCCGGGGTTGAGCGGGAGCTGAAAACCGAGGCGCATTTTGCGGCCTGCACCGGCTGCGAGGTCGAAATAAAGCTCTACGCGCCCGACAAGACCGGCAAAAAGACCCACCGCGGCAGGCTCGCCGGCCTCCGTGACGGCAAAATCCTGCTCGACACGCCGGAAGGGAAGATTGCCCTCGACCGGAGCGCCGCCGCGCGGGTGCGCACCGTGTTTGATTTTAATGACGACAATATGTCATAGATATATAACAGAGATGAGGTATTGAAAGGAACAACCGCGATGAACAAGGACTTTTTTGCGGCGCTCGACCTGCTTGAAAAGGAAAAGGGAATTCCGAAGGAATATATGCTTGAGAAAATCGAAGCGGCGCTCGTGTCGGCCTACAAAAAAGAATACGGCAACAACACCAACGTGCGCATACTTATAAATCCCGAGAAGGAGGAAATCAAGGTTTTTCAGCAGAAGGAAGTGGTCGAGGAGGTCACAAATCCTGAAACCGAAATTTCGCTTGAGGACGCAAAGCAGCTAAGCAAGCGCAACACCGTTGGAAAAATAGTTGAAATAGAGATAAAGACCAAAAACTTCAGGCGACTCTCTGCTGCGGCGGCCAAGTCGGTTATAATCCAGAGCATACGCGAGGGCGAGCGCCGCGCAATGCAGCAGGCCTATGAGAACAAGCGCGAGGAAATAATCACCGCCACGGTAAACAGGGTTGACCTGACAACCGGAAACGCGGTGCTTGAGATAGGTACAGGACGTGCGATTTTGCTCAGGAGCGAGCAGATACCCGGCGAGACCTTCTACCCGGGCGAAAAGATAAAGGTGTTCATATCCGAGGTCAACAAGGAGGCAAGAGGGCCTCTGGTCACCCTGTCCCGGGTTCACCCCGGGCTGGTAAGGCGCATGTTTGAGCTTGAGATACCCGAAATTCAGGACGGAATTGTACTCATAAAGGGCATTGCGCGCGAGGCCGGCTCAAGGACCAAAATCTCGGTCATGTCGCGCGATGAGGATGTCGATCCGGTGGGGGCCTGCATCGGCCCCCACGGGATGAGAATTGCCGGAATTGTCGACGAGCTGCGCGGCGAGAAGATAGATATTGTCAAGTACAGCGAAATCCCCGAGGAATATATCGCCTCGGCGCTGGCCCCGGCCTCGGTCGAGGAGGTGACCCTGATCGGCGAGCGGTCCTGCCGGGTTACCGTCAGCCCCGACCAGCTCTCGCTGGCCATCGGCAAGGAGGGGCAGAACGCCCGGCTTGCCGCTCGGCTGACCGGATACAAAATAGATATAAAGTCATAACGGCTTGGTGTTGCTATGGAACAGAAGAAAAAAAAGAAAATCCCCGAGCGTCAGTGCCTCGGCTGCAACCAGCACAAACCCAAGCGTGAGCTTTTGCGGGTGGTGCGTACCCCCGAGGGCGAGGTCTTGCTCGACTTTACCGGCAAAAAAAACGGCCGTGGGGCCTATATCTGCCGCGATGTCATGTGCCTGAGGAAGGCAAGGAAGTCAAAGCGGCTTGACCGCAGCCTCGGCTGCGAGGTGCCGGAGGCGGTTTATGACGCGATGGAAGACGAACTTATCGAAAATGGAGAAGCAAACTGAAAACAGCCGGCTGCTGCTCACCCTCGGCCTCGCTGCCCGCGCCGGTGCCCTTATCTACGGCACCGACATGGTATGCGCAGCGCTCAGGCGTGCAAAAGGCGCTCCGCTTTTGGTTATTGAAGCGTCGGACACCTCGGCAAACACCCGCAAAAAACTCACCGACAAATGCAGACATTATAAAGTCAGACATATAGTCGTCCCGCACAGCATGGCGGCACTCGGCAGGGCCCTGGGCAAAGGGGCACTTGCGGCGGTCGGGATTGTTGACCGTGAGTTCTGCCGGGCAGTTGAAAAACAGCTCGACGGTTGGCGCGATTCGGACGAAGGGTAAATTCAGGAGGAAATATATGGCATTGACGCAATACAAAATCAATCAGCTTGCGAAGGACCTCGGTATAAAAACCAAGGAGATTACCGACATTCTCAAAGAGAAGGGAATCGAGGCGCGGGCACAGAAGGTGCTCGAGCCCTTTGAGTTTGACATTCTCTTTGAGACGCTCACCAGGGCATATCAAATAACCAATATAGAAGACTATATTGACGGGATCACATATATTCCTTCAAAAATCGTCAAGGAACACGAGTTGCGGAAGGCTCAGAAGCGCGCCGGTGAGGCAAAGGCGGCGGCAGATGCCGAAAAACCAAAGCAGGCAGAGCCAGCCAGGCTACCCGGAAGGGCAGAACCGCAGATAAAAGCAGTCCCCGGGCCGACCAGGGTTGAGAAAACAAAGGCTGCCGAGCCAAAGCGCAAACCCGAAAAAGCAAAGCAGGGAGCCCCCAAGGAAAAACGCCAGACCCAGCCGATAGTCCGCCAACATATTGCTCCAAAGCCGGAGGGCATGGTCAAAAAGCGCATTGTCGATACCAGGGGTACGACCATCGACCTGTCAAAATACGACGACCGCTTTGAGAAAATCGCCCCCGAGTCGGTCCGCGATATGCGGGGCGGCAGCGAAAAGGTCAAGCGCGGCAAGGGAGGGCAGACGGCGACGGTTAAGGGAAAGAAATTTACTCCCAAAAAGTCGGAGCCGATAAAGAAACAGCCGGTACATGTCTCGATACCCGACGAAATCCGTGTGGGCGAGCTTGCCTCAAGGCTCAAGGTCACGGCCAGCGAGGTCATAAAGCAGCTTGTGACAATGGGGCTTATGGTCACCGTGAATGAGTATATAGACTATGACACGGCTTATCTTGTCGCGGTTGACCTGGGGGCCGAGGTAACCCGGGAAGTTGTTGTCACAATTGAGGAAAAGCTGTTTGATGAGGAGCAGAACAGAGAGGAGGATTTGAAGCCGCGCGCGCCGGTCGTCTGCGTCATGGGACATGTCGACCACGGCAAAACCTCGCTGCTCGATGCGATAAGGCACACCAACGTGACCGCCGGAGAGGCCGGCGGCATCACGCAGCACATAGGTGCATACCGGGTAAAGGTGAAGGGGCGGGACATTACCTTCCTTGACACGCCCGGACATGAAGCCTTCACGGCAATGCGCGCCCGCGGCGCCAAGGCAACCGATATAGCCATACTGGTGGTTGCCGCCGACGACGGCATAATGCCGCAGACAGTCGAGGCAATAAATCACGCCAAGGCGGCCGGAATTGAAATCATTGTAGCAATTAATAAAATCGACAAACCCACCGCCAACCCCGACCGAGTTGTCAAGGAGCTGACCAAATACGACCTGGTACCCGAAGCCTGGGGCGGCGACGTCATCTGCGTACCGGTTTCAGCCCTCACAAAACAGGGAATCGACGATTTGCTTGAGGGTATTCTGCTGATAGCCGACATCAGGGAATATAAAGCAAATCCGAACAAACGGGCAAAAGGAGTTGTGGTTGAAGCCAAGCTTGACAAGGGCAGAGGGCCGGTAGCCACCCTTCTGGTTCAGAACGGAACGCTCCATACAGGCGACGTGGTGATAGCCGGGACGGCGGTTGGACGTGTCCGCATGATGACCGACCACAAGGGCAAGGTCATAAAGATGGCGACCCCGTCGATGCCGGTGGAAATCACCGGACTCTCCGAGGTTCCGTCAGCGAGTGATAGCTTCAATGCCGTCGAGGACGAAAAAATGGCCAGAACTCTTGCCGAAAAGCGCCGTGCCGAGGCAAAGGAGGAAACCTTCAAGGCAAATGCCCGGGCAAACCTCAACGACCTTTTCGCCCAGATTTCCGAGGGAGTCAAGACTCTCAATGTTATAGTCAAGGCTGATGTTGACGGCTCTGCCGAGGCGGTCAAGGTTGCGCTTGAAAAGCTTTCAAACGAGGAGGTCAAAGTCAAGGTAATCCATTCGGCGGCCGGCGGAATCAACGAGGGCGACGTGACCTTTGCCGCAGCCTCGGATGCCATTATTGTCGGGTTTAATGTCCGGCCTGATAAGCCGGCGCTCGATTCGGCCGAACGCCAGGGCGTCGAAATCCGGACCTACCGCGTAATATACGATTGTATCGAAGAGGTTACAGCCGCCATGAAAGGCATGCTTGCCCCCAAATACAGAGAAAACCTACTCGGGCATGTCGAGGTCAGACAGACTATCCGCGTTCCGAATGTCGGGATGATAGCCGGCTCGTATGTTCAGGACGGCAGGGTTACGCGCAGCTCCCTCATCCGTGTGCTGCGCCAGGGTGTGGTAATCTTCGAGGACAGGGTTGCGTCGCTGCGGCGCTTTAAGGACGATGTCCGCGAGGTTGCGGCCGGTTATGAATGCGGTATCGGGCTTGAACGGTTCAGCGACATTAAAGTCGGAGACATCCTTGAGGCATATGTCATGGAGGAAATTCTAGACTAAAAGATAATAAAACCTCCGGGGCGCCGCTCCGGAGGTTTTTCAGTTTCAAAATGATAAAAATTACACTTCAAAAAACAAACCATCAACGACTATCCCACCACTTTTTGCGCTGCGGCATTACGCCATGAATAATTCGCCTTGTAAAACAAAAAATGCCGGACAACCCCTAAAGATTGTTGTTCAATATTGCAAACAAAGAATAAACAGACAGATATGTTTTATGGCAGTTGCACAAAAATAAAATATATTTAATCGGTCGTTATAATTATTATTGACATAAATGATTGCATGTGGTATTATTATTCCCAAGGATGCTGTTAGCATTTTATAAACAACTTCAGGAGAGGATTGTGCAATGAAAAAACTACTTACTTTAATTCTTGCGCTGCTTATGCTTCTCACGCTTGTCGCCTGCCAGGGTGGTGAGGACGACAAAGAAACCGTCGGTACCACCACTGCCGGACCCGACGGGGAAACCACCACGGCAAAGGAAACCACGGCAAAAGAAACCACCGCCAAGGAAACCACCACGGCAGTGGAAACCACCACCGAACCCGCAGTTGAAATTCCGGTAGTTCAAGAGGGCCTGATGGTTTTCTTTGAGGACTTCGACAGCTATGTAAACACCGAGGGCAATGATGCCGTAATGGCTCTCATTGGTTGGAAGATAAGGAATACTTCCGACGGTGCCTTTAAAGACAATACCGGTAGTTTTTCAATTGAGAACGGCGCTCTAAAGTACATCAATAACGTGGTTGGTGGTCAAGACTCTTATATCCTGATTCTCGACGATGACTACATGACCCCCTGCGCTCAGGGCGACTACACCGTGCAGTACGATGTCAAGTACATAGATGCCGGCAACTCCGAAAGATATGCGGTTATTATCCTGAACTACGACGGCTACAACAGCTACAACTCGGCCCACATCCGCATTGCCGGCTCGGGCAACAATCAGGTCAGATATTTCGGCAGCTGGTATACTTACGATGTTCCCGGCCCCTACTATGCAGCCGACAAGGCAGACGGTGACGGCTCCTCGACGATTATCAACAAGCTGACCGGCGCCAACTATGACTCAAATGTATGGGCGCTAAAGGACAAGTGGATAACAATCAGATATCAGGCAAATTATAATGAAGGCCCCACGGTCTACATCCGAGACAACAGCCAGGCCGGCTCCGACTTTGTCTGTGTGTCGAAGGCCGATTCAGCTGCGGGCGGAATCTTCTACTGGAATGAAATTCCGAATTACGCCGTGGCGCTAAAACTCGGCGCGACTATTGACGGCTATCTTGACAACGTCGCCATCTGGACCGGGCTCGGCGATATACCGGCAGACAAGAGCACCGGCGCCTATGAGGCAGCCATCGCCGCCTACCTTGCCGAGGTTCAGAAGTAATAATCACGAAAAAACACCGGGATGCCGCGGCATCCCGGTGTTTTTTCTTCGCTTTCGCTCAGGATGACAGGGTTTTGTTTATTTCGGTTGTTGTCAATCCGAGCGCGCAGAAAATCCTGCAAATACACCTTGTGTATATTTAAGAGGGATATGCCGGGAGCGCAGCTCCCGGCCGTCAGCGTTTCTTTACTTTTCTGAATCCAAAGAACCTCCGCAGCAGCGGCGCCAGAAACCCGGGCGAGCGGAACACAATGATTTTCATATAAATACCATGCCCTTTCTGCAAAACAAGGCGGGTGCCGCATAAGAGACTGCATATCCGGACCCAATGCCAATACTTGTGTGTTCGCCGCCGGTGTCGGCCGGGCGGCGGCCTCTGTTCTCAGTATATGCGGGCAGACGGGCTTGTGATTATCCGCGCGCCCGAATTCATGCCGGAGCCGGACTCAAGTGCCATCGGCTTTATCCCGGCTCTCGATTATGAAGATGCCACCGCGGCGCACCGAGACCAGCGCGCAGTTGCCCTCGATTTCATTCGAGACTGCATACTGCAGCCACCGCGAAAGCCTGGCGTTCTCAAGCGGGTATTTGCAGCCCTCAACAGAGACGCCCCTTACCTTTTCGTCGCAGGCGAGAACAGACAGGTACTTATATCCGCTCCTCGGTATCAGCACGCTTGAGTTTTTCAGGTACCTTACCCGATTGAGGCCGCTGAGCGCCATCGCATATATGCCGCGGGAGCCCAAGTCCTCAAGAATTCCGAGAAGTGAGAGGGTATGGTCAAGCCGTCCGTCAAGCCCGCCAATAAATATTATATTGTCGGCCCCCCGCCCTATTGCAATGTCAACGGCAAGCTGGGCGTCGGTCAGGTCCTTTTCGGGCGGGTAGTTTATAACTTCGATTTCCCCGGGTATGCTGTACTCGCCTAAGGAGTCCATGTCGCCGAGCAGGATATCCACCCGCTCGCCCAGTTTTTCGGCGTTGAAGTAGCCCGAGTCGGCGGCAATTGAGAGGTCGCCGGGGGCCGGGTGCTCGGTTATATTCTGCGACAGGATTTCCCCGTCAAGATAGATATATGCTTTCATTAAAATGCTCCTTATTCACAAATGCGGGCGGCCGGATGTCGGTTTTTCAGTCCCACGGGCGCTTGGTTTTCAGAATCTCGTAGAGGTTCACATAGCTCCGGTGTCTTGAGGGGGCAATTTTGCCTTCCTGCACCGCCGTAATAATAGCGCAGCCCTCCTCTTTTGTGTGGCTGCATTTGGTGTAGCGACAGCTGCCCAAGAGTTCGCCGAACTCCCGGAAGGTGTGCGGCAGGTCCTCTTTTGAGAAGTAATCGAAGCGCTCAAAGTCGAGCAGCGAGAACCCGGGCGTGTCGGCGATAAACCCGGCCGGGCGGCCTTGAGAGCGCACCGGATAGAGGGTGACACGGCGGGTGGTGTGCCGCCCGCGCCCGATTTTTTCGCTGACATCCGAGGTCTCGAGCCCAAGGCCCGGGAAAAGCAGGTTCATCAGGGTCGATTTCCCGACTCCCGAGGCGCCGGCAAAGGCGGCGCTCTGCCCGGGCAGGTTGCTGTCGATAAAGCGGCGCAGGGCGTCAACTCCTTCGCCGGTGTAGCAGCTCAGACAAAAAACGTTATATCCGGCAAGGCGATAGACCTCGCCGAGCTCTGCGGCGCGGCGGCGGTCGAGTTCGGTCTTGTTTATTATTACAACCGGCTCAATCGTATTGAACTCGGCAATTGAGATAAGTTTGTCGGCCATGCCGGTGTCGGGCTCGGGCCGGGCTGCCGACATGGTCACGAATATGTAGTCAATGTTGGCAAGAGGCGGGCGAACAAGCCGGTTTTTGCGCTCGAGTATCCGGGTTATCACGGCGCACGAGGCGTTGTCCTCCCGCTCGAATCCCACCCTGACAATATCCCCGACAACAGGCTTTTCCCTGTTGTGCCGGAATACCCCCCGGGCGCGGCAGTCAAACTCCTGCCCTGCCGGGGTGAGAGTGTCGGTTATCACTGTATAAAGGCCGCCAACACTGCAGGTTATCCTCCCTTTATATTCAACCATATCACCATTCCTTTGTTTGGGATTTTGCTGGCTGTGTCGCGCCGGAAAAACGAAGGCAAGCGCTATCCTTCTCCGAGGCTGACAGTGAGATATACTTTGGTGCCGGCTCTGACGCTGCTACCGAAGGGCTCGCTCTGGGCGATGACTATGCCGGCCGGCTTTGAGGATTTGACATATTCGGTCTTGCCTACAAGCAGGCCTGCCGAGAGCAGCCTGGTTATCGCCGCGGTCTCGCCCAGACCTGTCAGCGCAGGCACCACCACATACTCAAGCTCCTGCCCGAGGCTGACATAAAGTATGACGGTGGCTCCCGAGGGCAGGTCTGAGTATGCCGGCGGGGAGGTGGAGATGACGGTGCCGGCCTGGGCGGTTACGCTGTGCTTTTGCACAATGCTGACCTCAAAGCCCAGTGACCGCAGCTCAAGCTCGGCCTTGGCGCAGTTTTCTCCGGCGTAATCGGGGAGGATAATTGTATCGGGCCCGCGGCTGAGGGTAAGTGTCAGTGCGCAGCGCCGCTCGCCCTTTTTCACCATCCGGCCGGCCCCGGGCGGGGGGTACTGGGAAATAACCGTACCCGCCGGGCTTGAGCCGTCAAATTTATATTCGATGCTCACATCAAAAAGCTCGGTGTCCACAGACCCGTCCGAGTAAACCGAGCCGCAAAAGTCGGGGACCGTCACTCGGATTACCCCGCTGCGGTCGGGCAGAATGACGGTGGCAAAGGCCACAATACCGGCCAGCAGCGTGACGAATACCGAGGCCGCGGCAACACCCAAAAGGGTGCCCATGTTGCGGTCGAGCTTGTTCCCGATACGTCGGAAAAACACCCCGGCCGGGGTTATGTGAGTTACCCGGCGGCGCTTGAGCACCACTGCCCGGTGATAATTGTTCCTGACCTTCCCGCCGCCCCTTTGAGTGTTGTTCATGCGGAACACCTCCGACTGATATGTAGGGGCGTAAGGTCGGCAATTGAACTTGCAGTTTTCTGTATTGAAAGTTTTTTGAGGATTCTCAAGGAATTTTTTTCAAAAAAGTTCCTTGAGCGGGGGCACGGGGGCAGCGCCCCCGTACTTCGTACTCTCGCGGCGGAGCTGGCCGCAGGAGGCGTTTATATCGGCGCCGAGCCGCCGGCGCAGGGTGGCTCTGATTCCCCGGCGCTCGAGTATTGCGGCAAAGGCGCGCGGGTCGGCGGCCCTGGCGCCGGGGTCTGCCTGCTCGCGGCCATAAACCTTGTTTTGCGGGATGAGATTTACATGTATCGGCATGGGTCCGTCTGCCCGCAGGCAGGAGTTGAGCAGGTCAGCGAGTTTATTTGCATCGTCGGGGCTGTCGTTTAGCCCCGGGATGAGGATATATTCGAAGGAAATCCGCCGTCCGGGACCCGAGCGGTAGTATTCGCGGCAGGCGTCGAGCAGCTCTGCGATACCCCAGCGCCTGTTAATCGGCATGAGGCGGGAGCGCAGAGAGTCGTCGGCGGCATGGAGCGAGATTGAGAGGATTATCGGCAGGTTCTCGTCGCGCAGTTTGTAGATTTTGTCGACCAGCCCGCAGGTTGAGAGCGAGATATGTCTATAACCGATATTGAGCCCATATTCATGATTGACAAGATGCAGGAATTTTATAACGTTGTCATAGTTGTCGAGCGGCTCGCCGATGCCCATCATGACAATATTTGAAATCCGCTCGCCGGCATCAAGCTGCGCCGCGATGACCTGACCTAAAATTTCGCCCGGGTTGAGGTTGCGCACTCGGCCGCCTATTGTCGAGGCGCAGAAGGCGCAGCCCATGGAGCAGCCCACCTGGGTTGAGACGCAGATGCTGTTTCCGTGCTTGTATTTCATCAGCACGCTCTCAATACAGTTGCCGTCGGCCAGCTCAAAAAGGTATTTTATTGTGCCGTCAAGCTTTGAGACCAACTTTTTGCGCACTTCGGGCAGGTGGTATGAGGCGGCGGAGCGCAATTTTTCCTTTGTGGCCTTGCCGATGTTTGTCATCTCGTCGGGCGGCAGGCCGCGGTGCAGCCCCTCAAAGAGCTGGCGCGCGCGGTAGCCTGGTTCGCCGAGCGAGGCCATGAGAACCGAGAGCTCGTCGGGGAGCAGCGAGAGCAGCTCGGGACGGGAGTTTTCCATTTATTTCAGTCCTTTTTTCATGCAGGCTATAAAAAAACCGTCGGTGTGGTGGGTGTCGGGGTACAGGGTTATCATGCCGTCGGACGACAGCGCGCCGGCAGTGAAGGGTGAGAGATGAAAATCAGGGTATCCGGCAAGAAAGCGGCCGACAACCTCCTCGTTTTCTTCGGGCAGGATAGTGCAGGTAGAGTATACAAGCAGGCCGCCGGGCTTTAGGTATTTTGAGCAGTTGTCAAGTATCGCATACTGAACTTCGGGCAGACCGGCGACGTCGGCCGGGTTTTTGTAGCGGATTTCGGGCTTTTTGGCCATCACGCCGTAGCCCGAGCAGGGTACGTCGCAGAGCACGCGGTCGGCAGAGACAAAGAGGGCCGGGTCAGGCAGGCTTGCGTCGCCCGGCGTTGTTTCAATTATCTCAATTCCCAGCTTATCAGCTCCCGAATCAATGAGCGGGAGCCTGCTTTCGTGCAAATCAAAAGACAGAACGCGCCCGGTGTTCTGCATTGCCAGCGCTATTCCGAAGCTCTTTGAGCCGGGGGCGGCGCAGGCGTCGATTACGGTCATCCCCGGGTGGGCGCCGAGCGCGCGCACAGAGAGCTGCGAGGCCTCATCCTGCACGAAGAAAAGCCCCTCCTCAAAGCCGGGCAGTAATGCCAGCGGGGCAGTGTCAAGGCAGACGCCGTCGGGCGAGAGGTCTGTCGGCGCGGCGGTTATGCCGGACTCGGCAAATTTGGCCAGCAGGCCTTCACGCGTGGTTCTGAGCGTGTTGACCCGCAGGGTCAGCCCCGGGGTCTTATCGAAGGCCGAGAGCAGCGACTCGGTGCGCCCGGGCCCGAAAATTCCGACAAAGCGCTTACACAGCCCGGCAGGGAAGGAGTATTTGACCGAAAGATATTCGGGAAAGTTACCGTCGCGCGGAGGGAGTGCGATATTGTCGCGTTCGCGAAGAAATCGGCGGAGCAGCGCGTTGACAAAGCCGGACGCCCGGCGCGGGGCGAGTGAGACCGTCTCGCTTACCGCCGCGTGGTCGGGTATTCTGTCGGTAAAAATGAGCTGGTAGAGACCGAGGCGCAGTATTGTGCGAATTTCGGGCTCGATTTTCCCGGGCGGCAGGGCCGAGAGCTTGTCTATATAGTAGTCGAGAGTTATCTGCTTTTCGATAACCCCCATGACAAGCAGTGTTAAAAGCCCCCGGTCGGCGGGGATGAGGCTATGCTTTTTTATTGCCGCGTCAAGCGCGAGGTTTGAATAGCGCCCGGCCGCGCAGCCCGAGAGCAGGTCGAGGGCTATGCGGCGGACATTTTTTGGTGTCGGCATTTATCTCCGCCTGCCCGCGATGAGTACCAGACGCAAAAGGTTCAAAAGGGCGACGGCCAGCGCCGCGACATATGTCAGGGCGGCGGCGCGGAGCACCTTGCCCGATGCTGAAAGCTCCTCGCGGCCGAGCATGCCCGAGCTCTCAAGCGTGGCCAGGGCCCGGCGGCTGGCATTGAACTCGACAGGAAGCGTGACCAGCTGAAAGAGCACGGCCAGCGAGAAGAACATAATGCCGGCCACCATCAAGGTGTAGCCAAGACTGTTCCCGGTTGTGGAATAGGCCGAAATAATAAGGCCAATGATAAACAGGGGCATGGCGGCCTGCGAGCCGAAGGATGTGGCCGGGATTATCGCCGCGCGCAGCTTTACGGGGGCGTATCCGACGGCATACTGCACCGCATGCCCGGCCTCATGCGCGGCCACTCCAACCGCGCCGGCCGAGGTATTGTCATATACCGCATCCGAGAGGCGGATGACATTCTGGCGCGGGTCGTAGTGATCGGTCAGCCGGCCGGGGACCCGCTCAATTCTGATATGGGTAAGGCCGTTGGCGTCAAGGATTCTGCGCGCGGCCTCGGCTCCCGACATGCCGGTGCGGAATTTGTTCATTCTTTTGAAGGTGGTACTCACATTTATCTGCGCCCAGACCGTAAATATCAGGGCCGGGATAAGCAGGATAAATGAAAAATCATAATAGAAATAGGGAGGCATTGATATTCTTCCTTTCAGGTTTTATGATAATTTATCTCCGATTGATATTCTCCGCCCCCGGATAAAGTCCTCGGCACTCATGCAGCATTTGCACTCGGGCAGAACGCGCAGCAGCCGGACCGCGCCCGAACCGCAGGCCACCACAATGCCGCGTTCAAGCGAAATTACGGTCCCGGGGGCGCCGCAGTTGTCAAGGCAGAAATCATTTGCCACCTCTGCCTCGGGCACCTTGAGCACGCAGTCGTCGGGTAGCCGGACAAAGGCCAGCGGAGAGGGCGAGAGGGCGCGGATGAGGTTGTACACCTCGCGCGCCGGCTTTGAAAAGTCGATAAGGCAGTCGCTTTTTTCAATTTTTGTGGCATATGTGGCCTTTGAGTGGTCCTGCTTTGTGCGGGTGATTTTGCCCTCCCGCAGGAGCCTCAGGGTCTTGAGCAGCGCCTCGGCGCCGGACTTGCCGAGTTTGTCGTGCAGAGTCTGGAAGTTGTCGCGCTCGTGTATCGGCACCTTGTGGGTGAGCAGAATATCCCCGGTGTCAAGCCCGTCGTCCATCTGCATAATAGTCACCCCGGTGACACTTTTGCCATCGATTATTGCCCGCTGAATAGGGGCGGCGCCGCGGTACTCGGGCAGGAGCGAGGCATGGACATTGATGCAGCCATACTTCGGATATCCGAGAACGCTCCGGGGCAGGATTTTGCCGTAAGCGGCGACGACTATCAGCTCGGGGTCAAGCCCGGTGAGCAGTTCCGTAAATTTATCGTCCCGCAGTTTTTCGGGCTGGTATACAGGAATTCCGCGCCCGGCGGCCCAGACCTTGACCGGGGGCGGGGTGAGCCTGTACTTTCTGCCGGTTGGCCGGTCGGGCTGGGTTATGACGCCTGCTATATTCTCGCCCGCCTCAACAAGTGCCCTGAGCGGGAACAAAGCAAAATCGGGCGTGCCCATAAATAAGGTTCTCATTCTTCCTCGTCCCCGAGCATTTCTAACAGTATTCCATCGTCGGTAAAGAGCCGGCCGTCAAGGTGGTCGGTCTCGTGGCAGAGGGCGCGGGCAAGCAGGTCGGTGCCGCTTACCTCAAAGGGCTCGCCCTGCCGGTTGAGTGCGCGGACCGTGACGCTTGCCGGGCGGCGGGTAATACCCCACTGGCCGGGGATTGACAGGCAGCCCTCGGGCGCCTGCTGCTCCCCCTCGGCGCATATGATTTCAGGGTTTATCAGCTCAATAAGCCCGCTCTCGGGAGTTTCTATCACAACGACGCGCCGCAGCACCCCTACCTGCGGGGCGGCAAGCCCGCAACCGCAGGCCTCGCGCATGGTCTCGGCCATGTCGTCGAGCAAAGTAAGAATCCGCGGGGTTATTTCGGTGACCGGGCGGCTTTTGCGGCGGAGCGTCGGGTCGCCTTCTTTTAGAATTTTGAGTTTGGCCATTATTAATATCTCCAGTGTTCTGTGCAAATATATAAATAATTTCGGTTGCCTTCGTATGCGGTTCGTGATTTATCACATGCTTGTTTTCCGCTTATTATAAGCTTGACGGGTTGAAATCAACAGTCAGAGTCGGGGTGTGCCTGCCGGCCCTGCCGGCTTCGATGAGCAGCCGGGAGAAGAGAGCGCGCGAGCGCTTGTTCAGCCGGCATTTTATAACCATTCTCATCCGGTATTTCCCGTCAACGCGGTAGACCGGCGCCTCAAACGGCCCGAAAGCTACCGTCGGGACGTCCGAGTACTCGCCGCCAAGCAGCTCATGAAGGCGGTTTGCCAGCAGCCTGGTTGCGGTGTGCAGTTCCTTTTCGTTAGGTGAGGAGAGGGTGAGGAGGACTATATCGCAAAAGGGCGGGAAGACCAGAAGTCGACGGAGGCGTATCTCGTTTTTAAAAAAGGCCTCATAGTCCTGCGCCACCGCCTGTTTTATCACATCATTCTCGGGGTTGTTGGTCTGAATTACGGCCAGCCCCTGAGAATCCCGCCGCCCGGCGCGGCCTATTACCTGGGTGAGCAGCGCGAAGGTGCGCTCGTTGGCGCGGTAGTCGTCAAGATACAGCGAAGCGTCGGCAAGGAGCACCCCCGAGAGCGCGACATCCGGGAAGTCATGTCCCTTTGTCACCATCTGTGTGCCGAGGAGAATGTCGGCCTCATGCCGCCTGAACTCTCCAATCATCCTGTCGTATGCAAATTTGGCCGAGGTCGAATCCGAGTCCATACGCAGTATTTTGGCATCGGGGAGCAGCTCGGCAAGGTCGCGCTCAATCCGCTGCGTGCCATACCCCATGCGCATGAGGTGGGGTGAGCTGCAGAGGGGACAGACTTCGGGCTGTCTTTGCCGCTGCCCGCACCAGTGGCAGACCAGCTTGCCGTCGTCGTAGTTTGTGCCCTTTGCGTGATAGTTCATGGCAACGCTGCAGCGCGGGCACTTTAGCGCCTCGCCGCAGGTGCGGCAGGAGACAAAGTTATTATACCCGCGTCGGTTGAGGAAGAGTATCGCCTGCTTGCCCGCGGCAAAGGTTTTTTTGAGCTCCCCGGCCAGAACACTGCCCAAGGGGTCGACATTCCCGGCCTCGGCCTCGCGGCGCATGTCGGCGAGGATGACCCGGGGCAGCGGGGCTCCGCTGTAGCGGCTGGTGAGTTTTAGCAGTGTGTATTTGCCCTCAATGCACTTCTGGTAGCTTTCGACAGACGGGGTCGCCGAGGAGAGCAGCATAAGCGCCCGGCTATAGGCGCAGCGCCAGCGGGCGACGTCACGCGCGTGGTATTTCGGGTCGGAGTCGGATTTGTAGGTGTGTTCCTGCTCCTCGTCGATTATTATCAGCCCGAGGTGCCTCACAGGCGAAAATACCGCCGAGCGGGTGCCTATTACCAGGTCGGCCTCGCCGCGTTTGATTTTATTATATGCGTCAAGCCGCTCACCCGCCGAGAGCCCCGAATGGATAACCGCCACCCGGTTGCCGTAGCGCGAGCAGAAAATCCCGACAGACTGCGGGGTCAGCGAGATTTCGGGGAGCAAGAGAATTACCGAGCGCCCCGAGGCCAGCACCTCGTCGATTATCTTTACCATGACGCAGGTCTTTCCCGAGCCGGTCACACCGTGCAGCAGGGCGGCCTTGGCCTCGCCCGAGCGCGAGAGCGCAACCAGCGCCTCATAAGCTGCTTGCTGCTCGGGGTTTAGTATGTAGTCGGTATCTATTTTGTCGGCGGCGGCATAGGGTTCGCGATATGCCGTCTCCCGCCGGATTTCTATAATCCCCCGGTCGGCCAGCGTGCGTATCTGCTGCCGCGTCGCCCCGGTTCTCCCGACAAGCTCCTCATAACTCAGCTCGGGGACATCGAGCAGTTCAGACACCAGCTTTCGCTGCATATCGCTGCGCAGGGGGGCTGCACCCGGTTTTTTTGCTATCGCCTCTTTGGCTTCATTATGGGATATGGCAAGCGAGCAGTATTCGCGGAAAAACTCGCGGCCGCCTTCCCTGAGCTCCACCCCGCGGGTGATAAGGCCGGCATCGATAAGCCGCTTAACAGATCCCTCCGCGCCCGCACCGAACTTAGAAATAAGCACCGCCTCGGTAACCTTTTTGCGCTCAAAAATCCAGCTTAACACGTCGGCATCGCGTTCTTTCGCGGTCCCCGGCGGGTTTTCAACAGGCATGTAATACTCAACCAGCCGGGACATCGCCGCCGCCGGTATCATCGAGCGCACCACGTCCCCGACCCGGCAGAGCGTCTGCTCCTTAATAAACATGCAGAGCCCGAGCAGCTCGTCGTCAAGCGACATGCTGTCGGGGCAGACCGAATCGATCGGTTTTATTCTGCCGTCGGTATCGGGGTGCTCGCACAGCCGGGTAACCAGCGCCAGGTGCCGCCGATTGCCCCGCCCGAAGGGCAGGGTAACAAAAGCGCCCCGGAATATACCGGGACGAAGCTGTGCGGGAATGTAATAGTCATACTCCCGGTCGATAGTATAGGGAATATCGTCAACAAGGTATACCTTGGCGTACTCGTAATTCATTGTGCTGCACCAACTCAGGCGGTGTCATCTTTGAAAATGACATACTCGCCCCGGTGAATGCGATTGATGGAAATTTTGATTGCCTTTTCGTCCCGGTATTCCTTGTCAATCATTGACATGAGCGGCTTGTCGGCATCATTGTTCCCGGTCTGCGACTTTTCGGCCAGCTCGCGCTGCTTGACATATTCGTCTGTGATGAGCCTTGCGCATTTTGCGGTGGCCAGCGCCAGCTCATAGCGGTTGAGTTTTCCTTGAGCAAGCTCATCTATGGTGGGAAATAACATTTATACTCCTCCGTACGCTTATCGGTTTATTGCTTTACTTTTCGGGGCCGGGTTCTCAACCCGGGCCTTTGCTTTTGCTTTACTCGTCGGCCCCCCCGGCCTCCTCGCCCGAGGCGCGGGCAGCAAGCTTCTCGCCCGGCAGCGCCGACATGATGACATGTTCGGTATCGGTTACTATTACCGCGCGGATTTTCCGGCCACAGGTCAGGTCCACCGCGCGGCCGTCGTCCTTGGCGTCCTGGATAAGCCGCCTTATCGGGGCCGAGTCGGGCCCGGCGACAAGGACAATGCGCTCGGCAGCCACAAGGTTGCCGTATCCGACATTTATAAATTTCATTGTATGCTCCGGTTTTTGGCGCTGGGCGCCGAGTTAGTTACTCGATATTCTGAATCTGTTCCCTGATTTTCTCAAGCTCGCACTTGCACTCGACCACAAGCTGCGCTATGGCCGCGTTCTGGCACTTTGAGCCTGCTGTGTTTACCTCGCGGTTCATTTCCTGAATAAGGAAGTCAAGCTTGCGCCCAACCGGACCCTCGAATTTTGCGGTTGTGGCAAAGGCGTCGATATGCGAGGAGAGCCGCACCAATTCTTCGTCAACCGATATACGGTCGGCAAATATCGCGCATTCGGTCAGAAGGCGGTTCTCGTCAAGCGGGATGTCAGACAGCAGGCCGCGCAGGCGCTCCTCAAGCTTCTTCCTGTAGCCTGAGACATCCACGGCCGACAATTCGGCAATAGATGCAGCATAGGCACGGAGAATTTCAAGCTTTTTTGTTACATCGTAATAAAGCCGCTGCCCCTCGGCAGCGCCGGCCTCAAGAAACCTGTCAACCGCCACCTCAAGCACACAAAGGACATCCTGCCAGTCGCGCTCGGCGTCCTCCTCGGGCGCGAGAACCCGAAAAAGGTCGCGGTTTAAGGCAACAGTCATCACGCTGATGTCGTCGACAAGGCCAAATTCGTCCCGCAGCTTTTTCAGGGCGGCGATATATCCCGAGGCGTAGGCCGTATCGAGCGAGACGCTGTCCTCCTCGGAGCTGACCGTCTCGACGCTGACAGTCACATCAACCTTGCCGCGGCTGATGCCTCTTGACTGAAGATAGGGCTTCACCCTTTCCTCAAGGTAGGACAGGGCGCGCGGGAGCCGGACAGAGCAGTCAAAGTAGCGGCTGTTGACCGAGCGGAGCTCGGCCGAAATATCCCTTCCGCCGACTATTTCCCGGTGTCGGCCGAAGGCGGTCATACTGCGGAACATGATTCCCCCCATCTGGCGACATACAATAATTTTAATACATTCTGGCCGAAATGTCAAGGTAAATATTGATACGGCAGGGATTTTAATTAAGCCTGCAGCAAACCGGACTCGGTGCCACCCTGACCTGCGGGGGGATATTAACAAAAAATTCCTTTATACGCCACGGTCGACAGGCATCTCTTGTATTCGACAGCCCGATATGGTAAAATATAAAAACCGGAAAATGCAGCACTGCGCGCCGTGAGAAATACACAGGGGCAACCGGCCCCGGAAAGGCAAGGAAGAATGGATAAATTGAGGGAGATTCCGCTCGAGCAGGTGAGCAATATTTTTGGGCTGATAGGGCACGATTGGATGCTTATAACCGCAGCCAAAGACGGCGCGGTCAACACCATGACGGCAAGCTGGGGCTGTGCTGGGGTACTCTGGAACAGGCCGGTGGCAATATGCTTTATCAGGCACTCGCGCTATACATTCGAATTTGCCGAGGCGGCCGACACCATGTCGCTCTCTTTTTTCGGGGAGGAATACCGCCCGGCGCTCAACCTCTGCGGCAGGGTCAGCGGCCGGGACTGCAACAAATTTGCCGAGGCAAAACTCACGCCGGTATTTTACGGCGATACTCCATATGTTGAGGAGGCCCGGATGGTGCTGATCTGCCGCAAGCTCTATGCCGACGACATAAAGGAGGGCAATTTCATAGTCCCCAGGCTGCTGGCAAATTACCCGACGCGCGACTTCCACAGGTTTTATATACTTGAAGTTAAGGCGGCGCTGCTGCGCGAATAGGCGGCTTTTACACATATTTTCAGGCCCCGCAGAACATATCATTATGAAAGGACATTGGCTCGGATGGAACAGCAGGATAAACTGATAACCATATGCGCCGCCGCCCGGGGCGCGGCAAGAGCGGCGGCTGCGTCGGGGCAGCGCAGCATAGCGCTCGAGAAGGCGGCAGACCGCATTATGGCCGAGTGCGACACTATATTTGAGGCTAATATTGCCGATATTGAGGCCGCGCGCGACGCGGGGCTGCCCGAGGTGATACTTGAGAGGATGCAGGTCGACCGGAACAATATTGCAGCGCTTTGCGATGCGCTGCGCGAGACCGCGCACCTGCCTGACCCGCTGGGCACCGGGACGGTCAGAACCGGCCGGCGGGGAAACGAGATAAAGCGGGTAAGAGTGCCGCTTGGGGTGGTCGCCTTTGTCTATGACTGCCGCCCCGAGCTGACCGTCCGCGCCTCGGCACTGGCTCTGAAGTCGGGGAACGCGGCACTCCTTTACACCGGCCGGTATCCGGCGACCGACATTGCCTTGATAGACGCCCTGCGCCTGGCCACAGAAGAAGCCGGGCTCAACCCCGCAATAGTCACCCGGCTTGACCCGGAGGCAGACAGGTCGCCCGAGGCGCTTGCCGGCACGCGGGGGCTGGTCGACCTGGTAATAGCCTATGGCAGCCGGGAGAGTGTCCGGCGGATTGAGGAGGGCGCGGTGGTTCCGGTAATTGAGGCCGGTCCGGGTAACGGCCACCTCTATGTCGATTGGCCCTGCGACATTCCGCAGGCCGTAAAGGCGGCGCTTAGTTCAAAGGGCGCGCTCCCGCGCGGGTGCGACGCCCCGGCGGCCACCCTCCTGGTACACAGCGAGGCGGCGTCCGAGTTTATGCCGGCCTTCAGCCGCGCCGCGCAGCCCTATCACATTGAATACCGGGGCTGCCCCAGGACCCGTGAATATCTCTCAGCGGCGATTCCAGCGGTAAGGGAGGACTGGGCGGCCGAGTGCTGCGAGCGCATACTTGCCATAAAGGTGGTCGACTCAATAGACGAGGCGATAGAGCACATAAACACCTACGGAACCGGGCACAGCGAGGCGATAGTAACGCTCTCGGCGCCGAGCGCCCGGCGTTTCGGGCGCGAGGTCGACGCGGCGGCGGTTTATATCAACGCCGTGTCAAGGAATGCCGACGGCGGGGAATTCGAGCCCGGCGCGCAGGCCGGCTTTTCGGCCCGAAAATTCGGCTTCCGCGGCCCTGTTTGCCTTGAGACCCTCACAACCGACAAATATCTGATTGAAGGGGTTGGGCAGCCGACGGCAAAATAGCAGCAAGTCTGCTGCCGCCGCGCAGGTTTCAACGAAAAAATTTAATTTAAAACAAACGGGCGGCCTCCGGCCGCCCGTTTGTTTTTATCGCAGCTCGGCCTCCGAGAAGGCCAGCTCGCGCAGTTCACCGGCGCCGACCGCGCCGGCTTTGCGGCCGACGACACTGCCGCCCCGCAGGACAAGGAAGGTCGGAACGCTCATGACACCAAAGCGCCGCACCAGCCCGGGGGAATTGTCGGTGTTCACGGTGCAGACCATGGTGTTGCCCCCCGACTCTCCCGCAAATTGTTCGAGTGTCTTTTGTACCGCGCGGCAGGCCGGGCAGCGGTTATTGTAAAATTCGACAAGCACTGTTTTTCCGGGTGTGTCAAGGATACTGGCGTTGCTGTCGTCAATATCGGTAATGGGCATAATTTTCACCTCGGATATGGTTTTTATTAGTATGCCCCGGCTGCCCGGCCCGAAACAGGGAGGATAATGGAAAACCAGAAAAGCGCGCCCCATTTGCTCATAAATTTACATAAAATACTTATGAAACCATGCGGCAATAATCAGCTAATATTATAATTACCGCAATATATGCCCGTTGCTTTTCGGCGCGGGCTGCACATCGCAGGCAACCGGCGGCAACGAAACTGAAATTGAGGATTCGACCATAAAAGAATTTGAGGAAAGCAATATAGCACAGACAGAACCCTTTAGCAATACATCACAAGCCGATGTCTACGGTTTGAGGGTAATATCACCGATTGAATATTACTGGATTCAGCGTGACGGCATGCTGATAACATTTTCTTCGGATTCAAATAGATGAAATTTATAAGGATATAAAGGTATATTATCCCGACAAAAAATTTGTGGTTGCCCGGGGAACCGTGATTGAAGATTATTACAAAGCGCTTCCGGCCGGCGAGGTTATTGGTATTGAAGTTAAAACTGATACCAGTGAACATATAGCCGGTGTGCTGTCAGGGGCCGATTACTGGATTGTATACCTTCGAAATATCACAAAAAGAACATTATATCTTGTTGCGGACAATACGGCAGACGGATATTACCAACAGACAAAACTAACGTCGGGAGATTTGATCCCCATAAAGGACGGTAAGGTATGCTACGATGTGTTGAAAGGATGTTATGGTTATGAAGACTATATCAGATACTATAATCCTCATCCTCATATGCGATTGCTTGGCAACGGGGATTCACTCGAAGCCGCGGCCGCGGCAATAACCGACCTGTATGATGGCCGGAGAAAGTTACACATGGATCTGGCCGGAGGGTTGGTGGTAGGACTACTGAGCCGGGAACAATACCCCGCGTCGCGCGGCAGGCCGGGCAGCGGTTATTGTAAAATTCGACAAGTACAGTTTTCCCGGGCGTGTCAAGAATACCGGCGCTGTTGTCTCCAATATCGGTAATGGGCATAATTTTCACCTCAGATATGGTTTTTTGATCAAGAAGCAAGGCTGATGTCCGAAATTTATATTGCTTCTTTTGAGCCTGTTGAATGACAAAAAAATATAAAAGCCCCGCGGCGCGTACGCACACCGCGGGGCTTTTCATTCAGTGCAGTATTTTATTCTTCTTCTTCGTCTGCCTCGTCCTCTCCCTCGAGCAGGGTGGCGAGCTTCTCGCCGCAGGAGGGGCAGGCCAGGTCCTCGGGGTCGTCCTCGCAGTCAAAGCATATGGTCTCCCCGCAGTTGGGACATTCGATTTCAAAGCACTCGCATTCGCACTCGTCGTCCTCGTCATACTCGTCCTCGTTGTCAAGCCCGTAAATGTCCTCTTCGACACCTCCGAGGTCCTCGTCAATCTCCTCAATGTAGTCGCTCAGATAATCGAGGTCCTCCTCGATTTCGGAGATGGCTTTTGCCATATCTCCTGCTAGGTCAATGAGGGCGGCAATCAGTTTGCCCTCGGGTGTGGTTTTGTCATAGTCAAGGCCATCGGCAAGCCCCCTGAGATATACCGCTTTTTCGTTCAGAGTCATTTTTTCCACCTTTCATTTTTCTTTATTAGGCTTTGGCTGCGCCGGCGGCAGCCGATATGTTGCTGGACTTATGCGCGGGAGAGATATTCGCCTGTGCGGGTGTCTATTTTGATGATGTCGCCGGTGTTGATAAATAGCGGCACCTTGATTTGCGCACCTGTTTCAAGCGTCGCAGACTTCAGTGTATTGGTGGCGGTGTTGCCGGCAAATCCGGGCTCGGTATCGGTTATCTCAAGCTCGACGAAGGTCGGGGGCTCCACACCGAAGACGTTTCCCTTATAGGATATTATCTTGCAGAGCATCTCCTCCTTGACAAACTTAAAGCTGTCGGGCAGCTTGTCTTTGTTGAGGGGGATAAGCTCGAAGGTCGTCATGTCCATAAAGTAATAAAGGTCGCCGTCGTTGTAGGAATACTGCATATCCCTGCGCTCGATATAGGCGTTTTCATATTTATCGGTGGGCGAAAAGGTTTTTTCCACCACGGCGCCCGTGATAACGTTTTTTATCTTGGTGCGTACAAAGGCCGCCCCCTTTCCGGGCTTGACGTGCTGGAACTCTATAACCTGATATACGCCCCCGTCCATTTCAAAGGTTATGCCGTTTTTAAAGTCGCCCGCTGTTACCATATATACCTCCAATCAGTGTTTCCTATACACAAATACGCACTATCGGCAAAATTTTACGCGTCGCCGCATCTGAATTTTATTGTACTATAAATGGCAATGCTTTGCAAGGGGTTTTTATTAAATTATGCCCATGGCGCGGAGCTTTTTTGCGGCCGGCGCCTCCGAAATTTTATGTTGAAAAAACAAAAATTGTGTGGTATACTTTTTATATGACAAATTTTGTATATGCGGAGGCATTTGGCTGAATAATGTTATCGACGGTATGCGGCGCGGGGCTGTACGGCATCGACGGCTTTGTTGTCAGGGCCGAATGCGACGCCTCTGATCGGCTTCCGGAATTTGATATAGTCGGCCTGCCCGACGCCGCCGTCAAGGAGGCCAAGGAGCGGGTGAGGACAGCCTGCGAGAACAGCGGCTGGCGCTTCCCCGACATGGCGCTGACTGTAAATCTTGCTCCGGCCGACCGGCGCAAGGAGGGCTCGGGGTTTGATTTGCCTATTCTGCTCGGGATTCTGCGCTGCGCCGGCGTGCTGCGTGAGGAGGTCGAGCTCGACTATCGCTGCTTTGCCGGCGAGCTCTCGCTCTCGGGGGGAGTGCGCGGGGTGCGCGGGGCGCTCTGTATGTGCGCGGCGGCGCGGGAGGCCGGGTTGCGTGAGTTCTACGCCCCGGCCGTGAATGCCGTCGAGGCGGCGGCGGTCGCCGGGATAACCGTATACCCAGTTGAGAGCATCGGGGCGCTGGTAGCCCATCTCAACGGCGACAAGCCAATAGAGCCTGTTCAGCCCCCCGGCATGGTAGACAAGCCGCTGGTCGGCGGGCCGGATTTTGTCGACGTCCGCGGCCAGCTTATGGCAAAGCGGGCGATGGAAATCGCCGCTGCGGGAGGACACAATATACTGCTGATAGGCCCGCCGGGCACCGGAAAATCTATGATGGCCAAGCGCCTGTCCGGAATTCTGCCTCCGCTGACCTTCGAGGAAGCTATAGAAACAACCAAAATCCATTCGGTAGCCGGAATTCTGCCCGAGGGCGTGTCGCTGCTCGGCGCCCGGCCCTTCCGCTCGCCGCACCACACCATGTCGGCGGTGAGTCTGGTCGGCGGAGGTATTTATCCGCTGCCCGGCGAGGTGTCGCTGGCGCACAACGGTGTGCTCTTCCTTGACGAGCTGCCCGAGTTCCCGAAGCAGGTGACCGACGCGCTGCGCCAGCCGCTTGAGGACCGGCAGGTTACCATCACCCGCGCCAACGGGCGGGTTACCTACCCCTGCGCCTTTATGCTGGTCGGCGCGATGAACCCCTGCCGCTGCGGCTATTTCGGGCACACAACGCGAAAATGCTCCTGCCGCCCCGACGATGTCAGGCGCTATATATCACGGATAAGCGGGCCGCTGCTCGACCGGATGGACATACAGATTGAAATGCCCTCGCTTACATACGACGAACTATCGGAGGAGCCCCGGGTTACCGAGAGCTCGGAAAAAATCCGCGAGCGGGTGGTGGGGGCGCGCGAGTTCGCGCGGCGGCGTATGGGCGAGGGGGCGGTTTTCTGCAATGCTCAGCTTGACTCGGCCAAAATTCGCAAATACTGCAGAACAGACGAGGGCGCGGTACAGCTTCTGCGCTCGGCTTATGACGCGCTCGGGCTCTCGGCCCGCGGCTATGACCGGATTATGCGGGTGGCCCGCACTATTGCCGACCTTGACGAGAGCGAGATAATCCGCGATCATCACGTCGCCGAGGCGGTGCAGTTGCGCAGCCTCGACCGCAAATACTGGGGCTAAGGAGGCCGGAGTGCTCTTTTCATCGCTTGAATTTCTCTATCTCTTCATGCCGATGGTGCTGCTGGTTTATTTTCTGAGCCCGCTGCGCTGGCGCAATATTGTCCTGCTGATTTTCAGCCTGATTTTTTACGGCTGGGGCGAACCGGTCTATGTTTTTCTGATGATGCTCACCATCTCATTGGATTATGTATTCGGCCGGCTTATTGAGAAAAATCTTGACAACAAACCGAAGGCCCGCCGGTATCTTATCGGGGCGGTGGTCAGCAATCTTGCGATTTTAGGCTTTTTCAAGTATGCCGGGTTCATAGCCTCAAACCTGCGCCTTATCCCCGGGCTTGAGGGACTTGAGGTCCCGGAAATTTCACTCCCCATCGGAATTTCGTTTTATACCTTTCAGGCGCTGTCATATGTCATAGACGTGTATCGCGGCCAGACCCGCGCGCAGCAAAATATCGGCCACTTCGGCGCATATGTCACGCTCTTCCCGCAGCTTATCGCAGGTCCCATCGTGCGCTACCGCGACATCGACGAGCAACTGACCGAGCGGGCGCATTCACTGACAATGATAGCCTCGGGTATTAGGACCTTTACCGCGGGGCTCTGCAAAAAGGTGCTTCTCGCAAATCCCTCCGGCGAGCTTTGGAAATATTTTTCGGGCCTGCCGCAGGATGAGCTGACGGTGGCTGGGGCCTGGTTCGGCATTGCGGCATATACTTTCCAAATTTATTTTGACTTCTCGGGCTATTCCGACATGGCAATAGGGCTGGGCCGTATATTCGGCTTTCGCTTTCTTGAAAACTTCAATTACCCCTATATCTCAAAAAGCATCACCGAGTTCTGGCGGCGCTGGCATATCTCGCTCTCCACATGGTTCCGCGAATATGTCTATATCCCGCTGGGCGGAAACCGCGCCGGCGCCGGGCGCACCTATTTCAACCTCCTTGTCGTATGGCTGCTGACCGGCCTCTGGCACGGCGCCAACTGGAATTTCGTCATATGGGGGTTTTATTACTTCCTTTTACTCTTGATTGAAAAAGCCTTTCTCGGAAAGTTGCTTGAGCGGGCGCCCGCCTTCCTCCGGCATGTCTATACCATGTTTTTTGTGGTGTTGGGCTGGGTTATATTTGTCTTTGACTCAACCGACGGGCTGACGCTCGGCAGGGGTGCCGGCTATATCCGCGCCATGTTCGGCGCGGGCGGGGCGGGCCTTATCAATTCGGCCGATGTCTGGGACATCGCACGCTCTGCGCTGCTTATCTCTGTAATGATTTTCGCAAGTCTTCCGACAGCCCGCCGCGCCTTCTGGCAGGTGTACGAAAAAAAAGGCCGCTGGGTATCGCTTACCTCGGGCGCTCTCTGCGTCGCGGCGCTCATAATCTGCACGGCCTATCTTGTCGACTCGTCCTTTAATCCGTTTTTATATTTCAGGTTTTAATATGTGGGGTTCCACCCCGCACCCCGCTTGAGGTTTTTTGAAAAGCCCCTTAAGAAACCCAAAAACTTCCTGGCAATTATTTTTCTCGCTAATACTGCAGCGCGGGACCCACGTCCCGCGCTGCTTTATGGAGAAGTATATAATGCCTTGATAGGTTCTTAAATGGGTTTTGGGAGAAATTTATCTCAAGAAGTTTCCCGAGCGTATCCCGTGGCGTTGGGCAGGGCACGGCATTATTAATCCGAAAATGCCTTCATTATTGTATTGATTCCGCCCTCGATTACTTTTGAGAGGGCTTTGTACTGCGACGCGAAGGTTTTGGTGTTGTTAATTACCTGTGTGCGCATTGCCTGATAGACATTCGCGGTCTGAGTGCTGTAGAATCTGCCGAGGTCAAAGCTTACCGTGTTGCGCAGGATGTCGTACATCTCGGTGGTAACCTCGTCGCTGGCGTATTTAATCTTCATTGCTGTCTCAAATACCATCGGGGTCACACGGCGGTAGCTTTCGGAGGAGAGGCATTCGAGCACCGCCGCGCAGGTATTGGTATCGAAGGCGCCTTTTGAGATAGCGTACATCGTAAAGGGGTGGCCGACGTTTGTCGAATAATTTTCCTGGTATTCGTCGTATTTCGGGTTGGGGATGAGCCCGTATTCAAATTCTATGCTGTCGGAATTGCCGTAGTCCTTGCCGCAGACGATGAACACCCTGTCCATGGTAAAGAGGGCGCGCTCCTCAAAGAATATCGAGCGGATTGAAACATTGTTCAGAAAGCTGACATCCGGCGTGGCACAAAACTCTCCGAGCTTGTCGAGCAAATCATAAACCCTCTGGCTGCCAAGCATCGGGGAGATAATCAGCTCTCCGCTATTGTTTTTCTCAAGCGCCGAAAACCCGGCTGCGGTAAAGAAGGCGTCGATATTGGTGTTGAAAATAATGAACCCGTAGAAATCGCCGTTGTCGATATTCCCGTTGCCGTTGAGGTCGGAATACTTATTGGCAGAGAGTTCGATAAACTTGTCAAGCGTCCACTTGCCGTCCCGCACGAGGTCGTAGGGATTCTCAATCTCCTGCTGCTCGACCAATTCCTTGTTAAAGAAGGTGCCTATCATCATCCAGAGCAGGTTGGTGGAAAGGTCGCCCGAGCAGAAGTACATCCTGTCGTTAACCAGGCACTGCTCAAGCAGTGTGTCGGGCCACCAGGGCATATCATAATCGAGGTAATCCAGCCCCGTGAGCTCCTCGCAATGCCCCGAGAGCACCATGGCAGGGGCTGTGCGGCTGTATCCGGCATAAATGTCATATTCGCAGGCGCCGCTTGTCAGGTCGGCCTCGGCTTTTTGCATATAGGCCGCCATGTGTGTATCGTTGCCCAGGGTAGCAACATAATTGAGCTTTACGCCAAGCCGGTCCTCAACTATCCGGTTGCGCTCAAAAATGGCGTCGTTGATGATTTCGCCGTTTAAGCCCTCGACGAAAAACTCAAGCATGGGGCAGTCCTCCCAAATCAGGAAGGTAACCTCGGCATTCTGAAAATTGAGGTCATCCGGAAGATTGTCAAGAATATAGCCGTTTTCGTCATAGCCCTCATCAGGGGACTTGCTGGTCTCGTCGCTGGCCGCGGGTTGTGTGGTTGTTTCGGCTGGCTGATCCTCGTTTTGCATACAGCCCGGCAGGGAGACGAACATTGAAAGAATAATAAGCGCCAAAAAGGCACAAGTCCAAAATCTCCGCTCCATGAGTTTCCTCCTATGTATTTATTTTTTACAGCTTCAGCAGGTATTCGCCGACCTCGCGCGCCAGCCTGACCGTTGCAGGAATCAACTCGGACGGCATTCTCCGGCAGCAGCTCAGCTCATATGTAAGGTCGTCGGTATAGTCAATCTCGCGCAGGGTCCTCATTACCTCGGGCCATTTAACTGTCCCGAAGAAGGGGATGGTGTGCAGGTCGTCCTTGCCGATATTGTCGTCGAGGTGTGTTGCGCGCAGGCGCCGGCCGAGTTTTTTTATGGCCGCGGTCTGGTCGCGGAAGGTGCGGTTGCCGTGGCCGAAATCCCAGCAGGCCGCGACATACTCGCTGTTGTAGGAGTCGATAAGGGCGCAAAGCTCGTCGGGGGTCACGCCGAACCGGCGCCGCCCGTCGACATCGGCCATATTCTCAAAGGCAAGCCCGACGCCAAACGAGGAGGCCAGCTCGACATATTTGTCATAAATCCGGTGGTTGTAGGCAAGGTCGGCCTCAAGGTCTAGCTCATACTCCCCGATATACTGAACCGGGTGCACTACCGCCCATTTGACGCCGAGCATTGCGCTCACACGTATGGCGCGCTCTGTCGCCCAGATGAAAAACTCATTTTGCTCGCAGCCCTCGTCCTCGGGCGACCTGCGCCGGCTTGCGGCCTTGGGGTAGGGCAGGTGGGATTGCGAGAACTCGACGCCGAGCCGGGCGGCCTCGTCGGCTATCTCATAGACCAGCACCTCCCAGTTGTCGCCGAGCAGCTCGGTCTCACCGCGCTGGAAGGGGCACATGTTAAAGTCCATTACCGAAAAGCCCGCCATGTGCGTCTTTCGCAGCGAATTTAAGTAGTTTCTCCGGTCCTCGCGGTTCTCGTAGAAAAGATTTGTCATTGCAGATAAACGCATTTATTGACCCTGCTTTCTTTTAAGATTTATTTATTCAATGTCGCAAGAGAAGATATTTACGCTTCCGGCGCCCCAGGTTTTAAGGAACTTCACTTCAAGCTCGCGTACCTCTTTGCCGATATCGAGTCTGAGCAGCGAGTGGTGCCAGTCGTTGGCCGAATAAATCAGCTCGCCGTCTCCCCATACCTCAAAGGCCCGAACCAGCGTCGCCGCCACCTTTACGGGGCGAAAATCAAGGCCGGTGCAGCATTTTTGGGCAAAAGTCCGCATTTTCTTGTTGACCGAAATGGTTTTGCGCGAGAAATCTGGGTCGAATACCACGCGCAGCCGCTCGACATACTCAGGGCTGTCAAAGCTGAATCTGACACTGCCGCCGGGCATGAGGGTTATGTGGTTTTTTTCGTCCAGGCCGTCGCGCTCAATGCCGCTGAAAAGAACGGAACGTTCCGAATCGGACAGATTTAATTTTGCCTGCAAAGAAAGGGCAGGAATTTCGCGCTTCAGTCCCGGCAGCCAGCAGCCGGCGTCCATCAGCTTTTTCTGCAACTTTTTAACATGCTTTTCGTATATTTCATGCGGAGTAGCGTTCTCGGCTATGCAGATACCGGCAGCCGTCCCCATCGCCTGCCCGAGCAGCGAGCAGGTGCCCATGACGCGGGTGGAGGAGATCGCGGCATGTGTGGCGCTGATATTGCGCCCGGCAAAGAAGAGGTTGGCTATGTTTTTTGAGTAAAGCACCCGGTAGGGTATCCCGTAGGGCGACGGTGTCGGATACAGCAGCGAGGCCGGCTCGCTGGCCTTGGCGTAGAATCCGCCGGGGTTGTGGTCGTCCATCGGCCAGCCGCCGTAAGCCACAATGTCGTCAAATTTTCCTCCCGCCTCAATGTCGCGCTGGGTCAGCACATAAGGGCCGATGTACCTGCGGCTCTCGCGCTTGCCGGGCAAAAATCCTATCCACTCAAGCTCCCAGTTCTCGGCGCCGTGGTCGCCGCGGTTTTTGATGTGGTCCCAGATGCCATAAGCAATCTTCACAAGCTCGTCGCGCAGCATTTCGGTGTCGTGAATGGAGTCATGCTCGCCGCCCAGCTCAATCCACCAGAAGTTGGTCCCGTCGGTGCCGAGCTTGTGTGAGCGCCTTAACTTATTAGCTCCCGCCAACGCCTCGTTTGAACAATGACCGAAGTCGCTGCCACAGGCCGGAACATTGTTAAAATCGGCGTCGGTTTTGTAGACATAGGCCCATGGGGGAGCCTTGAACTCGACCGGGTGGTCGGTCTCGCGGGCCTGTATCAGGCAGGACATTCCCATGGTCTTGCGGTCGGCCGCGGGGGGGCCTATGGTCTCATTGTACTCGTCATTGCCCTCACGCCCGACCCGCCAGAGCGCGCCGGTAATGGGCGCCAGTATAGAGTCTCCCGAGCAGTCGGCAAAATATCTTGCATACACAGTATGCCAGGTATAGGTGGTAAGCTGCCAGCCCCTGACGCATAATATGTTTTTGCCGTCCTCGCTCATGTCGGCGTCGGCGCAGGAGCAGTTAAGCAGCAGGGTAATATTCTCTTCGCGCGCTACCATGTTCCAGAGCACGCCGTCCCAGACCGAATAATTGAGGTAGGGATTTACATATATGTTCTCCTCCTCAAGCTCGCTGATAAGCCCGGTTTCGCGCTTGTAAAGATTGCTTACCCGGTCGACAGAGCCCGCGGCGCCACGCACCCACATGCGAATCTCGCTTGATGCGTTTCCGCCGAGCACCGGTCTGTCCTGCATGAGGACTACCCTCGCGCCCTCGCGGGCCGCCGATATCGCGGCGAACATGCCTGACAGGCCGCCGCCCACCACACAGAAGTCAACATGGTGCTCAATTGTCCTGAGTCGGTCGGTTTTGATTAGCATAACATCCCTCAATTCGTTGATTATTGCCGCCCTATTATTCCCGCCCCGGGTGCAGCAAAGACGCACAAATACTGCCCGATACCGGATGGCGGCGGTTACGGCTTTTGATAATTATACATTATAATAAGCCCTTTGTAAATATTTTTTTGTGATAGAACCGTTAATTGTCGGCTCAGTTGCCTGTCATATACTGGCTTCCGCCATCTTCATATTCGCTTTTTTAAAAATGCGCTCCCCGTTTTGTGGAAACGCGCCATGTAATTTACACATTATTAAATACGATGTACAAAAACAGCGCTCGCGATTTGTGTAATATGAAGAAAATTCATAATTTGTTTACAAATCGGACACAAAGTATAAAAGACCCTTGACAAAACATGAAGCGCATGCTATTATTAGGGCATCATCAATTTCACTATCCGTAATAATTTACTTTTTGCGAAACTCCTTATACTATAACGACATTTTACAGTTCGTGCATTATTAACTTGAAGTAATAAAATTATACATAAAAAGGGAACCTGCTATGAAAAAACTTATATCATTATTGCTTGTTCTGACAACATTAGCAATGTTAACAGCAATTTTTTCTGTTAATACAATGGCTGCCTGGGATGGAAAGAAAACAGACCTCGCATGGTACAACACAACCGACACCGAGTTCACGCTGACTACGGGGGCGCAGTTGGCCGGACTTGCGGCGATTGTAAACGGCAAGGCCACCGGAATCGCCGCCGATAATTTCGCGGGAAAAACCATTCTGCTCGGGGACGATATTGATCTGGGCGGGTTCAACTGGACTCCGATTGCGACCAACGTAGGTGCCTCAAGCGCCACAGGATTCATGGGAATCTTTGACGGTCAGCAGCACAGCATCAGCAATCTTGCGTATTATTTAGATGCAGACAGAAAGACTATTGACGGCGCTTATATCGGTTTATTCGGGCTCCTTGGCGGAACGGCCAAAAATATCAACTTTGTCAGCGCCACAGTCGTCAACACCGCACCCCTCAACGCCGGGATTGCCGCCGGCCGGGTGCTTTCAGGCGGGGTGCTGTCACAGTGCTCTATCGATGCTGATTCTGTTTATGAAAGCGGTACCAATACTAACGGCATGTTTGTCGGACGCTTGATGGGCGGTGGCACCATTGAATACTGCATAAACTACGGCACGCTGTACGCATACGGTATCAGCACCCAAAATATTATTGCCGGCGGTATTACAGGACTTTCGGAGAGCGGCAGCTTTATCAAAAACTGCGTAAACTATGGCGATGTGTACGGAGAAATTGAGGACAATAACCCCGGACAGGTGGGCCTTGCGGGTATTGTGGCATTCGCATCCAAAACGGTAATTGAAAACTGCGTAAATTACGGAAATATAACAATTACTGATGTAACCCTCAATACCAAAAGCGGAGTCGGCGGCATTGTCGGCAAATTTCACGCGGCAGACACAACAGTAACCAACTGCTATAACTTCGGATCTGTTACAGGCAAGGACGGCGACACCGTGCGGACCGGACTTATCCTCGGCTTCGCTCAGAGAGCCGGCGAACTTGAGGATTGCTACTCCACACCGTCAGGAAACCTTGACGTTGCAGGTTCCGGAAATCCGGAGAACATTACTGCCAACAACACAGGCGTCGTCAGCGAGAAAGACGCAGGATATGCTGCAATTAAGACCGAAGTTCAAACAATTGAGAGTACAATTAATCAGGTCGATGTGCCGAGGAAGACCGACGGCTTTGGATATCCGATAATCAATTTGAAGGAAATCGCCACACCTACGGTTTCATTCGGCGACGAAGAAAGCCACCCCCGCTTCTTGAGCGACAACGCCAACACGCGCTGGAGCGCAAACGGCTATACCGGCACCGAAGAGCCCTGGGTGCAGTATGAATTCCCCTGCAGGCTTTCGGTAACCGGTTGTGTCATAAAGTGGTACAACGATGGCAGCGGCAGCAAAAAGCCGGAGGAACTTGACATTCAGTACTGGAACGGCGAGGAGTTTTTATCGGTTATCGGCGCTTACGACGAGTTTCTAAATAATGTTTACTTATTCAACACCGTAGAGACGACCATCCTTCGTATCGTCATGACCCCCGTCGGCACACTTGGCGGCGACGGCAGCGGCATGCCGGCAATTGCCGAATGGAGTATCATCGGGAAACTGGCCGAGGGAGCCGTGGTTCCGAAGCCCGAAATACTGAGTATCGCAAGTATTGCCAAACCCTCGGCGACATTTGCGAGCAAGACTGACTTTGTCTTCAATCTGAACGACAACACCGACGCGCGCTGGAGCGCAAACGGCTATACCGGCATAGATAAGCCCTGGGTGCAGTATACACTCCCGCTCAAAGTGTCGGCTGACAGCTGCATAATTAAATGGTACGACGATGGCAGCGGCACCAGGGTTCCCAAGGCGATTGATATTCAGTATTGGGACGGCACGGAATTTTTACCGGTTGAAAAGATTGGGGTATACACTTATATCCCCAATCAGGACAACATCTATAAATTCAAGAATATTGACACCAATATTCTCCGTATAATCATAACCCCCGCAGGTCAGCTCGGCGGGGACGGAAAAGGGATGCCCGGCATTGTCGAGTGGAATGTAATGGGTTATGTGTTCATGGAGTATACTGAAAACGACATGATGAACGCCTATATCGCCGCAGCCGGCAAGGAACCCGATACCGGCGACGCCACAATCTATGTTACTATTGCCATGGCGGTCTCCTTCATCTCGCTTGCCGCGCTGGTCGTGTCAAAGCGCAGGAGCCGCGTGAAATAAACAGATATCAGATAACCGGACAGAGAATAAATAAAGCAGGCCCGGGGCGGACAATGTCCGCCCCGGGCTGCTTTTTGAACAATCAACTATTGCTGCTGTTTCTGGAAGGAGACTATTATTTTTTCAAGCTGCTTTCCAAGCACCTTTTCGTAAGTCTTCATGGCGGTAGCCCATGAGCCGCCGGTCGTCATGGTTTTGCTGGGCAGCTCGCTCATATAAGAGAGGTCATTTGAAAAGATTCGTCCCTGGTCAAAGACCGAAGTCCGGCGCAGGATATCGAACATCTGGGAGGAAATCTCCTCCTGCGAGTATTTGTATTTCATGTTGGTCTCAAACAGGGCAGGCGTGGTCAGCCGGTAGGCCTCGCTGCCCCAGCACTCGATAACTGCGGTAAACGGCGCTTTATCTTGTACGTCGGTCATAATGCAGTAAAGGGTAAACGGGTTGCCGATAATCGTGATGTAGTCGGCTTGATTCAGGTCATAAAGCGGGGTCGGAACAAGTCCGTATTTCCACTCGACGGCATTAAGCCCGCTGGCGTTGAGATTGTCGGCCATGTAAACCCGGTTCTGGCAGAAGAGCGCGTTGCCGTTGACAAAGGGCACCTGATACGGGACTGCCCCGCCTGAAAGACTGACAAAGCAGTCGTTTGTGGTGAGCCATTTGCCAAGCTTATCGACCAGATTTATACACTTCTCGGAAAAGAAATCTTGGGATATTATCATGAGAGAATCGTCGTTTGTACGCTCAACCAGCTTCATGTTCGAGCCGGTGTAGAAAGCGTCGCAATGATAATATATCGTGCAGAACCCAAAGAAGTCTCCCTCGGATTTCTTTCCGTTACCGTCAAGGTCCTGATAAACGTTAGAGGTCATCTCAATGAGCTTGTCGAGCGTCCAGGTTTTGTTTAGTACATGTTCGGTGGGGTCGTCAAGTCCGTAGTCGTTAAGCAGGCCGGTGTTGTAATACATGGTGTACATGAAGTGCAGGGTGTTTGTTGAGGCGTCTCCCGAGACATAATAAAGGGCGTCCCCGACTCCTGCGGTCTCGACCAGCGCCTCGGGCCACCAGGGCATGTCGATGTCGATGTAGCTGTCTTCAATGCCGTTGAGGTCAGCGAGGTAGCCTTGAATGGCAAGCATACCTGCGGTGCGGCTGTATGTGGCGATAATATCGTATGCCCGCTCGCCGGCATTAAAGCTGTTCATGACTTTAGCCACAAAGTCCCCGCGATAACTATTGTTTCCGGGTATGCCAATAAAGGAAAGGTCAACCCCGAGACGTTCCTCGATATTCATATTGCGTTGGAATATTGCGTCTCCGACAACGTCACCCGTAATTTCGGTTTCTTCAAATTCGGGCCGCTCGACATCCGACCAGTAAAGCACCCGGACATCCATGCCGTCGAAGTTAAGGTCGTCTGGGAGATTGTCCTTGATATACCCTTTTTCGTCAAGGTTGTCGTCGGTTTCGATCGAGTCGGTTTCCTTTGTATTGTCGGTTGTGGTCTCGGCTTCGTCCCCCGGTTTACCGCAGGCAGCCAAACCGGCAGCTAAAAACAGAATTGCTGCAAATAACGCAATCCACCTTTTTGAATTATTCATAACAGTATCCTCCGCTTGTGGCGTTTTTCCTCCTTCTTAACAAAATATTAATTGTACAAACATTATATCAATCAAATACAAGTTTGTCAATAAAACTGTTCAGAAAATTAAAACACAATTGACAAAATATTATCAAAATGTGATAACGCTAAGAGAAATCCAACCTGAAAGTAAGAAGTGTCCGGTTAAGCGGGGCGCGGGCGCGCCCCGTGCGGTTTTTCATCTCTGGAATTATTTGCGCCCCCGGATTTTCAAACCCATAAATCAAAAAGGACACCGGCACAATCCGGTGACCTTTTTGGGTTATCTTTCGTCAAGCGGCTTGTACTGCCTTGCGCGCTCGATGCATTTGTAGCCCGGACGAATGATTCTGCGAGCGGTTGCATACTCCTCCATTCGGTGGGCGCACCAGCCTGCCACCCGCGCCACGGCAAAGAGGGGAGTGTAGAGCTCAACCGGTATGTCGAGCATACGGTAAACCAGCCCCGAATAAAGGTCGACATTCGCGCAGATTGCCCGGTCGGTTTTTTTGTATTCGTTGAACACCAAAGGGGTCAGCCTTTCAATGCGCTCAAGCAATTCAAAATCATCCAGGTATCCCTTGGCCTCGGCCAGGCTTTTTGCGTAGCGCTTGAGCATAACGGCACGGGGGTCTGAGCGCGTGTAGATAGCGTGTCCCATGCCGTAAATAAGTCCGCTGCCGTCATTGGCCTCGCCCTTGAGTATTTTAAGCAGGTAGTCCGAGAGCTCGCCGTCGTCTTTTGGGTTTTTGACACTTGCCTTTATATTTTCAAACATTTCCTCGACCTTGATGTTGGCGCCGCCGTGCCTCGGCCCCTTGAGCGACCCGACGGCAGCTGAGATTGCCGAGTATGTATCGGTTCCCGAGGAGGAGAGCACCCGGCAGGCAAAAGAGGAGTTGTTGCCTCCACCGTGCTCGGCGTGGAGCACAAGGCACAAATCGAGCAGGTGTGCCTCCTGTTCGGTAAAGGATTTGTTTGAGCGCAAAATGCGCAGGAAGTTCTGCGCGGTAGAGAGCTCGGGGCGGGGATAGTGGAGGTGCAGGCTGCGGTCAAAGAAATAGTTTTTGTATATCGCATAGGAATGCGCGGCGACAACAGGCATGCGGGCGGTTATCTCGATGCTCTGGCGGAGCATATTTCCAAGGGAGGTGTCGTCTGGGTTCTCGTCATACGCATAAAGTGCCAGCACCCCGGTGGCTATCTTGTTCATCAGCGAACGGCAGGGCGCCTTCATCAGTATATCTTCGGTGAATCTGGGGGGCAGGCGGCGGTAGGCGTCAAGCAAAGCGCAAAAGTCGCAGAGCTGCGAGCGGGTGGGCAGCTCGCCGAAAAAGAGCAGGTAGGTGCACTCCTCAAAGCCGTATCTGCCCTCGGCCGCGTAGTTTTCAACAAGCTGGCTGACGTCGTACCCGCGGTATTCGAGCACACCCTCGGTCGGGACACGTTCGCCCTCGTAGATTATGTAACCATGCGCATTGCCGATTTTGGTAACGCCGGCGGTGATGCCGGTCCCGTCGGCCTCGCGCAGCCCCCGCTTGACGCGGTAACTGTTAAAGGCCTCCTCGGGTATCGAGTATGCAATCCTAGCCTCGCCGATGAATTTGTCAAGGAGGCCGTTTATATCTTTTGAATTGTCGGAATGTGAAATGTTGTCGTTGCGATATTGCATGGCTGGTGCCTTTCTGCATGGTATGGTAGCATATTATAACACATGGCCGCAAAATGTGCAAGTATGAATAATAAAATTTTCATAATAGTTATAAACTGCCCCTTTGGTGCCAAAGGTCAGCTGCCGGTTGCCGGCCTAAAATTAAATCCGCAACAGCGGCTGTTGCGGATTTCTGAGTAACTCCTGAAGTTTTTTGAGAATTCTTTAGGGGACTTTTTTATAAGTCCCCCAATAGGGTGCGGGGCAGAGCCCCGCAGACCTTTCCTTAAGCTGCGGGGCAGAGCTCCGCAACTTAATTCAGCCCTTATTCTGCCGGGGAATCGGCCTCGGTGTTGTCGGCCTCGTCCTCATAGCAGACGTCGCAGTCCTCGCATCCGTCCTCGATGAAGTCCTCGCATTCCTTTTCTTCAAGTTTGAAATATTTTCCGAACAGCTTGTAGACGGCATATGCCACTGCGCCGGCGGCCGCGATTGCCGCAAGTGTGATTAAGACAATCTTTGTGTAGTTCGGTTCTTTCGGTTTTCTTCTGCACCAGTTCCAGTTAAACATAAGGTACCTCCTTTTGACAAGCGTTTTATCAGAATTGCTGAAGCTCTGATTACTTTAAGTATATCATATTTTTTGCATAAAGCAATATTATATTGTTAATTTATTCTGAGCCGTTTGTAAATTAAATATGCGGGCGCGCGCAATTTTTCGGGATTCCCTTTCATTCGGCAGGATTTTTTGGTATAATCAGAGTTAAAGGCATACAGGCTTTTACTGGCACAAAACATGGTAGAATGGTTTAGGCAGCGAGTATGACATACCAGAAAATCTGCAAGATTCTGTCGGATGCGGGAATAGCCGGGGCTCGATATGAGGCGGCGCTTTTGCTCGAGCATTTCAGTGGTGTGAACCGAGCAGAGTTGCCGCTTGTAAGGGATAAGGAATTTGGTATCCCGGAGCTTTTGGCGGCGGTAGAGCGGAGGGCAGCCCGGTATCCGCTGCAGTATATTCTGGGAGAGTGGAGCTTCTGCCGGGAGAAATACGAGCTGACCCCCGACTGCCTCATCCCGCGGGCCGACACCGAGCTTCTGGTCGATGCGGCGGCCCGGCTGATTCCCCCGGGCGGCAGCTTTATCGACGCCGGAACCGGGTGCGGCTGTATTGCAATCTCGCTGCTTGCCGCAAGGCAGGATATCACGGGCTGCGCCTTTGACATATCTCCCGGGGCGCTTGAGTGTGCAAGGCGGAACGCCGAGGCAAACCGGGTTTCAGGCAGACTTGAGCTTTTGCAGGGCAACATGCTTGACAGGCAGTTCTTCCTTGATGTCGGGGTATTCGATGCGGTTATCTCAAACCCGCCCTACATTCCGAGCGGCGAGATACCCGGGCTTGAGCCCGAGCTGAGTTTTGAGCCCCGGGCGGCGCTCGACGGGGGAGCCGACGGGCTGGTCTTCTACCGGGGTCTTATATCAAACGCAGGCGTGGTGCTGCGGGAGGACGGTGTGATAGTTTTTGAGGTCGGTTTTGCTCAGGCTGCGCAGGTGGGGAATATTGCAAAGGCTGCCGGATATAATTGTATAAGGACACTCAAAGACATCGAAGGCCGGGACCGGGTATTGGTTCTCGGCAGGGTTAGGCGGTGATGACATGAATATCGTGGTGCTTGCCGGGGGGCTGTCCCCCGAGCGCGATGTGTCGCTGGTCTCGGGCGGGCTTATAGCCCGGGCGCTTGCCGGGCGGGGACATAAGGTTTTTCTTCTCGACGTATATGAGGGCGTGTCGCTTGAGGGCGTGTCGCCGGCCGAGCTCTTTACCGGTAGACCGGAGTATAATTTTACAATAACGCAAGAAGTCCCGGATCTTGAAGAAGTCCGGCGGCAGAACAACTACCGCCGCGAGCTTGTTGGCGAGGGGGTCCTTGAGGTCTGCCGCGCGGCCGACGTGGTATTTATCGCCCTGCATGGGGACATGGGCGAAAATGGGCAGATTCAGGCGGTATTTGATGTTTTGCGGATAAAATATACCGGCACCGGATATGCCGGCAGTCTGCTGGCAATGGATAAGGATATAAGCAAGCGCCTGCTGAAACTCGGCGGGGTCCCGACGCCCGACTGGGTATATTACGACACCAAAGCCGACCGGCCCGATAGAATCCTTGATACCATAGGGCTGCCCTGCGTTGTAAAGCCCGCGGACTGTGGCTCGAGTGTCGGGGTATCCATGGTTGAAGTGCCCGGGGAGCTTGATGCAGCTATCTCGCTGGCCGCCGGTTACGGGCGTTATCTGGTGGTTGAAAAGAAGATTGCCGGGCGGGAGTTTTCTGTAGGGGTGCTCGACGGCCGGGTGCTGCCGGCTATTGAAATAATTCCAAGGTCTGGATTTTATGATTATGTCAACAAATATCAGGGGCTGACAGACGAGGTCTGCCCGGCTGATATTACCGACGCCGAATCCCGAAAAATGGCAGAATATTCGCTCTGCGCCTTTGACATACTCCGGCTCTACGGATATGCGAGATTTGATTACATACTTGATGCCGAGGGCGAGCTCTGGTGTCTTGAGGCCAACACCCTGCCCGGGATGACGCCCTACAGCCTTCTGCCCCGGGAGGCGGCGGCCGCCGGAATTGATTACGGCGAGCTCTGCGAGATAATTGCCCGGCAGGGGCTCAAAAGATTTGACAATAATTAAACTTATGGAAGACCGGCTTATGAGCGGCGTCGCTTAGCCGGTCTTTGTGCTGACAGATTTGCCAGGAAAATATCATAATAACAAGCTGCCGGCCATGAGAATAATAATAAAACAAGGCCGCTGTGCCGTGCGGCTGTGAAAATAATTCGGGTGATATTGACAGAGCCGCGTCGGTATGCTAAAATGTTCGCGGCATAGGGGAGTAGTTCGCGTCAACGACGCGCTCCGGGTCAACACACATGGCAGTGCCGTGCGGTGCTGTCTGGTCCGGATAGGCTGCCGGCACGGTGGAGGATGAACGAGACTTATGCGCGGTATTTCGTGCATATGTCCGTTTTTTTGTATATAGAAGGCTATTTCCCAAAAAAGGAGAGGTTGGTATTGGAGTATCATTTTAAGACCAAAGAAGCCGTGCTCAGGGAGACAGGCAGCTTTGAGGAGGGCCTGCCTTCGGCCGAGGCCGAAGTGCGGCTTGCACAAAACGGCAAAAACCGGATTGAAGAGGGCAAAAGAACGACAGTATTGAGAAGAATACTGTCGCAGATAACCGACCCGATGGTGCTGGTGCTGATAGTCGCGGCCGTGGTGTCGGGTATTACCTCGATATTGTCCTCAGAAGGCGAGCTTGCCGATGTTTTTATTATTCTCTTTGTCGTGGTGCTGAATACTACGCTCGGGGTGATTCAGGAAAGCAAGGCCGAGGCCGCTATCGACGCCCTAAAAGAGATGACCGCGGCGACCTCAAGGGTGCTGCGTGACGGCCGGGTTGTTCAGATAAAGAGCGAAGATTTGGTGGTCGGCGATATTGTGCTGCTTGAGGCGGGCGACGCAATCCCGGCCGACGGGCGGCTTACTGAGTGCGTGAGCCTTAAGGTCGAGGAGGCGGCGCTGACCGGCGAGTCTCTGCCGGTCGAGAAGACCGACGCGCCGCTTGACCCGTCACAGGGCGACCTATCAACCGGCGACCGCATAAATATGGTCTATATGGGCAGCGTTGCGGTTTACGGGCGGGGCAGGATGGTGGTGACATCCACCGGAATGAACACCGAGATGGGCAAAATCGCAAGCGCCATAACAGACGCGGTCGAGCAGAAGACGCCGCTGCAGCAAAAGCTGGCACAGCTGAGCAGAACCCTGACCCTTCTGGTGCTCGGTATATGTGCGCTTATGTTCGGTGTGAGCGTCGTCCGGCACGGGATTGCGCTCGATTCGATTCTCAACTCCTTCATGCTGGCGGTAAGTCTGGCGGTGGCCGCCATCCCCGAGGGACTGGCGGCGGTGGTCACTATCGTGCTCTCAATCGGTGTGACCAGAATGTCAAAGCGCCGTGCCATAATAAGAAAGCTCACCGCGGTAGAGACCCTGGGCTGTACCGGGATAATCTGCTCCGACAAGACCGGCACGCTGACCCAGAACAAGATGACGGTGGTCGAGCATTTTGGCGGGGACGAGGTCTTCCTGGCAACTTCGTTTGCCCTCTGCTCCGACGCCAAGCTGGACGAGGGCAACCGAGCCGCCGGCGACCCGACACAGGCGGCGGTGGTCGATTACGCATACAGACAAGGGCTTCCGAAATACGAGCTTGACAAAAAGTATCCGCGGATAGCCGAGATTCCCTTCGATTCGGGCAGAAAGCTGATGACAACGCTTCACAAAAAGCCCGAGGGCGGATATATACAGCACACAACCGGCGCGCCCGATGTCCTAATAAACAAGTGTGACAGGTACTTTGAGGACGGCCGAGTTCATGAGATGACCGAGGAGCGGCGAAATTACTTTTTTGCCGAGAACCAAAGGCTGGCCGGCCAGGCCCTGCGCGTGCTTGCGGCAGGCTACCGTGAGTATGACGAGGCGCCCGGGGAACTGTCTGTTGAAAACGAGGCCGGGCTGGTTTTTCTCGGCCTTGTCGGCATGATGGACCCGGTGCGCAAGGAAGTTCCGGCGGCTATTGAGCGCTGCCGCAGCGCCGGCATACGGCCTATAATGATTACCGGCGACCACCGCGATACCGCCGTGGCGATTGCGCTGCAGCTCGGCATCATAGACGACCCCTCACAGGCTATTGAAGGGGCCATGCTTGACAAGATAAGCGACGAGGATTTTCTGCGCGATGTCGATTTGTACGGCGTATACGCCCGGGTAAAGCCCGAACATAAGACCAGGATTGTAAATGCATGGCGGGCCCGCGGGATGGTCACCGCCATGACCGGAGACGGGGTGAACGACGCCCCCTCAATTAAAAATGCCGATATAGGTGTTGGCATGGGCATTACCGGAACCGACGTCACTAAAAACGTCGCCGACATGATACTGGCCGATGACAATTTTGCCACCATTGTCTCGGCGGTGGAGGAGGGCCGGCGGATATACGACAACATCCGCAAATCAATTCAGTTCCTGCTCTCAACCAACCTCTCCGAGGTAATCAGCATATTTGTGGCGACAATTCTCGGGTTCACAATTTTAAAGCCGGCACATATCCTCTTTGTCAACCTGATTACCGACTCTCTGCCGGCTCTCTCGCTCGGCATGGAAAAAGCCGAAGCCGACATAATGCATCGCAAGCCGCGCGACCCCAAAGAGGGAATTTTCTCGGGCGGCGTTGGGCTGAACGTGTTGTATCAGGGGGTCATGTCCTCAATGCTGACACTTGCCGCCTTTCTTATCGGCTCAGGGCTGGAGCATGGGACATGGAGCCTTAATAACAGCGCCGACGGGATGACAATGGCCTTTCTGACCCTGTCAATGTCGCAGATTTTCCACTCCTGGAACATGCGCTCTCAGTACGGCTCGATTTTCAGGATAAAAAACCAGAATTACTACCTGCTCGGCTCAATGCTCATCTCGCTTGTGCTTTCGGCGGCGGTTATATATATACCATTCCTCAGGGATGCCTTCGGGTTCTCACATATCGGCCTTGGCAGGTATTTTATCGCAATGGCACTGGCGGTTATGGTTATTCCTATAGTTGAGGTTGTAAAGGTTGTCCAGCGCAGAAAAAAAGCAGGCTCATAAGGAGAACCGGCTGCCGGCATTTTCCGACATAGCGGGAAATGCCGGCACCTGTCATACTTGACTTTCATAAAATGTTAATGTATAATTGTAACATTCCGGGGTGCCCATAAGGGCGACGGCGCAGAAACCCTTCATTCTTAATTATAAGGAAGAACCATATGACGGCTTTGGGTGAGTTTATAAGGAGTATCAAGGCGCGCGACCCGGCCGCAAAAAACGCGGCCCAGGTGCTGCTGCTCTATTCGGGCGTACACGCCCTCGTATTCTACAGGATAGCGCATTTCTTTTATAAAATACATTGGTATTTCATCGCCCGGTGGATTTCTCAGCTCGGCCGATTTTTTACCGGCATTGAGATACACCCCGGCGCAAAGATAGGGAAGTGTCTTTTTATCGACCACGGCATGGGGGTAATTATCGGCGAGACTACCGAGATAGGCAATTACTGCACCATCTACCAGGGCGTGACGCTCGGGGGAACCGGAAAGGACACCGGCAAGCGGCACCCGACGCTCGGGAACAACGTGATGGTCGGCGCGGGGGCCAAAATCCTCGGGCCGTTCAAGGTTGGGGACAACGCCAAAATTGCCGCGGGCGCCGTGGTGCTCTCGGAGGTGCCCCCTAATACCACCGCGGTGGGCATTCCGGCGCGGATTGTCAACAAAAAGGCGGTGGCCGAGAGATGCGCCGACCTTGACCATGTGCATATTCCCGACCCGGTGTCGCAGGAATTATGCAAGCTCTACAACAGAATAGCCGCGCTTGAGCAAAAGGTTGCGGCATTGGAGGGCGGGGAGGATGCCGGCGGTGCTCCCGATACCAAGGTTCAGTAGCTATTCGGGCACCTGCGGGGCGCTGCCCCGCGCCCCGCTTTTCTTCATGGGGGCTCCGCCCCTATGCCCCCGCTTAAGGAACTTTTTTGAAAAAAAGTCCCTTAAGAATCCTCAAAAAACTTCAAAAAATAAAGTTGTTTCCGGGATGACGGGGAATTCGCGGCAATACTTTGCGCAGCGAAGAATTCCACTGCTAAAATCTCTCGTTTGGTTCAGGTAACAGAATAAATTGAGGCTTTTCCTCAAAAACCGGCAACGGGCGGACGCTATGCGTCCGCCCGCATTTTGTTGGGGTCAAAATAGTGAAAACACCCTGAAGATAAATGAAACAACAGCTCTGTAAGGGTTCATGCGCCGGCGCCCCTGCGGCGGGCTCAACCGCCCCGTCCGGGGCGGTGCACCGCTCGGCGGCCAGGCAAGCCCCCTTATTTTTTTTCGTCCTCGGCTCTTTGGGGCTCTTCCTCGCAGCCGAGGGGAAAGCAAAAGATATTGCTGCAGCCGGTTATGGCCTTCACACCTATCTTGTAAGGTATCTTTATCTTGATGCGCTGGGTTATCACCACTCTGCAGGAGCTCCCGCAGGGCTCGCACTCGCAGGTGACGCAGGGCTCCCCGAAACAGTCGACGTCAACTTCGCCGACAAAGGTTTTGGGGAGAATCTCAATAGGCAGGCTTACCTTCGCCACCTCAAAGCCGGTGTTGCAGCACTTGTCGGGCGGGCAGGGGGGCGGAGGCGGGGGAGGGGGCGGGAATTTATTGCTCAGAATATCCATTGCTATAATATTTTATGCGGCCTCAGCTTCTCTCTGTATTTTAGCCGCCGACCGGCAAAATCCGCGGCAACGGCAGGACATGAGCGCCGCCGGCCGGTTTGCGGCATGCGCGGGTCTTCTCTCCGGAGAATAAGGCGGTTTACATCAATGGGAGACTTTTGGTAAACCTGAAAACGGAGGGGGCGCCCATGACCTGCGGTTCACACGCGAGAAAAACTGAAAGGGCATAAATCCTCCTTTCGGTATTTCTGTTTTCAGTATATGCCAGGGGTACGGAAAATGTCAAATAAAGTCGGAAAAACAGAGCAGATTATAGGCGCGGTATGCTGAAAATGAAATTGCCATATTTACAGGAAAACGGTATTATGATATACTAAAGACCGGAATACCGGTATATCATAACCTGCAAAATTCAAGGAAAAAGGAGCAAAGCTATGGCGGGAAGACTTGTCGGTGACTGGCCCAAAATAGGAATCAGACCGGTGATAGACGCCCGGTGCGGGGTACTCGGTGTGCGCGAGTCGCTTGAGGAGCAGACCATGAAAATGGCCGCGTCAGCGGCAAAGCTGTTCCGGGAAAACCTTAAATATGCCGACGGCAAGCCGGTAGAGGTAGTTTTAGCGAACTCTACTATCGGTAGGGTTCCCGAAGCGGCAGCCTGCGAGGAAAAATTCAGGAAGGCCGGGGTGGAAATTACACTGACGGTTACGCCCTGCTGGTGCTACGGCGCCGAAACAATGGACACCGACCCCATGACTATTAAGGGCGTCTGGGGATTTAACGGAACCGAGCGCCCGGGCGCTGTGTATCTTGCGAGCGTGCTCGCCACTCACGCTCAGAAGGGGCTCCCGGCCTTCGGCATTTACGGCCGGGACGTGCAGGACGCTGACGACACAAGGATTTCCAACGATGTGCGAGAAAAGCTGCTGCGCTTCGGCCGCGCGGCTCTCGCCGCCGCCTCAATGCGGGGGAAATCCTACCTTCAGATAGGTTCGGTCTGCATGGGTATCGGCGGCTCTATTATTGACCATGACTTTCTTGAGGATTATCTCGGCATGCGCGTCGAGTCTGTCGATGAAGTCGAAGTCCTCCGCAGGATAAACGAAGGCATTTACGACCATGAAGAGTACGGGCGGGCGCTTGCCTGGACAAAAAAATACTGCCGGGAGGGCTTTGACAAGAACCCCGAAGCGCTCCGCCGGTCGCGCGAGCGCAAGGACGCCGACTGGGAGTTTGTTGTGAAAATGGCTCTGATAATAAAGGACCTGATGTGCGGCAATAAAAATCTTCCAGCCGGCTACAAGGAGGAGATGCTGGGGCACAACGCTGCTGCCGCCGGCTTTCAGGGGCAGCGGCAATGGACCGATTTCTACCCTAACTGCGACTTCCCCGAGGCAATCCTCAACACCTCTTTTGACTGGAACGGCATACGGGAGCCCTACATACTGACGACCGAGAACGATGTGCTCAACGGCATAGGGATGCTTTTTATGAAGCTCCTCACCCGCCGGGCGCAGCTTTTTGCCGACGTCCGCACATACTGGTCTGCCGGGGCGGTAAAGCGAGTGACAGGCTACACAATAGAAGGACATGCAAAGGACGCCGGCGGCTTTATTCACCTGATAAACTCGGGTGCCGCCTGCCTTGACGCCACCGGCGAGGCAAAGGACTCCGAAGGCAGGGGGACAATCAAGCCATGGAATGAAGTGACCGGGGAGGACAGGCGGGCGATACTTGACGCGGTTACCTGGAATTACGCCGACCTTGGCTACTTCCGCGGCGGCGGCTATTCCTCCCGCTTTGTCACCCGCGCCGAGATGCCGGTGACCATGATCAGGCTCAACCTGATAAAGGGCCTCGGACCGGTGCTCCAGATTGCCGAGGGCTGGACGGTTGTGCTGCCCGAGGATGTGAACGATATACTCTGGAAAAGGACCGACTACACCTGGCCCTGCACCTGGTTTGCCCCGCGCTGCGAGGGGCGTGAGGGCAGCCCCTTTGCCACGGCCTATGATGTTATGAACAACTGGGGCGCCAACCACGCGGCGGTAAGCTACGGGCACATCGGCGCCGATTTGATTACCCTGGCCTCGATACTCCGGATTCCGGTCTGTATGCACAATGTCCCCGAAAATAAAATCTTCCGCCCGGCGGCCTGGGGCGCTTTCGGCATGGATAAAGAGGGTGCCGATTACCGCGCCTGCGCCAATTTCGGGCCGAGATACAAAAAAGTTTACAGACATTAGTGCAGCAAGTCGTGGGGAATTCAAGGACGCGGGGCGCGTGGACGCCCGAGCGCGGGACATACCTGAAGTTTGGCTAAAAAGGAGCAAAAAGAAACATGAAGGCGGTAACACGCTGGGACTACAGGCCATTTGTCAGGTTCGACGAGCCCGAGAGGGCGCTTTGGCCGTATATCTGCAGGGTTGCGCCCGAGTGCGGCGGGTTTGCATTTGAATGGTTCGACAAGGGCGCGCCCGGCACGGGTCACCTGCTGCGCTATCGAAGACGGGGAGCCGTCGAGTGGGAGGTCGAGCAGCAAATATCCGACCCGGTGATAAAAGTCGGGGGGCTTTGTGACGGCGTCGATTACGAATTCTGCGTGCTGCGGGCCGACGGGAGCGCCCGGAGCCTGGTCCGGCTGGTCAGGACCGGGAAAATCCCGGGAGACACTGTGGTAAACTACCTGCACCCCGAGGACCCGGCGTGTATTCATTCGGGCTACTGCCTCTGCACCCCGACACTGGTGCGGGCGCCGTCGGGAAAACTGATCTGCGGTATGGACGTGTACGCCCGCCGGGGCGGACAGAACTTAACCCTGCTATTTGAGTCGCAGGACAACGGGACCACCTGGCGCTACCTTGCCGAACTCTACCCCTGCTTCTGGCCCAAGCTTTTCGTCCACCGCAGCGGGCTGTATCTGCTTGCCCAGACCGGCGAATACGGCGATTTAGTTGTTGGCCGATCATATGACGAGGGGAAAACCTGGGGACTGCCCACCCGCCTTCTGCCCGGCACCTGCCTGCACTTCGGGCCGCACCATGCGGCGGTGCCTGTTGGCGAGTACTACGGGCGGCTCTGGACCTCGGTAGAATACGGCTCCTGGGCGGGGGGCGGGCACGACATGGGCTATATTTATGCCGACGCCGACTCCGACCTCACCGACCCCGAAAGCTGGGGCATCAGCCGGTTTTTAAGATACAACCCCGGCTGGGAGGGCGCTCCCCCCGGTGCGGGGCGGGGAATGGTCGCACCCGGAGGCGGCATCGAGGGGAATGTGACGCTTGACCCGGGCGGCAATATCGTCTGCCTTTACCGGGTTGACCTTACAAAGGCAGGCGGCTGGGGCAAGGCGCTCATGCTTGAGATAGACCGGAACAACCCCGGGCGCGGGCCGGTTTTCCGACGGTTTGTCGACCTGCCTGTCGGGAGCAACTCAAAGTTTTGCCTGCAATATGACGATGTGACAAAAAAATATATTGCGCTGGGCAGCGAGCAAAGCGAGACAATAAAGCTGCGCAAGGTGCTTTCAATGGCGGTGTCGGATGACCTTGTCGACTGGAGGGTGGTACACCGGATATTTGATTTCTCGCACCTTGACGAGGAGATGACAAAAAAGGTCGGGTTTCAGTACCCCGACTGGATATTTGACGGCGACGACATTCTGCTGCTCACGCGCACGGCCTTTGGCGGCGCCGAGAATTACCACAACAGCAACTCGATAACCTTTACAAGAATCCGGAATTTCCGGGAATGCATTCGCTGACTGCAAACCGGAAGCCCAAATAAATAAAATAGGAAGGCGGTAATTGCATGAAAATTGCGTTGTGCGGGACCTGGCATGTCCATGCCCGCGGATATTTCGAGCGGGCGGCGGGCCTGTGCGAGATAGCCGGGGTATATGAGGAAAACGAGGAGTGGAGGCAAAAGTTCTGCCAGAAATACGGGGTGCGGGAGTTCAGAACCCTTGATGAGCTGCTTGAGAGCGACGCCGACGGGGTTGTAGTCTGCACCGCGACGAGCGAGCATGTGCGGGTTATCCCGGCTATTGCCGGGGCGAAAAAGCAGATTTTCACCGAAAAGGTGCTGGCGCCCAGCGCCGGGGACTGCGACATAATAGAGGCGGCTATAAGAAAAAACGGCGTCGGCTTTACCATTTCGCTGCCCTTCAAGTACCGCTCGGGGCCCTTGACGGTAAAAATGGTTGCCGATAGCGGGGAGCTGGGGAAAATCAACTATATCCGTTTTCGCAACTGCCATGCGGGGAGTGTTGACGGCTGGCTGCCCGGGCATTTTTACAACAGGCAGGAATGCGGCGGAGGGGCGATGATAGACCTCGGCGCCCACGGGATGTACCTTATTGACTGGCTGGCCGGGCTGCCCGAGACATACACCTCGGTCTTCACGCACTGCCACGGCAGGGAGGTTGAGGACAACGCCATCACCGTCATGAGCTACCCCGACGGGCTGATTGCGATAAACGAAACCGGGTTTGTGTCAAGCTGCTGCCCGCCGACCCTTGAGGTGGGCGGCGAGAGGGGTTATGTGAAATATACCGGCGGGAAGGAAAACTGCGTTGTCAAATCCACCAAGGATTCGGGCGGCAAGGCGAGAGTTGAGCTTTGCCCCGATATGCCCGAGCCGATAATGCAGTTCCTGACCGGAAATCAGCTCCCGGGCTGCGGTATTAGTGACGCCCGGAACCTCACGGTCATGATGCAGAACGCGTACGCTAATATATAGAGAATTTGAAGGCTAAACCTAACGGGCAGCAAGACCTGACCCCGACTTTATATGGACAAAGCTGAGATACGACTCAGCGACGAAGGAGCCAAAATGAAAAAAGCTACATTTGTTTATAATCCCCGTGACATAAAACCCAAATACCCTCACCCCTGGCGGCAGCCGGGCGGCAAGACCTTCAATTCCAAATCAATCGCATTTGAGCCCGGCGAAGGTCAGGTTATCTTCCGGCGCGAGTTTGCGTGTCCCGCGGGTGCTCAGGTAAGGGTAAGAGCCACCGCGCTCGGTATTTTCGAGCTCTATATAAACGGCAGCCGGGTGGGGCATGACACTCCGGAGGGAAGGGTCTATGACGAACTGAAACCCACCTGGACCGACTACCGCAGCCGGGTTTTTGAGTATGAGTACGACATCACAGGTTCAGTCAAAGATTCAAACGTCCTGGTCGCGGTGGTGTCGCCGGGCTGGTGGTCGGGGCGGATTTCGTTCGGTTTCTACGGGTTTTTGAGCTGCGCCTTCTGCGGCGAAATAGAGCTGAAATACCCCGACGGGCGCGAGGAAATCCTTGGCGACGGCTGGAAAACCACGATAGGCGGGGCGGTTCGCCGGGCCGACATCTGGGACGGCGAGTATTACGACGCCAGATGCCCCGACCCCACGGCAGACCCCGAGAAATTCGACTGGACAGACGCGCTTCCTTTTACCGAGGCCACCTGCCGGATTGTCAGGCTGGTTGGCGAGCCGATACGCCGCCGCAAAGACCTTGAACGGGCCCCGCAGAGCGCCGTCGTGTATCTCGGCAACGAGGAGAACGGGAGCGACTACGGCAGGATTCATGTCATAAGGAAAAGGGTCGGTGCCGGCTGTGAGGCCGGAGTGCTTGCCGCGGGCGAGTCGCTGATACTTGATTTCGGCCAGAACATAGTCGGCCGCCCGCGCCTGAGGGTCAAGGCCAGGCGCGGGGCGGTCATACGCGGCTACTTTGCCGAGATGCTCAATGACTCGGGGCTTGCCTTGCGCGGCAACGACGGCCCCGAGGGCAGCCTGTATATAAAAAACTACCGCTCGGCCCTCGCCCGGCTGGTCTATGTCGCCGCCGGGGACGGGAAAGAGTGCTATGTTCCGCTTCACACTTTTTACGGGTTCCGTTACCTTGAGCTGACCGCCGACGCCGACATCGAAATTCTTGAAGTCGCGGGCGAGGTTATAACCTCGGTACTTCGCGAGACCGGACATATCGAGACCGACAACCCCGAGGTCAACCGCCTGCTCTCCAACATAATCTGGGGTCTGCGCGGCAACTACCTCTCTGTACCTACCGACTGCCCGCAGCGCGACGAGCGTCTGGGCTGGTCCGGAGACACACAGATTTTCTGCGGCGCGGCAAGCTACTTTTGCGATGTGAGCGCATTCCTTAAAAAGTGGCTGGGAGACGCCCGAGATTCTCAGGCCGGTGAGGGAGGGGCGTATTGCGACGTTATACCCCGGGTTTTTGCGGGGAGAAACAACGGCAACGCCGCGTGGGGCGACGCGGGCCTAATAGTCGCATACAGGCTCTGGCTTATGTACCGCGACAGGGACACCATATCCGAGCACTATTCCTCTATGGAGGAATATATGCGCTACCTTGAGCAGTTCGGGCTTGAGGGGCCGAATATCGCTTACGGTGACTGGCTCAATTATGAGACGACCGACAAGCGCTATATTGCAATCTGTTATTACGCCGCCGACGCCGAGCTGATGGCCCGCTTCAGCCGGATACTCGGGAAACCCGAGCGCGAGGCCTATTATGCCGGCCTGCGCCGCCGCATTGAGGAGCACTTTGCCGAGAAATATATTAGAGACGGCGAGCTTACCGAGAAAACCCAGACCGCCTATCTGCTCGCCCTGAAATTCAACCTTCTGCCCGGGGACATGAGGGCAAAGGCGATAAAAGCCCTTGAGCGCAAGATAATCGACAACAATTACACCCTGTCAACCGGCTTTGTCGGCACCGGCATTCTGAATCAGACCCTGAGCGAAGTCGGTCTTGACAAGCTCTGCTATTCGCTGCTGCTTCAGACCGCCGACCCGTCCTGGCTCTACAGCGTGCGTCAGGGCGCGACGACAATCTGGGAAAGATGGAACTCCTACACTCATGAGCGGGGATTCGGCGACGTCAACATGAACTCCTTCAACCACTATGCCTACGGGGCGGTTGCCGAGTGGATGTTCTCTCGCATGGCCGGTATATCCCCCAACCCGGGCGCGCCGGGCTTTGAGAGGTTTATACTCTGCCCCCGCCCCGACACGAGAAGCGAGGGCGAGATACCCGCAGGCCAGAGAAGAGTGGGCCGGGTATATGCGAGATATGACTCGGCGCGCGGGCGGATCGAGAGCGGTTGGAAGTTTGAGAGGGGCGGGTTCACCTACCGGTTTGTAATTCCTGCCGGAACGCGGGCCCGCGTCGAGCTGCCGGTATGCGGCGGCGGAGCTATCAGGATTAACGATGTTGCCTTTACTCCTGCCGAGCTGGGCAGCCTTGTGAGCGGCGGCATCCTCACCTTTGAGCTCGGGGCGGGGAGCTATACGATAAGAGAAAGCTGAACAGGAAACTGCAGATGGATAGTATTCCGGCCAGAACCGCGCCATGTAAAATGGATATGCGTTAAAACCGCATTTTCAGGGCATACGCCGGGCAACAATAAAAAATGTCCCGATTTATGAAAAGACGGCACAGAGTGTGATTTATGCCGACAATGTGGTTAGCAGGCGGCGTAAACTACCTGTTCCTGCTCATTTGTTTCAGAGGGGAGGAAAAGCTGTACTGCCGGTTCTTAAATCCTCGTCGTGGAAAATGACCTGGCCGGTATGAAGGTTAATGTAGTCGTTATCAGCCGATACGGTACACTGGTTATCCAGATAAACCTCGCTCCCGCAATAATAGAAAACCACGCTATGAAAACAATAGCCTGATTATCTTTAGAAAAATCACCACTATCACCTCCCAAACCGCAATCGCTTCCGGGCTCCTCATCACCGCCGCCACAGCAGCTTGAACTTGCTGCCATTGGCACCGGCCACGTCAATTCGGATATAACCATGTTAACAGAACAAGGGGTACCGACACCTGCAAAAAAGAAAAACTGGCAGCCGTAGGCTGGAAAACATGGGTATTACCGGCGACAATCCTTGCCGATCCCGATGACGAAAATTACTTGCAAAAACAGAATCAAGAAAGCCATCGTGTGACGGAACCATGCGGTGGCTTGTCTTATACCTGTGCGGAGGCGGCTTCATGACAAAAAGGAGGCACTCTGCCAAAGCTGCAACACTAAGGTACATCACGACCTGGGCGACCGATAAAAAAGGGAACCCCTATATCTATAGGAGTTCCTTTGAGCTTTTTATATGAGGTTTTCCGGAAATTCCGTGAATTTCGGCAGATTGTTTATGTCAGGTACTGTCTCCCGGCCATGGAAGCACTTTATGTATTTATCGGTCTTTTGGTCATAAATATATGAAAGCTCGGTGTAGTGTTTTGTAAAGAAAATCGGTAACTGCTCCCGAAACCATCCGGAAAGCTGTTGACCAGTCAAATCATTAATGTGGACCCATTTGTTTTCGCCCTCATTGCACTGTGAGAGCTCGCCTGAAAACGTACCTGTGCGGTAAAGGTATATGAACTCCTGTCTTCCGTTTTTCTTGCTCCAGTGAACAAGCCCGCACGGAATCAAGTTCGAAATTGTCAAACCCGTTTCCTCTTTCACTTCACGTATGCATGAGTTATAAATACTCTCTCCGATTTCAAGATGCCCTCCGGGAAAAGCACCGCCTTTCCATATCTTTGTGCGGTCCTGCATAAGAACGGTATTATGAACTGAATCGTATATCATTACAATGTTCATAACCGCGAAATCCGAAAACTGCATAACTGTCTCCATGAAATTTTTGTTTAATTTTATCACAAACATACGATACAAGTCAATATGTGAAGTGCTCACAAGGGGTTGGACAATATACCGTTGTGAAGCTAAGGAGGTGACTTCGGTCATCGCTCCTGAAGGCCGCGCCGGGTGCCGATGACCTGCCGGTTTGGGTCGGCGAGGAGAATCACGCTGCTATTAAAAATCCTTGTTTTCTAAACGTTTCTTAATATTTTTATTCTCTGTCTTTTTGATGAATTTATATATGTATTGTGTGAAAACAATAATGCGGAACACCGCAAAAGTGCTTGATATAAAAGGTTTTTGAAAAGAATAACCACTCTGCTCGTGATACGAAGATTACATCAAAAACAGAGTGGTTTATGGTCGGATTGTTCATACCTGATCTACTCAAAGGCAAAGAGCCGAGGTGGACGAAACATATTCCAAAAGATCCGAAAATGCTTGTGTTTACAAGGAATTTTGTAACACGAAAGGAATATGATCATGGAAAAGTATATTACTAAAAACGGCATCAAATACGAACTTCGCGGAGAGCAATACTACCCGACGCTTGAAATCTCAGAGCAAACTAACTATGAAATCGGCAAATACGGACACCTTCATCTTGATTTTATCAAGAAACATCGCAGAGGCACATACACCACTCTGCTGACAGAAGGACGATTGAACGAACATCTCCACGCCATCGACGAGCAGGCGCACGAACAGCTTAACTTACATATCGCGCAGATGGCAGAACGAATGGGTGTAACAGAAGAACTCAAAGCCTCTGATCCAATGCGTTGGGTACAGTTGATGACCAACATCAAGGCAAGTGCAGAGGAAATCATCTTGAAGGAGGTTGTCTACAAATGAGATCAATCATCAATGAACTGTGGCACGGAAATATCATCCCTCAAGAAGACAGCAGAAATAACACAAAGGAAATGAAAGAACTCCTTAGCTATATGTCACGTCATCACGAGGACTTGGAGAAAAGCTTCACCGATGAACAGAAAGAAGTCTTTGAAAAATTTCACGATTGTTGGAATGAGTACATGAGTCTTGGCGAGGCGGCACTCTTTGAGTATGCTTTCAAGCTTGGTATGCAGATTGCTATTGAAACTTTAACAGAATAGCACACGGCGGCGAGGCTTATCCTCGCCGCCTTTTAACGTCAATAACCCTTATAAACCCACAATAAGCGCACCTAACAGATTGACATAAATGAGAAAATATGCTATAATAAAATAAATACTTAAACCTTTTTGTCAAAGGAGTACGAAAATGATTAACGAAACAGAAAGATGGTATTCTCTTAAGGAAATTATGGAACACCTTGGTGTTAGCCGTGATACTGTTTTAACATGGATTGCCAAACGCGGTATGCCCGCATCAAAGGTTGGACGTCTTTGGAAATTCAAAGTGTCCGAGGTAGATGCTTGGGTGAAATCTGGTGGAGCAGCAGAATAAATAGCAATAAAGATAAAATAATGTTCGATGGAGGAATAAATATTTGGAAAAGAAATATCAATTTGAAAAATTAACGTTAAGGGACGATATTAATATTGATGTCTACGAAGAAGCATTGGATTATGTTTTTGAATCTGACGACATACGAAACGTAGCAATTTCCGGAGCATATGGTGCGGGAAAAAGCAGTGTTTTGGCTTCATATAAGAAAAAACATCCGAATAAAAAATATCTTCACATTTCTCTTGCCCACTTTAATTCGGAGAAAAAAGACGATAAAGAGGACAAAGGCGAAAAGGGCGTTTCAGAATCTGTTCTTGAAGGAAAAATACTTAATCAACTTATACATCAAATTTCTTCTGACAATATTCCTCAAACAAACTTCAAAGTTAAGCAGAACATAAATGCAGGAAGAATTATTAAAAGTGCATTGTTGTGTTTGGCTCTGATAGTATGTATAGGCTACTTTTGCTTTTTTGACGAGTGGCGAAATTTTGTGGGGTTATTTTCAGAAAATTGGTTTGGCAAGGTATTAAGCATTACAGTAAATAAATATGTTCGCTTGTTATTGGGTGTCGTCACTTTAGCAATAACATATATTTTTATACACGCTACTATTAAGTTTCAAAAGAATAAAAACATATTTAAGCGTTTAAATCTTCAAGGAAATGAAATCGAAATTTTCGAGCATCAAGACGATTCTTTCTTCGATAAATATCTCAATGAGGTTCTATACCTCTTTGAAAATTCACAAACTGATGTGATTGTTTTTGAAGATATGGATCGTTTTGAAATGAATCACATTTTTGAAAGACTTCGAGAAGTAAATACTTTGGCTAATATCCAATTATCAAATCGAAATAAGCAGGTCAAAAAGGATAAAAAGCATAAATCCAAGAAGAATGAAAAGGACACTAAAAAGGAAAGCTCAACGGAGAAAATTAAAGACACAGATAACGATAAAAACGCGCAGGAAGTTAAAGATGTTAAAGTGCTTCGATTTTTCTATTTGCTTCGTGATGATGTATTCGTATCAAAGGATAGAACAAAGTTTTTTGACTATATAATTCCCATTGTTCCTGTTGTTGACGGTACTAACTCCTACAATCAATTTATCGAACACCTTGATAAAAATAGTTTAACTGAAAAGTTTGAAAAAAAGTTTTTGCAAGGCATTTCACTATATATTGACGATATGAGATTGCTGAAAAACGTGTGCAATGAGTTTTTGATTTACTACCATCGTTTGAATACAACAGAATTGAATTTCAATAAAATGTTCGCGATGATAACGTATAAAAATTTATTCCCGAGAGATTTCAGTGATTTGCAAAATGGTCAAGGATATGTAAAATCACTCTTTGATCATAAGGATGAATTTGTTTCATCCGAAAGAGGGAAAATTTTAGATCTTATTGATGCTAAGAAAAAAGAAATTGATGCTTGTAAAAGCGAGCAATTAGTAGATGTTAGTGAACTTGAAATAATAAAGAACAACAAACACGCTGCGGCAAATTCTTATTCATATTACGGAAAACGGAAAGAATATGAAGATTGGATTAATGATGTATACCCAGTAAGAAAAGCAGCCATAGAAAACAAGCTTAATGGACGTTTGTCTTTGCTTGAGAGAGAGTTGCTTGATATTGAATTGCGATTAGCTAAATTGGAATCACGCCAACTTAAAGATATAATAAATAGAGAAAATAGCCAAACTGTTTTTCACACTATTTCTGTTAATGAAATTGGCAACGAAAGTGAGTACATTGAGATTAGAGGTAGCAATTATTTTGCATTGCTGAAATATCTAATTGGCGAAGGATATATCGACGAAACCTATGCAGATTATATGACATACTTTTACCCCAATAGCTTGAGTGTCGTAGACAAAAAATTTCTTCGTAGCGTACGGGATAAGCAGGCTAAAGAGTATACATATTCACTAAAGAACCCTGCATTGACTTTGACATATCTCAATATAGCAGATTTTGAAGAACCCGAAACGCTGAACTTTGATTTGTTTGAGCATATTTTGAGTAATAACAATGAATATGCGGAACGGTTTATTGTGCAGTTAAAAGAACGAAAGAAATTTGATTTTCTTAGCCAATATTTCACAACTCGAAAAATCAAAAACTCCATCGATAAGATTATAAGATATTGGCCGAAATTCTTTTTTGATGTAACATCTGCTAACAGTATGCCGTATGATCAAATTCGAGAGATTTCGTTAAGTATTTTGTTGTATTGCGATGATAAGGCTATTGAATCTGCTAATGTTGATAATTGTTTGACCGAATTTGTATCCAAAACCAATGATTATCTAAATTTGAATGAGTTTAACATTAGTCGTTTAATTAGATCATTTGAACTCATTAATGTGAAATTTAGATCAATCAATTATGATGTTTCCGAAAAGAATATCTACAAGTTGGTATATGAGAAGTCCATGTACTGCTTGACGTACGAAAACATCAAGAATATGCTGAATCACATTCACGGAATTCAAGATGAAGCAATAGTGAAACATCAAAATTATTCAATGTTGCTGTCAATTGCTGATGCACCAATTTACAGTTACGTAAAATCAAACATTGCGGAATATTTTGAAATCATATTTGAAATGTGTGACGGAAAGATTGAAGATGGCGAAACAACTATCGTCAATGTACTTAATGATGAATCCATAACCGATGAAATCAAAAAGTCTTATATTGCTTTGTTGACCAATGATGTGTTAGATATTTCGCAAATAAATAACCATCAATTGTGGAGTATACTGCTTGAGCATAAAAAATTACACTTTAGTGAAAATAACTTGTATTATTGTTTTGCAGAATACAAATCACTTACCGCTTTGCTGATCAGCTATATTAACAGATACAGTGGAATTATCGATATATCTAAAATATCTGTTGAAACAGACGATAAGTTCAAACGCAAAATCTTTGATGCTACAATAAAATGCTTTGATCTTGCTGATGATAAATATGGGCAAATCTTATCCTCTTCTAATATTGTGTATGATACCGCATTTGATATTGATAATATACCAACATCCAAAATGAATGTTTTGATAGATGACGGAATTATTCAAATGTCTAAAGACTGCTTGATTTCTATAAGAAGCAAGTACAAGGATGTTCTGTTCCATTTTATAAGGCAAAATATTTCTGAGTATGTCGATATGATGAGTGCGGATGTGTTCGCTTTTGCTGAACTGGTTGAGATACTATCTTGGAATATTGAGGATGATTACAAGATTACGCTTTTAGGCTTTACAAGCGAGAAAATAAGTATTATTGGCAAGAATTATTCCGAGAAGATTCTTTTCATTGTTTTGAAAAATCATTTTGTTTTAGAGGATTTACCGCATTTGTTCAAAACACACGATTCTTATAATGAGGACATAAGAAATATCATATTTGATTTGTCGATTATAAATTATGCGCGTGTTTTGGAGTGTGCATCGAATCTTACAGAGTTATTCATCAGAAAATTATTGTCTTGTGATAGAATAGATGACAATAAGAAGACGGAATTGTTTGTTGCTTTGCTTAAGACCATTTCTCTTGAACAAGCAAAGAATTTCGCTTTGATATTAAAGAGAACTGACCTTGTTTTTGCTTTGGAACCCGCTAAACGTCCGAAGATCCCCTTTAATAACCAAAACAAAAACATTCTTGAACAGTATAAACAAAGAGCCTGGATATACGATTATTCTGCAAATGAGGATAACACCTATTATACTGTAAAAAAGGCAAAGCCGGTAGCTAATCGATCCGTCGACGAGGTTTTACTTTAATAAAGGTTAAAGCTCAACAATTTAGCCTTACATTTCTAAAAAGCCATTGTTGAGGAGTAAGTATATACCTTGACAATGGCTTTTTCAAAAAATAAACTATAAAAATCTCAAAACTTTCAAAAAACGTGAGCCGTTTCCAAAAAAATCTTGACTATTACTTATGAAGGGCCTTTCAAATCTGTGGAAGGAGGTGTGTTATGGAACTTCAAAGAAATCGGACAGCTACAATGAGTGACGAAAAGATCGTTGATTTGTACTGGCAACGCGACGAGCAAGCTATTAAAGAAACCGACATCAAATACAAAAGGTTTTTGCTTTCGCTTGCAAACAACATTGTACACGATATGTGTGACAGCGAGGAGTGTCTGAACGATACATATCGATACATATATTGGCGCGTGGAATTCGATTCCTCCGGCAAGACCTGTTCTGCTACAATCATTTCTCGCAACCATTATTAGGCGTACTGCGATCAACCGTTTTAATGCGAATAAGCGTCAAAAACGAATCGTGTCAGAATACACGGTGTCTCTCTCCGAGCTTGAAGATTTCATAGCAGACGAAGGAAATATGAACGCAGAAATGGAAACAAAAGAACTTGCCAAAATCATAAGTAATTACGTCAGATCTCTCCCCGATAGACAAATGTACATTTTTGTCAGCCGTTATTATATTTCCGATCCTCTTACGAAGATTTGTAAAGAGCTTGGATGCAGTCTTTCCACGGTTAAGCGGGAGATAGAAGCGATTAAAAACGGACTCAAAAAACATCTTGAAAGTGAGGGTTATACAGTATGACAGGAGAAAAGTTGTCAAACGCCATTACTGAGCTTGATTCTGATATTCTTGATCGGTATTTTACAATGAAAAGCTCATTGGAAAAGAAAGCTAAAAGACGCGCATGGATAAAATGGACTCCACTTGTGGCTGCTTGTTTGGCTTTGGTGGTTTTTATCGTTCCATCTGTATTTATCGCTTTTCAAGGAGCACATAGCGCAGACCCGGGCGTAGACATTTATAATTCACTTGATGCAGTACATGATGCTTTAGGATATGATACTTTGTATTCAAATCTTGATCTTGATGAAACGAGCACTTGTAATATTTCTATCTCAAGCACGGTTGTTACTCCTTCGGGTGAAGAAGCTTTTGGCGATTCGCAGACGAGTATCAAAAAGCCGTCACAGCTATTGATCCAAGCATCTTATGCCAACGGAGAACTGATCGATCGTGTAAACTATTACATTATCTTTAACAAGGATAGTATTGATGATAGTTATATCGGTGGATATGAGGAGCAAGGACTTACAAAGGAAATCAACGGTATCACCATACACTATTCTTTGATTCAAGACGGTGCAATGCACGGTCAAGCCAAGTTCATATATGAAGGCAATCTTTATATTATTGATGTTCATTCGTGGGGCGACGAGTATAACCTCGACACCTATATTGATATGGTATTCAGCTGATTGGGAGGTAACATTATGATTAAGAGAAAACAGCCTATTATCTTAGTAGCCATTTTGATTGCCATTCTCGTGTTGGAAGTTTTGCCGTATGGGGCAGTATTGCATTTCGCCAATCCCGAGGGCGAACCGTTTAGAGAAACATTTTCTTATTTCGATCTAACCCCTTACGGATATGCGAATTTTGGACCATTTATCACGGCGATATTGACGTGTGTGCTTCTTGTATTGTCCGTTATCAAATTGTTTGTAGATAAAGGCGAAAAAGCCATAAAGATTATATCTATTATAGCGTTGATTACGTCTCTTATGCCCCTGCTCGTTAACTGCTATTCAATGATAGGAGGAGCTATCTCCATTCTGTTATTGGCGGTATTCATTATTTCGCTAACAAAGAAAACGTGGGCATGAAAAAACTTTAGTGTTGTAACTGAAAGTTATAGCAACAAGTAAGGTGGGATATATTTATAAATTTTGAAAAATTTTCGTCATAGTGTAGTGTGGACGGTCATTTTCCCGTTATTTAGGGTGAAGGACCTTCAAGAACACACGAAAGGGGTGTGAGTTATGGAAGATAGGCAGATAGTAGATCTATATTTCGAGCGCTCGGAATCTGCTATATCCGAAACCGACAAGAAATACGGACGGTATTGCCATTACATCGCATATCGCATTCTCGAAAATGACGAAGATGCAAAAGAAATCGTCAACGATACTTACCTCAAAGCGTGGAACACCGTTCCACCTAATCGTCCCGACCCTCTAAAGCCATACGTTGGGATGATAAGCCGACAGCTTTCCCTTGATCGCTATGAGGAATACCACACGCAGAAGCGCGGAGGACAAGTGATGCTTGTTCTTGACGAGCTTGCCGAGTGTATTCCCGACAACGACAGCGGAGAGGACATTGGCGAGAGCGTTGCTCTGAGGGATGCTCTGAATAAGTTCGTTTGGTCTTTGCCCGACAAAACGCAGAATGTTTTTGTGCGCCGGTATTGGTACTCAAGCTCCGTAGCCGAGATTGCGGAGGAGTACGGAATGAAAGAAAGCTCCGTAACCGTCCTCTTGCTCCGCACAAGAAAAAAGCTGAAAGAATTTTTACACAAGGAGGGCTTTGACATATGACGAATAAGAATATTTATAGGAGCCTCGGCGGTCTTGATCCCGAGCTCATCATGAAGGCTGCACCTGCCGAAAAGGTACAAAAGAAGAAAAAGAACGCTTGGGTGAAGTGGGCGTCGATGGCGGCTTGCTTTGCTCTGCTCGTGAGTGCTTCGCTGTGGCTTTTTGTACCGGACTTGGGTACAAGCGAACACGTAGCAATCTATACCTCTATCAAGTTTGGGGATGTTTATTCCGCATCATATTCCCAAGTGAACGATATGAGCAACTTTGAAAAACTTACCCTTGAAAGCAAGATCGGTGACTTGTATCTTGAAACAGAAACACAGAAGTTCTACAAGATCAAAGGACACGACGATATAGCTCAGCTTATCGTGGTGTCTGATGATGGTGATACCCATTTGTTCCGCTTTTCCAACATGGACTATTGGGAATCGGATGTAGAACCCTTTAACTTCGCTTTTGTGCTTGAAAATATCTTCAACGTAAAAAATGCAGATGATATTAAGAGCATAAGGTTTGAAAAGGCAAGCTTCTCAAAGACGGACATTTCTAAGAAAGTAAAGGTCAACACCGTGACCGTAACCGACGATGAGCAGCTCGGTAAACTGTATGAAATATTCGGTTCTTTGGATGATACGAAAATCGAATTTACCAAGTACATCGACCATCGTTGTGAGGAATACCTCAATGGTACACTTCCTCTTTCCATTCAGACTATCAGAAAAGTAACAATGGAATTTGAAAACGGCACGTCAATCGAGCTGCGATTTGACCCGTATTACAAGAATCTCCGCTTGAAAAACACGAACAGCTTTGAAGGCTTTGCGGAGGAAGATCTGAATTGGCTAATTGAGATTGCTGATATCAATATGGATCACGTAGATTACGGAACGGTCTTTGATGAGTTCAATGAAGGTGGAGAAGAAGTAACCGATAGACCGAGACCTGCAAACTAAAGAATATACCACTACAACACGAGGTTTATGGGGTCTGCGCCGCTATATGCGTATGCGCTTATAAGAGCCGTCGAGTTTATCGTGCCGAGCATCATCGTTTTTGTCGTTGCGATAATCTGCAAAAAGAAATACTCGAAAAGCGGTGATAACTCATGAAGAAGATTTTAATAGGTTTGGCTGTGGTTTTCGTGCTCCTTCTTATGACTTGGGGTATTTGCGAAACAGCCGGCAGTAACCACTATAACTATAAGGGCTATGTGGTAGATGTTATAGAAGAAAACGGCGACACCGTTATCGTAACACTTTCGGGTAATGCTGAGTCGCGCTTTACTCTCAAATGGTATTCAAGAGAGAAATACAAGAAAGAAACAAAAGATATTGAAATAGGTGATCTTGTTATGCTCTCCACAACGCAATATAGCAATGCCAATATAAAAAAGATTTCCGTAGATTACGGTTATTCAACGGAAGGCAAGTTGGTATACATTAACGAACTGCCCGATACACCGTTTATTTTAGCTGTTGAGCCAACAACTCAGATGAAATATTTAATTAGCATTGTTCCCACGGATACCGATTTGTTTGATGGCGTAAAAATGGGAGAAACAATTAGAATTTATCACACTTATCCTATTACTGCTCAAACAATTACCATATTGTCAGATGCACAGGCGTATAGTATGGGAAACGGCGGAGCAGGTCTAACCGTTGAAGATAAAGCCTTTATAGAAGCAAAGGGATATACGGTAAAGGAGTAACGTCTATAGATAATTGGCTTACCGCTATTCTTTATGAGAAAACAACGAAGGTGGAATAATAGATATCAACAGGAGATTTAGTTATGTTTGGAATAATACTTTATGACATTTTGTTTTTTGCAATACCGGCAATTATAATCGCGCTCCTTGGAGTCAGTATATACCGCTACTTATCCGCAAAGAGAAAGAACAAACTTACTCCCGGTGCGGTTTCGCCCGAAGAAATGAAAAAGCGTAAAATTTGGCTTATCGTTTCAGCAATTATCGCGGGTGCTCTCGCTGTTGTTGTAATTGGTTTTATTGCTCTGTTGTTTATGGCGGTTGCCTTTATGTAAGGAGAGTGTTATGAAAGACCGTACTTTTTCAATTATATTGTTTGCGGTGCTTGGTGTTTGTGTGCTTCTCACTTTAGCTCATTTTGCTTATGCGATCTATGCGTATCAGCATTGCTCCATTATTGAGTTTATCGCAAAGGAGCTGTGGTGATATGAAACAGATACCTAAGACAGCAAAGCAGATCATAGCACTCTTTCTTGTAATAGCTCTGTTTGCGGCATTTAATCTCAGTATGTATATGCTGCTTACAGGACGGCTTTCAAATAATTTCAGCGATGCGACGCAGGCGAAAATGATAGACGTATCAAAATTTTTGCCACACGAGGATGGCTCAGAGCTTGCTCATATTGAGTCATCATTGAAACTGACGGACAATTTGCCCGTGCTTGACGGAGCAGCCGCGCTTGTACCCGTATATGCCTCTATTATAGAAAATGTCTACCCCAAGGGCTCGGTCACATACGAGGGTGGCACATTCTCTGATGACAACTACTACGGAGAAAACTTTGCCGAGGATAGCAAGATGCAGTATAAGAATACTGTTCGCGGTTATCAGGCAATCGTTGATGGAACTACCGACATCCTCTTTTGTGCTGCGCCTTCGGCAGAGCAGAAACAGTATGCCGAGGAAAAAGGAGTCGAGCTTGTCTACGTTCCCGTTGGACTTGAAGCATTCGTTTTCTTTGTCAACGAGAATAATCCCGTTGATAATCTGACTACCGAGCAAATACGAGGCATCTATTCCGGAAAATACACCAATTGGAATCAGCTTGGCGGACCTAATCGCATCATAAATCCCGTAACACGTCTCGAAGGTAGCGGAAGTCAGTCTGCTATGGACGCATTTATGGGAGATACGGCAATTGCGCCTAAATCTCCATTGGCTATTACAGGTGCATCCATAGGCTTTTCATTCAGATACTATATGGATGGTATCGTAGGGAACAAAGCTGTAAAAATGCTCTCTTTGAACGGCGTGTATCCAAGTGCAGAAAACATTCAAAACGGTGAGTATCCGATCATTGCACAGTTCTATGCAATATACAGAGCCGACAATGAAAATGAAAACATTAAGGTGCTGATTGATTGGCTTCTCTCCGATGAGGGTCAAGAGATCATTGAAAAGACCGGATATGTAAAAATAAATCCGTAAGCTAATCACGATGTGATTATTTACAATCGGTGTGAGGTGTGATGTATGAAAAAAGCTTTACGAATAGGAATATTTATAGGAATCCTTGCTTTTTCTTGGATGTTCTTTCTGCTTGAAGAAGAACTTGCTTTTTATGGAATATACACGCTCATAGATTATCGCGTACACGAGATCGCAGCACTTATTCCTATGCTTGCTATCCCTGCAACCGTAATTTTTTTGGTAATCGAAATTGCTTCTATTGTGAAAAAGAGAGGCGATAAGTCGAGCAAGTGGCTTGTTCTCTTGTTCGTATGTTTGATCGTGTTACAATCGTCGTGGTTCGTAGCACGTGCCGATGATATATCAACAAGCGTAACAGGAGTTGTTGTAGAGGTTGATCCTGCAGAAGGCATTATTGTTATTGAAAAGGCGTATGGGGAGCAAAAAATACTCGCTAAGCTTGAAGCACCAAGCACCTTCTGCAATATGCTTGAAGTTGGAGAAACATACTTTTTCACATACATACACGACAAAGATACACCACACATAGGCAGAATGGAAACATTTAGAACCGTATCTGAGCCGTAAAAAATGCAATTGTACCATTACAAAAGGAGGCAATATGGAAAACAATCGAAAGAAATATAACATAGCCATGCTCGCTATGACCTTAATATATGTTGCTTTGGTGGCTGTATTTATTATGGGTGCATACGTTATCACCGATGGTATTGGATGGGATTTTGTTGGAGCAATCTTTATTGCTATATTTTCCGTTCCTTTCTTTGTGACGGTATTATCCGTTGTCCTATTGATTAGTATGCGGCATTTGAAAGTAGATAAAGCACTTCCCAACCAATCCTTTGATGTTGTGATTGTCAGAGTGGCGGTTCTAATGATGCTGCTTGCCGCTATTTCGGGAATATTATTTATACTTTCGGATACGCGAGTCATTCGCTCCGCACTTCTTACGGATATTACATCTAACGGTATTGCTTATTTTTCGATGCTTGGTATTGTTGCATTTCTTAACAAGCCGCTTGCATTCTTGTCGTACAAGATTGTCAAGGCGGCATCGCGTAATAAGGATTTGGAGTACGTAACTAACCGTCCGGCCATTATCATTCGCACAATATTGCTTGTGATAGGTGTTATTTTGGTAACTGTGCCGTTTATTGTTAGTTTAATTTGAAAAAAGTGAAACCTTTTTAAGAAAAAAGCGACTTAATATATAGAACAATGCAACTTTAACGGCGTAAAACCCGTCTATATAAGTGAAAAGGGAGGTATAAGATTGAAGAAGCCAAAAGCACTCGATATATTGTTGTGGTGTCTAAAAATCATTCTACCAATCTTGATTTTGATACCTCTTGCATTCTTTACATATCGGTTGATTGAAGGACATATAGAAGATCTCGCAAATGTTGGAACCGATGGCTATCACAGCGGAATGGGTTTGTATGTTTTCGCATCACACGTGGTTTTGTTTGCGGCAAACGCCGTGCTTACGATAATCGGTGCGATTGGGTTGTTGATTGCCCAAAAGCATAAGACGAGTCCTGCTCATAAGAAAAACGTAATTACTTTCCGTTGCTTGGCACTTTCACCTTTGTGTAGTCAGATCTTGTATGTGCTGATTACGATTATTGTTCTTAATATCGGTTAGGGGGTAACTTTATGAAACGATTACTATCAATACTGATTGTATTATTGCTTTGCATATCGGCGTTTTGGGGATGTAGTGATCAATCATTAGTTAATGGTAACGAGAATGCTGAAGATCCTCCAAACACAACTTTTGACTTTGACAGCTATGAGGAGATGATAAATGCGTTTTCAAGTAAAAAACAAAATTCCGAAGGTTATACCATTCAAGGCTTAAAGCGACTTATGGGTGAGACATACGCTCACTTTGTTGATAAAGTAAAATCCGATAAATCCTTTCCTCACCCCATGCTCGAAGGCGATCCCATTACCTATCGTAATGAAGAGGGCTTCTCCAATATAACATTTTTGGGGAATGAACTGTATAATTTGCCTTGGATATGGTATTTTCCCACTGTATCCACAGGAGAAAACTTTTATATAGCAATAACTTATTTGCCGGATGGCGAAAGGCAGAGAAACATGACGGCTTCAGAGGTTATCAAAGAGCTCTCTCCGAACTCTGCAAATATAGATAATCTTGGTAAGCAGCACGAAAACATCTGCAACCGTCAAATTGCGCTCGGAGACCGAGAAGTTACCGCTTTGGTTATTGAATACAAAGAGGATACAAGAGATAGTATTTTCTTCGTTTACGAAGATTTGCTTGTGATGGTTAGATGTAATTCCGATGTGTGGTCGGATCAATGGTTTTCGACACTATCGTTTGATACTATCAGCAAGTAGAAACAGGTTGGATTTTTATAAGTATTTGTAGCCAATTGCGAAATGTCCCCAAATAAAAACAAGCTGCGCAGGCGGCCATGCGGGAGAGTTATTGCAAAAAAGCCCCCGCGGCAAAAACTACTTGATAGCAGAATAGACAAAAATCAAACGGCGA